>JAFAIN010000120.1 GCA_019236695.1 Acidobacteriota bacterium | reverse complement strand
GCCGCCCAGCAGAAGGCAGAAGCGGTGGCAGCCGAGATGAAAAAGGGCGCCAAGTTTGAGGATCTCGCCAGGAAATATTCTGCCGGCCCTACCGCGCAGGACAAGGGCGGCGACCTGGGTTATTTCAAGCGCGGTGTGCTGGCCAAGGAACTTGAAGACCGCACGTTTGCCATGAAGCAGGGCGAGGTTTCGGAGCCCATCCTCACCAAGCAGGGCTACGTGATTCTGAAAGTTACGGAGCACGTAAATGGCGGGGTGATGACGATGAAGGAAGCGGATCCGTATGTCACCGATGCCATTTATTCAAAGAAGATTCAGCCCATTCTCCGCGATTACCTGACCAAGCTTCGGGAAGAAGCATTCATCGACATCAAACCCGGATACATTGATGCGGGCGCAAGCCCCAATCAAACAAAGCCGATCATCGCCACCGGGCCGGCGGCCAAAGGCACAGCCGAAAAGCCTGGCGGAAAGAAAAAGAAGAAGCTCTGGGTCCTATAGGGATGGTGATGGCGCGGTCCACACCGCCGGCTGCAGTACAAGCCATATGGATTTCACTCGCAACCGCGGCGATTTAGTCATCAGCTCTGACCGTGCCCGCCTCGACGTTGCCTTCATCCATGAATTCCTTACCCACTGTTACTGGGCTGAAGGCATTCCGCGCCCGGTGGTGGAGCGCTCGATCGCCAATTCCATCTGCTTCGGGCTGTACGATGGCGCCTCACAGATCGGTTTTGCCCGGGTCATCAGCGACTGCGCCACCTATGCGTACGTTGCGGACGTATTTGTCAGCGAAAGCCACCGCGGGCGCGGCCTGGGCAAATGGCTGGTGGAATGCGTTCTGCAGCATCCCGATCTTCAGGGGTTGCGCCGCTGGGCGCTCGTGACCCGCGATGCGCACCGGCTGTATGAGAACTTCGGCTTTGCTCCGCTTGCCGCCCCCGAGCGCCACATGGAGATTCACCGTCCTGCCATCTACCCGGGGGTTCGCGCTATGATTGTGCAGCCATGAACCGAAATTCCATGTCGCGGCCGCTCGGCGAAGTGGACCCGGAAATTGCCGCGGCCATTCAGAACGAAGAGCGGCGCCAGCATGATGGGCTCGAACTGATCGCCTCGGAAAACTTTGTCAGCGAAGCGGTTTTGGAAGCGGCCGGCTCGGTATTCACGAACAAGTATGCCGAAGGCTACCCCGGTCGCCGCTACTATGGCGGCTGTGAGTTTACGGATGTGGTTGAGAACCTGGCGCGCGAACGCGCCCGGCAGTTGTTCGGCGCCGAGCACGCAAACGTGCAGCCGCACTCCGGTTCCACCGCCAACATGGCTGCGTACGCCGCCGTGCTTCAACCAGGTGACACGATTCTTGGCCTGAACCTGGCGCACGGCGGGCACTTGACGCATGGCCACCACCTGAACTTTTCCGGCAAGACATACAAGGTTGTTCCGTATGGCGTAACCCGCGACACCGAAACCATCGACTACGACGAACTGGAGCGCATTGCCGAGCGGGAGCGCCCGCGGCTCATTATCGGCGGGGGAAGCGCGTACCCGCGCATTATCGATTTCGCCCGCATGCGCCAGATCGCGGATAAAATTGGCGCGCTTTACCTGGTCGATATGGCCCACTTCGCCGGGCTGGTGGCCGGCGGAGCGCATCCTTCCCCCGTTCCTCACGCGCAGATTGTCACTTCCACGACCCACAAGACGCTGCGGGGGCCGCGCGCCGGCCTTATTCTTTCGCGCCAGGAGTATGCCGCGGCCATTGACAAAGTGGTTTTCCCCGGAATGCAGGGCGGGCCGCTGGTGCACATCATTGCGGCCAAGGCCGTCTGCTTTCTAGAAGCCATGCAACCGGAGTTCAAGGATTACGCGCGCCGCGTAGTGGCGAATGCCCGGGTTCTGGCGCAGGCTCTCGCGGGCGAGGGTTTCCGCATCATTTCGGGCGGCACGGACACCCACCTGATGCTGGTGGATGTGTTCTCTGCGGGCATGCTGGGCAGCGAGGCCGAGAATGCGCTGGGCGTGGCCGGAATTACGGTGAACAAGAACGCTATCCCGTTCGATACCAACCCGCCGCTCAAGCCTAGCGGCATCCGCATCGGGACCCCGGCGGTTACGACGCGCGGCATGGGGGAAGACGAAATGCGCAGGATCGCACGCTGGATTGGCGATGCGCTGCGCGACCGCTCGAACCCCGCCACCCTGAAACGCGTGCGGGCTGAGGTTCTGGAGATGTGCGAGGCGTTCCCGCTATACCCTGAGCGCCGGGGCGCTGTGCCGGCACAGGCTGGCCGTTAGCAGGCAGGGCTGTTCTAAACTGTTGCCGGTGAAGGTCGCTCTCGACATTCGCAGGGTCAACGATTTCGGCGTCGGCACGTATATCCGCAACATCGTTCGCGGGCTGGCGGCGGTGGATTCCAGCACGGAATATTTTCTGCTTGGTCCCCCGCGGCAGTTCAGCGAGTTTCAACAGCTTCCCCGTAATTTCACACCGGTTCCGTTCGCTCCCGAGGAGGAATCGGCGCGATCGCTGGTTGAGTTCCGCCGCACGCTCAAGCACCTGCAGTGCGACGTGGTCCACGTTCCGCATCTGTTCCGTTTTCCGCGGCGCACGCCGTGCCCGTATGTCATTACGGTCCACGATCTGCTGGCCTCCTATCACGCCCCCGACAACGGTTCCGGGCTGAGCCGGCTGGTGCACGGGTTCCTGATTCGCAGGGCTCTGGAAAAATCGGAACGAATTCTTGCTGTATCAAAGTTCACGCGCAATGAGCTGGGGAGAATCTATGGCGTGGGCCCCGGCAAGGTTTCGGTGGTTTACAACGCCATAGATGAGCGCTTTCGCCGCGGCCACGCCAGCCAGGCCGACCGGCAGATGATCGTGGAACGCTACCGGGTTACGTATCCCTATCTGCTGTATGCCGGCAACATCAAGCCGCACAAGAACGTTACGCGCATCATCGAGGCCTTCTCGGCCCTGAAATCGGAGCTCGAAAAAGAAGGCGCTTACCCTGATTTGAAGCTGGTGATCATCGGCGACGAACTCTCAAAGCATCCTGACCTGCGCCGCACTGTGGTGAAGGGCGCGGTGCAGAATGATGTTCGCTTTCTGGGATTTGTTCCCATCGATGTGCTGCGGGTTTTTTACGATCTGGCCAAGGTTTTTGTGTTCCCCTCGCTGTATGAAGGCTTCGGCCTGCCGCCGCTGGAAGCCATGGCGCATGGCACTCCGGTGGTGGCCTCAAACGCCACGTCGCTTCCTGAAGTGGTGGGGAATGCAGCCGTCGTTGTGAATCCCGAGAACTCATTCGAAATCATGCGTGCCGTCCATCGCGTGCTCCTCGATCAGCCGCTGCGCGAAGAATTGAAGCAGCGAGGGTACCGCCAGGTGCAGCAATTCTCGTGGGAGGAGGCAGCCCGTCGGACGCTGGAGGTATATCGCGGGGCGGCTGAGGGCTCCAGCGGGTGAGCGCTACTCTGCTTACGCCTCATTGGCCTTCGAAAAGCGCGGTAAGCGAAGCCAATCTGGCTGAACCACTCCAACGCGCCTCAGCGCCTTCCAGCAAAGACTCCCGGCTGCGGCTCGGCGCAACTCAGTTCGTGGCTTCCGGCAATCAACCGGCCTGCTCCGCGCCGAGTCCCAGGTTTGCCCGAACCTGAAGCTCGGTAAACCGCGATTCCGCCAGCGATTCCCTGCCGCCCATCAGGGTTCCCAGCCATGCCGCCAGGAATCCCAGTGGGACGCTCAAAATACCGGGATTCTGCAGCGGGAACCAGGGGGCTGCGGCGTCCACCAGTTTGCCCTTTCCCATCAGGTTGGGACCGATCAGGATCAGTCCGATCGAAGAGATCAGGCCAACTCCCAGCCCCCACACCGCGCCGCTGGTGTTGAAGCGTTTCCAGAATATCGAGAAAACGATGACGGGGAGGTTGGCCGAGGCCGCCACAGCAAAGGCAAGCGCTACCAGAAATGCGACGTTCGCCTTGGGGCCCAGGAGAATGGCAATCGCAATGGCGGCAGCGCCAACCACGAAGGCGGTGATTCTGGCCACGCGCACCTCCTCGCCGGGATTGCGCTCGCGCCCTCTATGCACAACATTGGTCCAGAAATCGTGGCTGAAGGAAGTGGAGGCGCTTATGGTCAATCCGGCGACCACTGCGAGGATGGTGGCGAATGCTACCGCGCAGATGAAAGCGAAGAAGAAGCTTCCTCCCAGAGCATTGGCAAGCTGCGGCGCGCTCATGTTCTGGCCGCCATGCGCATCGATGAAGTCGCGGCCCACAATGGTCGCCGCTCCGAAACCCAGGAAAGTGGTCATGATGTAGAACGAACCGATCAATGCCATCGCCCACACTACGCTGTGACGGGCCGTCCTGGCATCGGGCACGGTATAGAACCTCACCAGGATATGCGGCAGTCCCGCGGTTCCAAAGATCAGCGCGATGCCAAGCGAGATCAGGTCCAGCGCGCCATACGGAGGCTTGTACATGCCGCCGGGCTGCAGGAAATCCTTCACCACAACCGCTCCTTTTGCATCGTGGTAGCTCACATGGCTCACCGCGCCAAAAAAAGCAGTGAAGCTCCATCCGTAGTGAGTCATCACGAGAATGCTCAGCAGGATGGTGCCGCCCATAAGCAGGACGGCCTTGATGATCTGCACCCAGGTGGTTGCGAGCATGCCGCCGAAGACCACATAGATGATCATCAGGACTCCAACCGCGGTCACGGCGGTTGCGAAGCTGATATGGGAGGCCTTCAACAGCAGTGCCACCAGCGCGCCCGCTCCTACCATCTGCGCGATCATGTAAAACGTGCTGACCGTGATGGTGCTCAGTGCCGCCATGGCGCGCACCGGGCGGGGATTCAAGCGGTAGGCGAGCACGTCGGCCATGGTGTACTTGCCGGCATTGCGCAGGGGTTCGGCGACGACCAGCAGGACGGTGAGATATGCGACCAGCCAGCCCACCGAATACATAAAGCCGTCATATCCGGAAAAAGCAATCAGCCCGGCAATCCCCAAAAACGAGGCGGCACTCATGTAATCGCCGGCCACAGCCACGCCGTTCTGCCAGGCCTTGATCTGCCGGTTGGCCGCGAAATACGCGCCCGCCGTGCTTGATCGGCGCGCCGCCCACCAGGTGACCCCGAGAGTGATGGCGATAAAGGCAGAGAACAACAATAGTGTGCTGTTCATTACGCGTCCTTCCGCAGGCGATCGAGTATCTCTTTACCCGAAACGTCCCATGCACGCGCCGCGCGCACGTAGAGCCACGCCAGAAACCAGGCCACGAAGAACTGCGACAAAGCAAACAGATAGGCCAGGTTCACCGCGCCCCATACCCGCCTCCCCATGAGTTGCGGATGGTAGCCCACCAGCCACGGGAGCAGGAAGTAGTAGCTGATAAAGAAAGTGCAGGCGGGAACCACAAATTTTTCTTTGGATCTCAACATCTGCCGGAATTCGGGCATTACGGCGACTCGCGCCCATTCGTCCTGCTGCGGGTTAGGTTGTTCCGCCAAACTGGACCTCCTCGAGGCACCACCAGGGCCGGCGCTGGATTCCCGACAGGGTCAGGCGCAGGGGCTGTGAATGTCAAGCGCGGAATCCGGCCGGCGTGCCATCGCCCGCCAACCAGCGTGCATTATTCGAACTGGCGCTGAAACCTGTCGAATCGCTCCTGCAGATCTGCGACGGTGCGACGCAGTTCGGCTACTGTTTCCTCCAACCTTGCGAACCGGTCATCCTGGTCCACAGAAGGAGCTGAAGGCGGCGGCGGCTCGTATGCGGCTGCATCTGCCGGCGACATAAGGTGAATGTAGCGCGCTTCCTTCGTCCCCGGCTGGCGCGCCAGTGCATGGGCCAGCGGCGGCTCATGTTGCGAGAGCCGCTGCAGCGTCGAGATTACGTCATCGATGGTCTCGAACCGGTAAAGGCGTTCGCTGCGCCCTCGCAATTCCCCGGGCGTCTGCGCGCCGCGCAGCAGCAGCACGCAGACCAGCGCTGTCTGGCGCCGGTCAAGGTTCAGCGCCTCCTGCAGCCGGTGCCCGTACTTTGTCACCCGGCTGTCCGCTCCGCCCGAGGGCCCGGCGAGCCGCTTTTCCTGCAGGCTGTGCAGCGCGTCGCGAACTTGATCTTCGCTCAAGTCCATTACCGGCTCGCGGTTCGATTTCTGGTTGCACGCGTTCACCAGAGCGTTCAGCGAGAGCGGGTAATAGTCAGGGGTGGTGATGTCTTTCTCGAGCAGCGCGCCCAGTACGCGAGCCTCGGTGGGAGTAAGTTCGAAAGCCGGCACCACCCTATCGTACCCCTCTAAGCGGGGAGCGCCACCGGCCACAAACAGCACGCGCCCGGCGACTGCGCGGGAGCGCCGGCCCCTGGCTGGGTGGGAGCACCGGGGTGGGATCACCGGGGTGGGATCACCGGCCCTTGCCTCGGTGGGAGCACCGGGGTGGGAGCACCGGCCTTCAGGCCGGTGTTTTAACGGCATGGACAGATTGGGCTTCAGCCCAGGCCCGCAGCACCTTGCGCCGCCGATTGGAGGCCGGGGCTAAAAGCCCCAAAATCTGCCGGAGGCTGACCACCGGCCTGAAGGCCGGTGCTCCCACCGGTGCAGTACCTCGGCCTGAAGGCCGGTGCTCCCACCGGTGCAGTACCTCCGACT
>JAFAIN010000022.1 GCA_019236695.1 Acidobacteriota bacterium | reverse complement strand
GCTAGGGGGAATGTTCGGAGGCTTTGCAACGCCCGTGGAAGCATCCGCACTGACGGCGCTCTATTGCTTTGTTATTGAAGTGTTCATCCATCGCGAGCTCAGCATCACGCGCGGCGTGCCGAAGGTCGCAACCGAATGCGGATTGCTGGTTGGCGGAATCCTGCTGATTCTGGGAGTCGCACTGGGCTTCACTAATTACATGGTGGACGCCGAGATTCCGGCGGCGGCGATTCGGTGGGTGACGCTGTATGTCCACAACCGGCTGGTGTTCCTGCTGCTGTTGAATCTTTTCCTGACGGTGGTGGGCTGCCTGATGGACATCTATTCCGGCATTGTCGTACAGGCGCCTCTGCTTGCCCCGCTGGGTACGGCCTTCGGAATTCCCCCTGTACACCTGGGGGTGGTTTTCCTGGCCAACATGGAGCATGGATACCTTACGCCGCCGGTTGGGTTGAACCTGCTGCTCTCGAGCTATCGATTCCGCAAGACCGTCCCGGAGGTGCTGCGGTCGGTGCTGCCGATCATCGCGCTGCTCACCATTGCGGTGCTGCTGATAACGTATGTGCCGTGGCTCACAACCGCCCTGCCGGAATGGGCCGCGAGATAGCGAGTTGAGAATGAAAAGGCTCAGTTCGAAATGGGAGATTCTTCTTTGCGTCCTGAGCCTGGTTGCAACCGGCGAAGCGGTCGCTTTCATCATCAGGGACCAGCCCGAGTGGTATAACGCGATCTATGCGCTGCTTGCTTTTATGGGCTCCCTGGTGTGGTTGTGGGCTCTGCCGCGGGACAGCAAAACCATGGCGGAGCAATGGCAGCTCGATTTACGCAGGCTGACGCTGGCCTACCTGGCCGCCGGAAGCGTGCTGGGAATTTTTGTGATCGCGCATGAGACCCAGTATGATGACCGCCCTCACGAAGAGATTGCTCTGGCAACGACTGTTCTGTTGGTCGCAAGTTATCCCACGGTAGTGCGGCGGATCACCGGGAAAGGGAGGTCAACGGCCTCGGTGATCTCAAGGATAAGCAATGCCATATTGCCAGCCAGCAGCCGCGGTGCGGTGCGATCCGGTTCGATACTTATTCTGGTAAGCGTGTTCATGACCATGTCGCTGGAGTCGTGCGGCGACCGCCACTATCGCGGCTACGAAGTGCTCGCCGGGAGAACGCGGTGGATTACGGCATGGGCGATGGATGCACGCGCGAAGAGCGCTGCGAACATTGGCGGGATCATGGTTTATGGCCTTGCCGTCTTGCTTGCCGTAATTGCGCTCGTTTCTCTGCATTTGCGGGAAGAAAAGCTGGCCCGCCTGCGATTTCCCGCCTGGGCCCTGGCCGGCTACGTGATCTGTGATCTTGTAACCCTCGGAACCGCCTGGGGGACTGCATCCCTCCTCGTTTCTGCGGCTCTGGTGTTTGTGGCCTTGCTGCGCTGCATGCGAGCCGGCAGTTGGCCGCGTGCCGCGCTGCTATACGCGCCCGTGTTCTTCGCCTCGCTGGTGTTTTTGCAGCTCGCAGTCCTGTACCGCGCCTTCGGGTATCTGGCGTTTGTGCTCGGAGTGCAATTGCTGGCTGCTGGGCTCAGCGCTATCGCTGAAGGCGTGCCTTTGCCGGTGAAGGATGCGTCGCAGACCGCCGAAGTGAGGGTCGCCGCGCCAGGATGAGCGCTGGAGCGGTTCCTGGGATACGCCAGATTTTCGGGAAACGACAAGACGAGCACAGTGATCTTGAAATCGCCTAGATGAACATCTCCCCATCGCCATTCCGGCGCGGGCCGTTCTTTCCGGGGCGAATACTGCCCACCAGCGCGCCGAGCCCGGCGCCCACTCCCTGAATCAGTCCCGCCGCGTAGCGAATCGGGGTAAAAACACGGTTGTGCACGAACTCGGTGGTTTCCTCCACGCGGTCGAGCGTGCGAGTAACCAGTTCGTCGGCGCGGATCACCTGCAGGCGCGTGCGGTCCACAATGTCCGTAACGGTGGCGTCAACCCGCTCGATTTGGCGGTTCACGGCGCTGGTGCTGGTCGAAACGTTATCCAAGATAGTTGAGATCTTGGGGCCGTTCTCCAGGAAGAACATGTGCGCCGCTTCCAGGGCAGGCAGGCCATGGCGGGTTACGGCTTCGCGCACCGACTCCATGCGCTGCTGGCCCCTGCGGATCACTATGTACATGGCGAGCAGGCAAACGAACTGGAGCACAATCGCTGTCGCAGCAACAATGACAAACGCGGTTTCAACGTTGGACATAGGATTCCCTATCCTGAATGTGCTACGGCTTATTTACCGCGTTTCGCCCCAATTTGCGAGAAAAAACCCCGATTGAGGCACTCCTTAAGCCGTGGCCAGACGCCCGGCGACATCAGGCCCCTTGGAGGACGCCTTACTGCTGATGGCTGCGTGCTGAATTCAGCCGCCATCCAGATATGCAGCCATCCAGCCGACTCCGTGCTGCGTGATGTGCCTAGATTCCGCCTGCGGTGCTGCCGCCGGTGCCGGTGGGGCTGTCGGTGGTCGCCTGGCGATAGGCTTCCTTGCCGGCCCGGACCGCCGAGGCCACATTATCGCGCTGCTGGTTCAGGATGTCCTTGCCGCGCTCCACCCATTGTGCTGCCTGGTCACGAGCCTGGCGGGCCCGGTTGCTTACGAACTCGCGCCCTCCATCGGCTGCCTCCATAATGTCCTGGCGGGTCTCCGCACCCGATTTCGGCGCATACAGTACGCCGATTACGGCGCCCAATCCCAGTCCGGCCAGGAACCACGCGAAACCATTGCTGTCATCACGTCCCATATAAGTTCCTCCTTCTGTCAGCACATAATGGTACAACACAGAGCCCGCCGCGGCCCGGTAGAAGCAACCACATTTCGAAATTTAAAATTCGGAAATTCGCAATTCCGTATGATGGACCTGTGCCCGTGGTCGCGGTTGAAATTCCGGCTCGGCCGCCGCAGCGTTATGCGGTCCACGTTGAACGCGGCTCCCTTCTCCGCGCCGGCGAACTGATTTCCGGACTTAGGCCTGGGCGCGGAAGCGCCTTCGTCGTCACCGCACCGGCCGTCCGCAAGCACTGGGGCGACTCGCTAACCGCATCCCTGGCTGCCGCCGGCCTGAAGGTTGATGTGCTGGAGATGCAGGATGGGGAACGCCATAAGAATCTCGATACCGTAAGCTCTCTGGCCACGCGCATGGTGCAGCGCGGAGCCGACCGCGGCTCCCTGGTAGTCGCTCTGGGCGGCGGAGTGGTGGGCGATACGGCCGGATTGCTGGCTTCACTGTTCATGCGCGGCGTCGATTACGTCCAGGTGCCCACCACTGTGGTTGCGCAACTCGATGCCGCCATCGGCGGCAAGACCGGCGTGAACCTTGCTGCCGGCAAAAACCTGCTCGGAACCTTCCACCATCCCCTGCTGGTGATTGCCGATCCGCAAGCCCTCGCAACCCTGCCGGAGCGCGAGTTTCGCTCCGGGTTGTTTGAAGCCATGAAGTGCGGCGTGATTCGCAGCCCTGAAATTTTTGGCTATATGGAAGAGAATCGCGAGCGCATTCTGCAGCGGCAGGTGGACGCGATCGAGTGGCTCACTGAGGCCAGCGTGAAGGTGAAAGCGGAGGTGGTTGCGGCCGATGAACGAGAAGGCGGGCTTCGCCGTATCCTGAATTTTGGCCATACGATCGGGCATGCGCTGGAAGCCGAAACCGGGTACAAGCAGTTCCTGCATGGGGAAGCGGTGGCCTGGGGCATGGTGGCCGCCTCGCTAATTTCGAGCGGCATGCAGCGGACCGGCGCCGAACTGGCGAGGCGCATCATTTCTCAAGTGCTTGCGTATGCTCCACTGCCAAAGATCGAGGTAAAAGGCAAGCGCATTGCCAGGCGTCTGCAGGCCGACAAGAAGACACGAAACGGCGTGGTGCACTTCGTGTTGCCGGTCGAACTGGGCCGGGTGGATATCGTGCCTGACGTGCCGGAGCGCGCCGTAGTGCAGGCAGTAGAGGAATTGCGGTATCTTTCATCGGTGTGAAGCCATCCGTGCGAAGCCATCCGCGTGAAGCAAAGGCGTGAAGCGGCAATAGCCAATGAATCCACAATCCAGCGAGATGCAGGGGGCGGTGTCCAGCTCCGGGGAGGACGAAGCGGCGGCGGCCATTCAGCAGATGTTCAGCTCGATTGCGCCCCGCTACGACCTGCTGAACCACCTGCTCTCGCTGAATGTTGACCGGCTGTGGTGGCGCCGTGCGGCCCGGGCGTTCGCGCCCATCGTGCAGCGGCCGGGCGCGCGCATTCTCGATCTCTGCTGCGGCACCGGGGAAATGGCGTTTGCCCTGGCAAAGGTACGCGGAGCCGGCAACGCGGAGATAACCGGCTGCGATTTCTCCGCGCCCATGTTGGCTCTTGCCCGCCGGAAATCGGCGCGCATACAGAATCCTCCCTCGTGGCTGCAGGCGGATGCACTTTCCATGCCGCTGCCCGGCGCCGGATTTGACCTGGTGGTTTCGGCTTTTGGCTTTCGCAATCTTGCCAGCTACGATCGCGGGCTGCGCGAAATTGCCCGAGTGCTGAAAAGCGGTGGCGAGATCGGCATCCTCGAGTTCAGCCGCCCCAGCGGCGCGCTCGGCAGGTTGTACAGCTTCTATTTCGGTCGCATCCTTCCGCGCATCGGCGCGGCTATCTCGGGTGTGCGCGGGCCTTACGAGTACCTGCCGGCTTCGGTTGCGCGCTTTCCGTCACCTCCGGAAATGCTCGAGCGAATGCGTGCCGCAGGATTTCGCGATGCGAACTGGACTCCCTACACCTTTGGGGTGGCAGGCCTGTTCCGCGCAATCCGGGCGTAATGTACCGGTCGTAACGGCCAGTAAGCGCCATTCACAGTTTCTTCGCTTGACAGCCGCCCGGCTCGGGTTAAAATTCAGCCAATCTGCCCGTGCCAGCCGAGCCGCATGTCGCCGGGCGATCCAAGCATGACTTCGCTCCAGCGCAGAAACCTCCTGTGAACATGCCAAGCAGCAATGCACCAGCCGCCTGCAAGCATCCGCGCGTTGAAATTGTGGCTCGTGATGCCGACGCCGAATTCGTAGAGTGCAAGGAATGCGGCGAGGTCTTCGAAGCCAGCGAGTTCAAAGACATGGTCATTGAAGACAATCTTGCGGGCGACGAAGGCTGAGCCGCTTTCCCTCCGCCGAAATTAAGAAATCCACCTGCTTTGCCGGATGTCACTCCCACGGGCGGGGCGATGTGCCGAGGAGGACGCCCAACATCAGCGCAAGAAAACAGCGTTCTCAGATTCCTCACCCGCGGGGGCGGGTTCGGAGTGACTCTTGTTGCAGGGAGCCATATATCGGTGACCGCATTCCTGTCCCGACCCGCATTTGCGGGCAGGCTGCTCGCAATGACCACTGGATGATTCGCGGATGCGGCCTATCAAAGGGCCAAGGCCGGCTCGGCCGAGAATTCGGGCGCCGCAAAATCTGCTGCGAGAAACTTGGGATAGGCAGCCGCGGCGATCATGGCCGCATTATCGGTAGAAAGCGGTCGCGACGGAAACGCCACCGGGATCCCCTGCCGGCCCGCGGCTTCTTCAAAGCGCGCGCGCAATTCGCTGTTGGCCGCTACACCTCCGGTTATGAACAGGCTGGCCGAGTTGCAGGCGTCGGCGGCTGACAAAGTTTTGCTCACCAGGTCGCCCACCACGGCGTGTTGAAATGACGCAATCAGGTTCAGGGTTTCGCGGTCGCACAGCCGCACATAATCTTCGAGTGCCGGCGTCGCTATGCCGGCGAGCGCCCGCCGGCGCTGTTCAATCGAGGCTTGCATATTCTGAGCCTCAACATAGCGAAGCACCGCAGTCTTGATGCCGCTGAAAGAAAAGTCGAACCGGTCGGTTGCTTCCCGTTCCTGCGAACCACCTCGCGCGGGCGATTTCATGCGGGCGAACGTGAACTTCACTGCGCGCGGATCACCGAGGGGCGCCAGCCGGTCAATTACGGGCCCACCCGGATAGCCCAGCCCAAGCAACTTTGCCACTTTGTCGAACGCTTCGCCGGCGGCATCGTCGCGCGTTCTGCCGATATTTCGCTAAGTCCACGAATGCTCGCGTGCCGAGGCCAGGAATAGATGCGTATGGCCTCCCGAGACTACAAGCGCCAGCACCGGAAAGCGCAATTCGCCGCCGCCTGCCTGCTGGCGCATCTGCAGCAGCACGGCGTGAATGTGGCCTTCGAGGTGATTGACGGCAATGAGAGGCTTGCCGGCGGCAAACGCGAGTGCCTTGGCATAGCTCACGCCGACCAGCAGCGCGCCCGCCAGGCCTGGCCCCTGGGTTACGGCAATGGCATCGAGGCTACTGTAATCGCGCCCTGCCTCCTGAAGCGCCACACGAACCACAGGCACAATATTGCGCAAGTGCTCGCGCGAAGCGAGTTCAGGAACCACTCCTTCGTAGGGGCGATGCACGGCGTATTGCGACGAGACTACGTTCGAAATAACCTGCACTCCGGCGCGCACCACGGCGGCCGCAGTTTCGTCGCAAGAAGTCTCGATGCCGAGGATATAGGCCATTGGAAGCTGCTCCCATTCATTATCCCGCGCACGCCGGAGGCCCCCTGTTGAGATTCAACGTCGAATTGAACCGCGGAGGCGCGGAGACGCAGAGATAACCTCTTAAGAACAGCGCATGCTGCCGGCCCGCGCTACCCGCCTGCGGAAGCCGCTCAAGAAACCATTTTCCCCTGCGCCGCAGCACCTCCGCGTTTATGAATCGTCCTACGTAAAATTGTCCGAACTTCTCTAAACGCGCAGGATCAGGACCTCGGTTGATTTAATGAGGGCGGCAGCCGTTTGCCCGGTCTTCAACTGCATCTCGCGGGCCGAGCGGGACGTAATTATCGAGGTAATCTGCTGGTCGCCAATCGAGAGCGTCACCTCCGCCATGAGGCCGCTGATGCGCACTTCTTCGATTCTGCCGACCAGTTGATTGCGGCCGCTCACCCGGCGAATCTTCGCCCTGCGCTCCCCCGCTGATCGCCCGCGGGTGCGGAACAGGAGCCGGTCCACTTCGCTCTGCGGGATGCGGTGATGGCCGCCGGCCGTCTTCACGCTGCGGATCCGCTTGCGGTAAATCCACTGCTTCACGGTAGGCAGGCTGACATGAAGCTGCAACGCAGCTTCCCGCGGGGTGAGGGGCGGCAGGTGAGGCATGCATGCAGTATAGTGCGGGTGGGACTGCAGCTCTACAAATCCGTATATACTTTATCGTTAAATCCGTACAGCTAATATGAAAATGAGTTGCTCTCTCCTGGTTCTCGCCCTTCTGGCCGGCCTGGCGCAGGGGCAGACTTCCGCGACCCTCACCGGTGGGATTACGGATCCAACAGGCGCGCCGGTGCAGGGTGGCGAGGTGCGCGCGACCAACCTCGAGACCGGCGCCACGGCATCTGCGGCCACCGACGGCCGCGGCCGTTACCGGTTCCTTGCCTTACCGGTCGGAGCCTACAAACTGCGGGTTGAGAAGCCCGGCTTTCGCGAGATTCTGCGCTCCGGAATCATTCTGTCGGTAGGGCAGGAAAGCGTGGTCGATTTCCAGTTGCAGGTTGGGGCTGCCGCGGAACAGATTGATGTAAACGAAGGCGCGGCCCTGGTTGCACTCACGTCCCAGGGCAGCGGCGGCCTTGTCGGCGAGCGCTCGGTCAAGGAGCTTCCGCTGAACGGGCGCAGTTACGACCTGCTGCTGCCGCTCAACCCCGGAGTAGTGAACTTTACGAGCCAGAAGACCGGCGGGCTCGGAGTGTCGAATTCCACAACGGGGAACAACTTTGCCGTTTCCGGAAACCGGCCACAGCAGAACCTGTTTCTGTTGAACGGAATCGAGTACACCGGCGCCGCGGAAAACAACATGCAGCCCGGAGGACCAAGCCAGGAATTGCTGGGGGTTGAGGCTGTTCGTGAGTTCAATGTTCTGCGTGACGGATACGGCGCCGAATACGGCAAGCATCCTGGCGCGCAGGTCGTAATCGCCACGCAAGCGGGAAGCTTAGAGTGGCACGGCGCCGCGTTCGAGTTCCTGCGCAACAGCGCACTCGACAGCCGCAATTACTTCGATCAGGGCGCCATCCCACACTTCCAGCGCAATCAGTTCGGGGCCTCGGCAGGCGGCCCGCTCAAATTGCCCTCGTCGCCGGCGGGCCGGGATCGCACTTTCCTGTTTGTGAATTTTGAAGGCCTGCGGCAGCAACTCAACCAGACCTCAGCAGCTTTTGTCCCCGACCTGGCTTCGCGCGCGGCGGCGGCGCCGAGCGTGCAACCTTACCTGCAATTGTGGCCAGCTCCGCCCGCGGGGGCGCCGGATTTCAACGGAATTGCCGAGGTGTTCAGCAGCCCGCGGCAAGCCATACGCGAGGATTTTGGAACTGCCCGCCTCGACCACATCCTGGGGACCCACGATTCGCTCGCGGCGGTTTACACGGTAGATGATGGCGCCGACACAACGGCTACGGTTCTGGATCCGTTCAGCACCGACATTCTGACTTTGCGGGAACAGGTGTTGAGCCTGGAAGAATCGCACACTTTTTCCCCACTGGCCCTCAACGTGGCGCGCGCGGGATTTTCCCGCGCCGGCTACTTCTATACCGGCGAGCCCACTCCCGGCACGCCGGCAACTTCGGTGCCGGGATTCCTTGCCGGTAAGCGGGTGGGAGCTGTGGTGGTGGGCGGAAGTGCGGCCTCAAATCCGCAGGCGCAATTGGGCCTCGCCGGAAGCAATAACGGCAGCAACCTGCGGGTCGCCAGGAATCTGTTCACGTTTGAAGATCGATTCACGGTAGTGCGAGGCCGGCACCAATATAGTGTTGGAGTCTGGCTGCAGCCGTTTCAATCGAACGAAAACATCGCCCTCAGCCAGTATGGCCAGGCCACGTTCAGCAGCCTGCAGGCTTTCCTTCAGGGAACCGTCACCACATTTCTATACGATCCTGCTCCCACGCCTATGAATTGGCGATCGTTGTTCTCCGCCTGGTACGCGCAGGACACCATTCAGGCCGGCCCGCGGGTCTCGATCACTGCGGGCTTCCGCGCGGAATCGAGCACTGGATGGAATGAGGCGCACGGCCGGGCCGCCACATATCTATTCCCCGGCGGAGTCATCTCTTCTCAGCCGCATCTTGGCGGTTCGGCGTTCAGCGAGAATCGTTCGAAATTTCTGCCGCAACCAAGGATTGGTATTGCGTGGAGCCCATGGGGAACCAAAACAGTAGTGCACGCCGGCTTCGGCATGTACAACGATCTGCAGGATGCGCTGGGATATCGTGCGGACCAGAATGCTCCGTTCAATCCTACATACAGCCTGGCTTCGGTTCCGCTGTCGCAGTTGCCGATTAATCCCGCAGCGCCTGTGCCCGCCGCCGCAAAGTTGGTGCCGGGAGGGGTGCAGCCTGATCTGCATTCCCCCACGCTGCTCTCCTGGTCGCTGGGGATCGAACAGCAGCTCTCGCCGAGTTCTGCGCTGCGTTTGCGTTACGTCGGTTCGCACGGCTACCACGAGATTCTTGGGCTGGATGCAAATGAGCCTGTGCCGGTGATTTGTCCAGCCGCGCCATGCCCGGCCAGCTTTCCCGCGAACTTCCCGGGCGCGCTCGCAAACGCGCCCGTGCCGGCGGGAACTTTCTACATCGCTCCCGGCACTGCGAAGGCAAACCCGGCGCTGGCCAACACGTGGACGTGGTTCTCCCTGGGCACCAGTTCGTACAACGCGCTGCAGGCGGAATTTGATCGCCGCTTCAGCGGCGGCTTGTCATTGCGCAGCGCCTACACCTGGTCGAAAACTCTGGACGACGGCGATTCGCTGAATGCCACGACTGCGGGAAATGCTCCCGGGCTGGTGGCCAACCCCTTCAACCTGCGAGCCGATTGGGGTCCGGCCACTTACGATGTTCGCCAGGCGCTCACAGTTAGCGGAACCTACGAGCTGCCTTTTGGACGCGGCGCACAGCATGGCTGGCGTGGCAAGGCCTGGAGCGGCTGGTCCATCAGCAGCATATTTCAGGCCCAGGCGGGATTCCCATTCACGCCCCAACTCAGCTACAACCCCAGCAACAATGGTGACACTCGAAACCCGGTCAGGCCGTTCTTGAGTCCCGCGTTCGCCGGACCGGTGGTTACAGGCAGTCCGAACCAGTGGTTCAGTCCGCAAGCGTTCCTTGCGCCTCCGCCAAACAGCGGGTTCTACGGAAACGCCGGCCGCAACCAATTTACCGGCCCCGGCCTGGCCACCTGGGATGTTTCCGGAGTAAAGCGCCTGCAGTTGCGCGAGCGCTTTGCCGCTCAGTTCCGGGTGGAAGTATTCAACCTGCTCAACCGCGCAAATTTCGGCACTCCCAACCTGATCGTCTTCACGCCCTCAGGCATTTCGGGCACTGCCGGCGCAATTACGGGCACATCGACCAGCGCACGCCAGATGCAGCTCGGCCTGAAGCTGCTGTGGTGAGTTGCGTGGTTCCAGGGTGGTTTGGGGCAGGCAGCGAGGGCCTCAGAGAATGCGGGAGGACCGCAGGAAAAAGCATCTTCCTGCCTGGCTGTGCATCGAATTCACATCCCGACCGGAGGACTGTTTATGGCGACCACTGGAACTGCAGACGTTCGCCCCGTGGATGTTGGCGCCCTTTTCCGCGACGAACTCCGCGAGCAGCTTGTGCAGCGCCGTCAGTGCCTGCAGCAGGCCTTATCGCGCGGGCAGGCCGTCAGTGCCGTCCGGTTGCTGGAGCAGGTGGATCAAGCCCTCACGCGGCTGGACGCCGGCTCTCTCGGAATTTGCGAGTTGTGCCACACCCCGGTAGAAACCGATCGCCTGATCGCCGATCCGCTGGTGCGTTTCTGTATCGACCATCTTCCTCAGGAAAAACAGAGGGCGCTCGAGGCCGATCTGGAATTGGCAGCAAGGCTGCAATCCCGCCTCCTTCCGCCAAAGGATTTTCATTTCGCGGGATGGCGCGTGGCCTACCACTACCAGCCTGCCGGGATTGTGAGCGGCGATTACTGCGACCTGGCGACGACTGCCGAGGGGGCGCTGTATTTTGCGCTGGCTGACGTGTCGGGGAAAGGGGTTGCGGCTTCACTGCTGATGTCGAACCTGAGCGCGATGTTCCGGACACTGGCGCCGCTCGGTATTCCGGTTGCGGAACTCATGAGCCACGCCAACCGCGTGTTCTGCGAAAGCACCCTGCCCACGCAATACGCCACCGTGGTGGTCGGGAAGGCAATGCCGGATGGCGTGGTGGAATTCGCCAACGCAGGCCACCTGGAGCCGCTCATTGTGGGAAGCAATTCGGTCACGCGTATTCCATCCACCGGTTTGCCGATCGGCCTGTTCCGTGATGAGCCGGTAAAGTCCGCCACAATGCGCATGGAGCGCGAAGAGGTGCTGGTTCTTTACAGTGACGGCATTACAGAAACTTCAAGCGCCGCGGATGAGGAATACGGGGCTGAGCGCCTGGCCAGAATTGTTGCGCATTGCCGTGCCCAGAGCCCTGACGAACACGTGGCGCGCTGTATTGCAGACCTCGCCGCCTTCCGCGGCCACGGCCCGCAGGCCGATGATGAAACATTGATGGTGCTGCAACGCGCCGATTCCTGAAACCGTCGGGGCATTGACGATTGGGTTATTTGGCTATTGAGTTATTGAGCAGATCGAACCTCGGAAATGAATCAATACTCTTCGCTCATGCCCAGTACGTCCTGTCCAGCGTGCGGTACTGAATGGCTTCGGCAATATGCTTGGGAAGGATGTCGGCTGCGCTATCGAGATCGGCGATGGTGCGGGCCACTTTCAGGATGCGGTCGTGAGCGCGCGCGCTCAGCGCCTGCTGCGTCATGGCTCGTT
>JAFAIN010000321.1 GCA_019236695.1 Acidobacteriota bacterium | reverse complement strand
GCATTGCCTATCCCGCCCAGTGGGATGACTATGCCGGCCTTGAGATCAAGCCCGACGACCCTCTCGGCAATATATTGCGAGCCCGCACTTACCGGTACCGGCGCAACCTGGCGAAAATCGGCAAGCCAATAGACAAAACCGAATGGCCGGTTCCCGTAACCGCCACGAACGCCTACTACGACTCGGTGCAGAACGCCATCACCGTGCCGGCTGCTCTGCTCCAGCCTCCGTTCTTCGATCCCAAGGCTGATGACGGGACAAACCTCGGCAGCCTCGGTGCAGTTGTCGCCCATGAACTCGCGCACGCCATTGACGAAGAGGGCGCGAAGTACGATGCCGAAGGCCGCAGGCGCGACTGGTGGACGGCCGAAGACTACTGGCAGTTCCGGCAGCGGGCCTCCTGCTTCATCGAGCAATACAAACGGGCTGCCGCACAGCATGGGAACGGCCTCGTCAACGCCCGAGAGCAGGACGCATTCCTCACCGCCGGTGAAATCATTGCCGACAATATCGGCCTTAAGGTGGCGCTGCTGGCGCTGCAGGCCGAAGAAACCACTGGGAGTTCCCCAGGGGCTCCGGCGGCCGGCGCCATCAATGGCCTGACGCCGGAGCAGCGGTTCTTCACCGCCTTCGCACGGATGTGGTGCGAAGCCGGGGATCGTGCGACTGGCGGAAGCGATGTTCATCCTCCTGCCGAATACCGCGTCAAAGGTGTCCTGCAGAATTTTCCTGAGTTTCGGGAGGCATTCGCCTGCGCGCAGGAGGACAAGCCCACAGCGAATGCCTGCACGATGTGGTGAGGCAGCCACGAGGAACCCTGAGCTTTGTCCGGTTCAAGTGAAGGCTAGCGTTATCTGACGCGGAACCGGCGTTTGGCCGCCGGAAGGGCCGCACCCCGCCACGGTGTTGCTCGCGGCCCGACCGTACCAAAACCGTACCAAATTTGGGCGGATATACCGGTTTTTCCGGTTATTACCCCTAATTAACCTGTTTAGAATCAATGGCCGGCAGGTCGATGGACACTGTGTGAAGATGGCACTCTACCGCTGAGTTAAGCGCCCAGACCGGCGTAAGACTTGACATTTTTGCTGAGAAAAACCAAGCGCTCCGGCATTCTGCTGCGCCGCGGGTCGAATCAAGCGGCCTGCAACGCCGGCCAAGCGTGGTCAATGCGATTATACCAAACCTTCCCCGGGGGCTGCGCCGCGTGGTGCATTCGCGCGACGCGTGCCAGGGGAGAAGATTTCTCAGGAAGACAGTCCGTCTGTCACCGACTTCTTCACCGACTTCTCGTCGCCGACTTCTCGACACTTCGCCATTGGGCACGGGGCGGTAATGGAGTTGCAGTGTTTGCGGCGCCGCGGTAACAGCAGCGACGATAATGGCGGCGAGCACTAAGGTTCCTATGCGCTCTCCAGTGCAAGAAATTGCCGGAGAACCGGCCAGGGGTCTCCCCGCAGCCCGCGACGGCGGGCGCTGAGAGCGGCAGCACCGCGCGAGGCGGCTTGTGGTTTCTGGCGCCCTAATTTTTGGGGTGTCATCCCGGCCTGCCGCCCTCTTCGAGGGCTCAAATTCTGAACTGCTCTTTTCCCAGGGCTTACGCCGCTGGGCTAGTCTCTGCCGCCCGCTGTCGCGGGCTGACGCGCATGTGCTCGCAAGCATTTCCAAAGCGTTTCGAGAAGGTAGTGAGTCTCAAACAGCCGGAAAGCGCCCCGGGAGCAAGCCTGCAACGTGGGCGGAAGATCGCAGGGGGCAGCCGAATCTCGCGCCACTCGGTTTCATAGTAAAAGCAGGAGTTCCTCCCGATATACTGCAAAAGCAGTATCTCTGGCCGGGAGTCCGGCCGAGGCGCTCGAACTGGCGCATGCGCCGGTTTCTGATGAAAATCCTTCTCTACTGCCCCGACAACGGCGTGACTCGCAATTTCATGCCGCATCTCTGGATGTTCCTGCTGAAATCGCTTACCCCCGCAGGGCATGAAGTTCTACTCATAGACGGCAACACGCAGCCGCTTACCGACGCCGAACTGGCGCGATTCGTGCAATCCGAGAAGATTGGATTGGTCGGGATTGGCGCCATGACCCGCATGATTGCCAGGGCGTATCGGGTTGCGGACGCAATCCGCGCGATTGGGATTCCGGTGGTGATGGGCGGCCCTCATGTCACCGAGGTGCCGGATGAGCCGTTGGGCCGCGACGGTGGAAGCCGGCATGCCGATGCCATTGCGCTTGGCGAAGCGGATGAAACCTGGCCGAGAATCGTTGAAGATGCGGCGCGCGGTGAACTGAAAGAAATCTACGCACCGCTGGACGACTCCGGCAAAGAACGCAAGCCCAGCCTCGGCGAATATCCGTTGATACGCTGGGACCAGATGGACCTGCGGCAATTCAATCGCATTCCAGCTTTTGTGCGGCCGCTGATGGCGCGCTATAAAACCGGCTGGGAAACGTTCCACCTCATTCCGGTGGAATCGGGCCGCGGTTGTCCCTATGGCTGCGAGTTCTGCACCGTTACCGGCTTCTTTGGCGATTCAATCCGGTTCCGCTCGAACCAGAGCATCGTGGATGAGCTTCTGCTGCTGAAGTCACAAGCCCAGCGCACGCGCGGCAAAATCGCGGTGTTCTTCGTTGACGACAATTTCGCCATCCATGTAAAGCGAACGAAGTCGCTGTTGCGCGACATCATTGCCGCGGGTGCGCAAACCGACTGGGTAGCCCAGATCAGCGCCAACCTGCTTCGCGACGAAGAACTGGTGGATCTGATTGCCGAATCGGGCGGCAAGTGGATCTTCATCGGCATGGAGTCGCTAGATCCCGCCAATCTAGCCAGCGTCAATAAGAGCTTCAATAAGCCCGCGGACTATGCGGCAGTTTTGCAGCGCCTGGCGCGACGCAACGTGTACGCGATCACTTCGTTTATCTTCGGCCTGGATAATGACGAAGCCGGCGTTGCAGGACGCACGCTGGCGCAAATCCGCACCTGGCCGCCGGGGCTGCCCGTCTTCGGGCAGATCACTCCGTTTCCCGCCACTCCTCTTTATGACCGCCTGCTCAAGGAAGGGCGGTTGACCCGCCCCAAGCACTGGCTCGACTTCGCTCCGTTCCGCATGGCGCACACCCCTCGGAAGATGAGCATTGCGCAGGTCGAGGCGGAGGTCAAAGAGGCATGGCGGCTCTCCTACAGCCCTGCTCGTACCCGGGAAGCCCTTGAGTCAATACAAGATCAGCCGGCGCCTTATAAGATCAGCCACCTTATCGCTCGCTTGTTCTTCCGCGGAATTTATTTCCCGCACCAAGGACGTTGGGGATGGATAAAGTTGATTGCGCAACACAGCGGGATCATCGCTTCGATCTGGCAGGAATTTAGCTATGTTAGACCCGCACGCCGCCTGGAAAATACCCACAGAGCGTCCGGTTGCGGCTAAATTGACAGGCTTGGCCCGCATGTGACGCCGGCCAAACCCGGCGGCCTATTCGGCCGCCTTTCCGGCCGAGGGCGGCCGGGACCACCCCATTCCCGGACCACCCAAGTGTGCAGAAAAACCGGGCCATTGTAGAATCGGCAGAGGCCTTAAGGCCTTGCGGATGACACCAAGGTACCCGAACGCGGCTCGCGGCAGACCCCCGGAAAGCCCGCAACTTTCAGGCGCGGAAGGGGTTTCCTCGAATGAGATGGCTACCCTGGCGCTCCAGCCCGAAGTGGTTGCAATTGGCGAAAGGAACCCGGCGATCTTGGTTCCGCAAGGCGGCTATGTTGCGTTAACGGATGCTGACGTTATGTTGCGCGTCAAGGCAGGAGATGATGCTGCCTTTGATTACCTGGTGGAAAAATTCCGGCGTCCCATCATCAGCTTTATGTACCGCATGGCTCACAACCAGGCCATTGCGGAAGAACTGGCACAGGAGGTGTTCCTGCGGGTGTATCGCTCGCGGCACACCTACGCAGCCGACGCCAAGTTCACCACGTGGCTTTATCGCATTGCCACCAACCTGGGAGTGAATCATGCACGCGATTCCAAGGCGGAGCGTGTGGACCAGACCGTAAGCATTGATGAGCACGATGAAGAAACCGGGTTGGCCATTGACGTGGCCGATCCGCACATCACGGCCGAGCAGGCAATGCTGCAGCGGGAGCGGCTGGCTTCCATCCGGCGCCACGTAGAGAGCCTGCCGGAACGGCAGCGCATGGCGGTGCTGATGCACAAGTACCAGGGGCTGGACTACCGGCAGATTGCGGAAGTTTTGAAGTTAAGCGAATCAGCAACCAAGTCGCTGCTGTTTCGCGCCTATGAGACGTTGCGGGAGCGGCTCAAGGAATTCATTTGATCCCGAGAGCAGTGAGAGAGCGGATTATGAATTGCATCGAGGTTCGCGAAGAGCTGATCGAAGCGGGCGCGGCGCCGGGCGAGGCGAGCAACGCAGCGCAGCTTCACCTGGCCGGTTGCTCGGCGTGTTCCACAGAGTGGGAGGCCATGCACCAGACCATGGCGCTGCTGGATGAGTGGAAGGCTCCCGAGCCTTCCCCTTACTTCGCCACGCGTTTGCGTGCAAGAGTGCGCGAAGAGGCGCGGCAGCCAGAAAGCCTGCTGGCTCGGCTGCGAGGCATTTTTGCTCCCGGATTTTTTGCGAGCCGGAGGGCCGGCCTGGTTTCCGCCATGGCGGTTTTGCTGTTCGCCGGGCTGTTGATGTTTCGTAGCGCTGGCACACCCGGGGAGGAGCACCCGCTGCACAATAACGAGATCGTCGCCACTATGCCGGGAACGCCGGTGGGCGACATGCAGGCGCTCGACAAGAATTACGAGATGTACGCCAATTTTGACTTGCTTGACGATATTGGAAATACCGACACTGGGGTAAGCAACTAGGCAGCGAAATGGGTGCGGCGGCTATGCGCTTTTGGGGGAACAATTCGCTTCACACGGCAGGAGTCCTGCTGCTGGCGGCATCGAGCTGCTTTGCCGGACAGAATCGGCGGCAGGCGCGGCCACACCTTCAGCAAAAGCAGGAGCCACAGCAAAACTCGCCCGAGGCGGGATCACAGCAGCGCGGTTTTCAGCCGCCGGCACGGGCCAAGGGCGGATTTGGGGAGCCGGCCAACACCGCTCCCGCACCTGCTCCGGCCGCCACTCCGCAGCCATCTCAAACCCAGGCGCAGCCGCAGGCGCCGCGGCGTGAATTCCGCGTGTTTGGCCCCGGCCCGCATGCCGGCGACTGGCTGCGCCGCAACCGCAACCTGCCATTCGCGCAGCAGGTGCAGCAACTGCAAAGCGATCCCGCATTCCGCAAACTGGCGCCGCGCCAGCAGGAGCAGATGCGGCAGCAACTGCAGCAGTTCAACTCATTGTCACCGGACGAGCAGAAGCAGATGCTCGACCGCATGGATTTGCGGGAGCACCTGCCCCCGGAGCAGCGCCAGCAGGAAAACGAGCTGGCACGCCGTTATCAGGGGCTTCCCCGCGGGCGCCAGCAGGCGGTGAGGAACGCAGTTCGCGACCTGCGGAACGTGCCGCCGCAGGAGCGGCAACAATGGCTGTCGTCGCCCGAATATCGCACGCGCTTCACCGACAATGAGCGCGAAATCATCGGCCAGGCTCTGGAAATCCGGCCCGGCCAGCCCCCCGAATAAGCCGCCTCTCCGTCACCTCTCCCCAGAAGAGTACTAACCTCGCGCATATTGACACATACTGCTTGCGCACGTATTATGTGTTTGTGAATGTGACGCTTTCCATCAAAGAGGACGTAATGAAAAAGGCGCGGCGCCGCGCCGAGGCCATGGGAACCAGCGTCAATCAACTGATCCGTGAGTATTTAGAGCAGTTCATTGGAGCGCGTGACACCAATGCCGCTGCTGACGAGTTCATTCGCCTTTCAAAACTGGCGAAGGGCAATTCCCGAGGATGGAAGTTCAACCGCGAAGAGCTTCATCAGC
>JAFAIN010000255.1 GCA_019236695.1 Acidobacteriota bacterium | reverse complement strand
TACCTGGATGACGGCACTATGGTTGTGGTGGACAATGCGCGGCGCATGATCGGCCGCAACGTCGATATTGCCGTGACTTCGGTTCTCCAGACCACCGCCGGGAAAATGATCTTCGGCAAGTACGACGACCGCAGCCACCCGGTGAAGGGCTATGCCGGCGGGGTTACGAGCGAGCCCCCGCGGATGGAGCCAAAGCAGCCTGAGCCGAGGCCGGAGGCGCTGCGCCCGGCGCCAGAGCCGGCATCTCCGCGCCGCCAGGCTGCCGGGAATGAGCCGTTGTAACCGGTCGCCGGCAGCGCCGGTCGGGGCTTGTGTTGGCTTTGTTCCCGGTTACCTTCGACACCGAAAATCCCCCGTTCCATGCTTTGGCCATCGGAATGCGAATGCAGTTTGGGTAAGATGGCAATAAGCCATGACAACC
Source organism: Acidobacteriota bacterium (assembly GCA_019236695.1). GTDB lineage: Bacteria > Acidobacteriota > Terriglobia > Terriglobales > Acidobacteriaceae > JAFAIN01. The sequence goes on along the minus strand of JAFAIN010000255.1, from coordinate 17,068 downwards.
GAAACCGGGGTGTGTTCTTTCTGAACAAAGATAATCGCCGGTATAATCGCACCCTTCTGAGTTGTCAGCGGAGCCGCAATGCCTGAGATCCAGCATCACCCGCTGCTCTTCACCTTCCGCGACGCCGTGTCGGGGAACGGTTTCCTGGCAGGGGTTACGATCTCCGGCCGTGCCCTGATGGAGCAGGACGAAGAGGGGGCATGGTGGATGTACGGCGTGCGACCGGGAGGAATCGCTGAATCCGGTGCTGCCCCGGAGGCCACCTTCTTGAATTTCCGCAACCGGTACAAAGAGGTGCTGTTCGATATCGCGGAAGAATGCCCCACGTTTGAGGTCTTCAAGCAGGAAGTCGAGCGCTTCTTCTACGAACCGGACGAAGCAGAAGAGCAGAGGTGGGAAGACGCGCTTAGGTTGGTGCGCCAGTCCCCGGCGGCCCTTCCTGATCCCTTCTCGAAGATGGAGCGCAAGACGCCCGACACGATGCCAGCAGGCGTCTCCGTCGCCCGCCTGGATCAATCGGCGCGCTTGAGGCCGAGCGACAATGTCCGCGACGTGTACGCCACGGCAGCGTAACGCATGTCAGCGTCGGTTTCCTTCGGCGAAATCCAGGCAATGCTCGACAGATGCGCACCCGGCTGGCAGTGGCGGCTCGCTACCCACAGCCGGGTTATTTCTTACAATGGGAAGGTCTATCGCAGCTTTCCCAAGTTTCCCACTATCGAACTTGGCCACATCCGCAAGATGGCACGTTATCTGGGAATCATGGACTGCGCCAAACGGGAACTTGCGGGCATCTAGTTTCAGCGCCGGTCAAGTCGCCGCATTCAGGGCCACAGTGGCGGCGAGTTGGCGGCTGCCGGCTCCGGTACGGGCTCTGGAGCCGGCTGCGGCTTGGCCGGCTCGCGATAGACCAATGCGAACAGCAGCGCCATAACCCCGAGCAACGGAAAAATGAACAGGCTGCCCTCGGGCCCCGCCGAGCCTCCCGTAATCCAACTCGCGCCGGTGAAATGGGAACTCAACAGATGGCCGGGAATCACAGTTCCGCTGTCCGGCACGGAATAGAGGAAGCTCTCGGCGTAGTCCCAGGCCATATGGAAGCCAATGGCCCACCACAGGGAGCCCGTGCGCTTGAGCGTGAGGCAAATAAATAGCCCGAACAGGCCTGCGGCAAAAACTCCATAACTGGTTTCGCCGCTGTTGCCTCGGTGAGAAAGGCCAAACAGCGCGCTCAGGATGATGGCCGTGGGCCAGAAGCCAAGGCCGCGCGACAGGGTGAACTGCAGGTACCCGCGGAACGTCAGTTCCTCGAAGATTCCGACCAGCAGGAACATTGCGAGCCAGAGCAGGCCAAAGCGAACCGCCGCAACCGGGCTTTCATCGAGCGCACCGAAGTAGAAGTGGCCGCCAGCCCGCATGGCGCCGAGCAGGACCGTAAGGGATAGAATGCCCCATAGCGCGCCTTCCCCAAACCGCCGCGCGGCAGCGCGCCGCTCCAGGCCAAAGCTCCAGAACGGCCGCTGCTCCGCTCCCGCCATGATGGCTGTTACGAGCACCACCGCCACTGCCAGCGCCAGTTCGCCCAGCGGAATTGCCAGGTAAGCGGGCGCGTGATAGCGGCGCAGAACGCCATCTATGGGCGCCACAATCAACAGGGTGGCCAATGCGCCGAGCAGGATGAAGAGAAGCACGCCCCAGCCCGGCTGCTGCCTCAGGGTTCCGGCGACCCGGCTCCAGGCTGAGGCTGGTCCAGGCGCCGACGCGCCGGAAGGCGATGAAGTCTCAGGTTCCATTGGGATGCGGCTCTCATATTATGCTTTTCGGTCGAGAATCGCCGCACGCCATGGCCATCCCGGAAAAACCGCGAACGGGCATCCACAACGCGCTGAGCTTGCTGCGGTCGATTTTGATTTTCGATCCGCTCATCTGGCTTTACACCATCGTGCTGGCAACGCTGTCGTTGCTGAGTTCGTTGTTCGACCGCTCCGGGCGCGTGCAGCACGGCTTTGCCCGGCTCTGGTCCTGGCTGATTTTGAAAACCACGCTTTGCCCGGTGAAGGTTTCGGGGCTCGATCGCCTCGACCTCGGCAAGCCCCGCGTATACGCCGTAAATCACTTGTCCGCGCTCGATATCCCGGTTCTGTATGTGGCGCTGCCGATGCAATTCCGCATCATGGCCAAGCGCGAGCTGTTTCGCTATCCGTTTCTTGGCTGGCATCTGCGCCGGTCAGGGCAGATTGCGGTTGACGTGGCAGACGCAAAAACGGAAGCCGGCGGAGAGGTCACCAAAGGCAGAATTGACCGCGGCTCGGTACGCGCCGTTCTGGGTGCGCTCTCCTCGGGCATGCCGCTCGTCATTTTCCCCGAGGGCGGGCGATCGAAGACCGGCCGGGTGAAACCCTTCCTGAGCGGCGCATTTTACTTTGCCATCAAGGCCGGTGTTGAAGTTGTTCCCATGGCCCTGGCCGGAACCTATGAAGCCTTGCCTATGAACACGTATCACATCCGACCGCGCCGGCTGGAACTGATTGCCGGCGAGCCCATTCCCACCCAGGGCTACAGCCCCCGCCAGGCTGAACTTCTGGCGCAACGGGTGCAGCAGGAAGTGGAGGCTTTGTATGCGCGAGATGCACAGCGGAGTCGCGGAGTCGCGGAGCAATAACGAAGTATTTTGCTCGTCGGGGCGTTGTATATAGTGGGGACACGCTTGCCATGCGTCCACGCATCGCAATTCCCGAACCGGTAAGCAATCGCGCTGAATACAACCAGCGGGCGCTGCCGCAGTATGTTGAAGCGATCGAGCAGGCAGGGGGCGAGGCGCGTGTGATCCAGCTTGCGGCCGGCGCCGCGGATGCAGCCCTGCAGGCCGACGAATGCCACGCCGTGCTGCTTCCGGGAAGCCCGGCCGATGTTGATCCCGGCCGGTACGGCGAGGCCGGCGACCCGCACACTGCCCCGCCCGACCCGCGGCGGGATGAAGTTGACTCGGCCCTGTTGCGCCATGCGTATGAGCAAGGCAAGCCGGTTCTCGGCATCTGCTATGGCCTGCAGTCGCTGAATGTCTGGCGCGCCGGCACGCTGGTCCAGCACATTGAATCATCCGTAAACCATGAGGCAGGCAGGGCCGTGTTGCGGGCGCACAGGATTCGAGTCACTCCCGAATCGCGGCTGGCGGCTATTCTGGCAGGCAGCGCGGCGGCGGAACGCCTGGTGGCGCACGTGAATTCGAGCCACCATCAATCGGCAAGCCGCGTCGGCGAAGGCCTGGTCGCGGTTGCGGTGTGCCCTGAGGATGGCATTGTTGAAGCTGTGGAAGGGACCGCGCCCGGCCACTTTGTGCTGGCGGTGCAATGGCATCCCGAGCGAACCACGGCCACCGAAGAAGATTCGCGCGCCATATTCCGGGCATTCGTGGAGGCCGCGGGCAGCAGAGGGAATGCAGATTCCTCGCTGCGTTCTCAATGAACAACCGCGCACCAGTCATATGGCTATAGAACTCAGTCTGGTTGGCAAGGCGGCGCTCATCACCGGCGGGTCACGCGGCATTGGTGCGGCGGCGGTGCGCATGTTTGCGGCCGCAGGCGCGCGCGTCGTGTTCAGTTACCAGCGCGCCCGCGAACAGGCCGTGCGCCTTGAAGAACAATGCGGGGGTGGGCGCTGCGTTGCCGTTCAAGCCGACCTGGATTCAGCCGGCGCGGCGCAGGCGCTGGTGAGCGCCGCGGTGGAGCGCCTGGGCCGGCTCGATATCCTGGTGGCCAACCATGGCATTTGGCCCAGTTGCGATCGCGCCATTGACCGGATGCCCGAAGAACAGTGGCGCCAGACGATTGCCATTAATTTGGAATCCGTGTTTGGACTGGTGAAGCATTCCGTAGTGGAGATGAAGAAGCATGGCGCCGGGGGCAGCATCGTGCTGATCAGTTCGACCGCCGGCCAGCGCGGCGAGGCCTTCCATACCGATTATGCGGCCACCAAGGGTGCAATCATCAGCATGGTGAAGGGGCTTTCCACCGAGCTTGCGCCCGAAGGGATTCGCGTGAACTGCGTGGCTCCGGGCTGGGTGGCAACCGATATGTCGGCTCCCGTAATGGCCGATGGCGAATATAAAAAGCGCGTGTTTGCCGCCATTCCGCTGGGGCGCATCGGCACGCCCGAAGAGATTGCCGCGCCCATTCTGTTCTTGTGCACTCCCCACGCCGGCTTCATTACCGGGGAAGTTTTCAACGTAAACGGCGGAGCGGTGCTGGTGGGGTAAAGTGGTGATTGAGTAATTGGGAATTGGGAAATTGAGCAATTGTTCCACATCGACCAGCGCGCGCACGGAACCATTTGAAGATTCCACGCGGGCGCCGGCGGTGCGGGGCTTCCTCACGCTGCCCGGCACTTCCAATCATTGCGGGCTGGTGCTGACTCACGGGGCAGGCGCAAACTGTGATTCGCCTCTGCTGCAGGCAATCGCCGCCGGATTCGCCGGGAGTGGATACACCGTGTTGCGGTGCGACCTTCCATTCCGGCAAAAGCGGCGTGGTGGGCCTCCCCGCGGAAGCAGCGACGAAGATCGCGCCGGCCTCAGGAGCGCCATGGAAGCGCTGCTCGCCGAAATGGCCGAGAGCAACGCAAAGGTTTTCCTTGCCGGTCATTCTTATGGCGGGCGGCAGGCCAGCATGCTGGCAGCGGAGCATCCCGGTCTGGCAGCCGGGTTGCTGTTGCTTTCTTATCCGCTCCACCCTCCCGAAAAGCCGCTGCAGTTGCGCACCGCTCATTTCCCGCAATTGCACACGCCGGCAATGTTTGTGCATGGCACGCGCGATCCGTTTGCCGCAATCCCCGAGCTTGAAAACGCAATTCAGCTCATACCCGCGCGCACGCGATTGCTGCCAGTTGAAGGCGCAGGTCATGATCTGCTGGGCAGGCGGGCGGAAGCATCGCAGTTGCCAGCCGCAATAGTCCGGAGCTTCGGGGAGTTTGCCGCGGGGGGTTGAGTAATTCAGCAATTCAGAAATTAAGTAATTTTTCCGGAAGGAGCGGCTCGCAACCTGCTGGTCTAGTACAGCAGGCGGTGTCAGCTCCTGAAATCACGCAATCTTTTGAATGGCTTTCAACTGCCGCAACAGCTCTGGCAGCATCTTGAGGTCGAGCGCATTGGCCGCATCAGATTTGGCCTGTGCAGGATTGTCATGCACCTCAAGGAAAATTCCATCCACGCCTGCGGCCACAGCGGCACGCGACAAGAGAGGGATAAATTCCGGCTGCCCGCCTGACACGGCGCCGCCCTGCTCGCTGCCCGCGGCCGACGGCAACTGCACTGAGTGCGTGCCGTCAAACACCACCGGCGCAAAGCGGCGCATGATGGCGAGCGCGCGCATATCCACTACCAGGTTGTTGTAGCCGAAAGAGCTTCCGCGCTCGGTAAGGCACACGCGCTGGTTGCCGGTGCTGCGCACCTTGTCGGCGGCGTGGCGCATGTCCCAGGGAGCAACGAACTGCCCTTTTTTGATGTTGACGGCGCATCCGCTGCGGCCCGCCGCCACCAGCAGATCGGTTTGCCGGCAAAGGAATGCCGGAATCTGGATCACATCCACGTCCTCCGCAATCTCGGCGGCATGATCCGGCTGGTGCACGTCCGTAAGCACCGGAATGCCGAGCTCTCGCCGTATGCGCGCCAGCACCTGCTTGCCTTGTTTCAGGCCCGGGCCGCGAAAGCTTGATCCCGAAGTGCGATTCGCCTTGTCGTACGACGCTTTGAAGATATAGGGCACCCCGGCCTCACCTGCCAGGGCGGAGATGGCGTGCGCCATCTTCAGCGCATGCGCCTCCGATTCAATGACGCACGGGCCGGCAATGAGAAACAGCTCGCCACCGCCAATCATCACATTGCCGACTTTGAATGCTGGCGCCACATATAAAAGGTATAGATGAAATCGAAAAACCAAAAGTAAGATATTCGGACTCCCGTTCGACCTCCCGCTGGTCGGGATGACATGCGTCGAGAGACGGAGGTGCGGGAGAGGAACACCTGACGACAAATCGCTCCGACGCACTGCAGAAAAAGGCATTACGAACCTCATCAAAATGGCAGAAAAACATTACCCCGGCGGCCTGCATCCAGGATGGCGGCTCCTCATCTGGCTGGCCATGTTGCTTGGGCTGGCGGCCCTGATGGGATTTGCAATCGTCAGGCTTTTTCATCCTGCCGATGGCCCATTTCTCGATCCGCTTCGCCTGACGGTTTCGGATTTGCTAGGCCTGATTCCGGCGGTGATCGCAACGGGGGTGATGATGCGCTTGGAGCGGCGCACCTGGCGCGATTACTACTGGCCCACTCGCGACCTGTTCGGCCGTTGGTTCCGGCGCGGCCTGATATGGGGGTTCGCAGCCATTTCGGCTGACATTGGCCTGATCGCGCTGGCAGGCGCGTACCGCATCAACGGTTTTGCGCTATCGGGAGCCCCGCTTGTGCAATTTACCCTGCTGTGGCTGCTGGCCTCTCTCACCATCGGCGTGGTTGAGGAATTCATTTATCGCGCTTACGTGCTGCGAACCCTGGCTGACGCCATCGGCTTCTGGCCCGCCGCCATAGTACTCGCAGTTTTTTTCGGAGCGCTCCATTACTTCACCAAGCCCTTTGAGCGATGGGAAGACTGGGTATCGGTCGGCCTCCTCGCCCTGTTCATGAGCCTTACGGTGCTGCGCACCGGCACTCTGGCCTTTGCCATTGGCTGGCACGCCGCGTTTGACTGGGGTGCAATCTTTTTCTGGTCGGGGCGCAATGCCGGCGAGTATGCGCATGGCCATCTGTTTGACACCACCTGGCGGGGTTCCATCCACCTGACCGGCGGCATGCTGGGGCCGGAGGCGAGCTGGATGATGGCGATCGTAATCGCACTCCTGTTCGCCGGGTTCAAGGCCCGGTACCCGGCCGCCCGGTTTCCCGGGCTGGCGGTCCATTCCGCGGACTCATGAGCTTTTCTCGTTTGCTCATTCTCATATATGTATAAGGACGAGTATGTATAAGGACGAGAAACGAAAAAACAGCGCGCCCAGCCACACTTAAGCGGTTTGCGAGGTTTTGTTTCTCGTTCTCTCGTTCCCGTATATAGGTGGGAACGAGAGAACGAGAAACCTGTCCCTCGGTATCGGCCTCGCGCTTATGTTCATTTTCGAACACCAACATCCCATTTGTGAACGAGCAAATTCCGCTCGAACGGCCCTAACCTATACTCCCTCAGTCATTTAGGCGTTAGCCTCGCGGCCCGACGATTGCACTTTTTAACCCTCCGCTGAGGGCGGTTCTATGGAAAAGCTGTTTCAAGACATTCGCTACACCCTACGCGGCATGCGGAAGTCCCCAACATTTGCCGGCATTGCCGTGCTCACGCTTGCGCTCGGCATTGGGGCCAATACCGCCATCTTCAGCATTGTGAACGCGGTTTTTCTGCACCCGCTGCCCGTCGAAGACGTGGCGCGGCTAATGCAGATTGACGAAAACGATGTACGCAACCCGCAGAACTTCGCGGGAGGCGCGGGTCTGGGCATTTCAAGCCCCAATTACGAAGACGTCCGGCAGCGCACGCAGTCTTTTGCCTCCGTAGCCGCTTACATGTTCGCAGCCGTGAGCATGACGATTGATGGGAAAGCCGATCAGTACTTTGCACAACTGGTCACCGGCAATTACTTCGAAACCCTTGGAGTTCATGCCGAGCTGGGCCGCACCTTCCGGCCGGAGGAAGACGCGGAACTGGGCGCCGGTCCGGTGGTGGTCATCAGCCACGGGTTGTGGCAGCGGAAATTTTCCGGCGACAGAAATGTGATCGGCAGGACGATTCTGCTGAATGGGCAGGGATTCACCATCATCGGCGTAGCGCCCCGGGGATTCATCGGCGCCGTGGCGCTGGGCAACAATGACCTGTGGGCCCTGTTCTCGATGCATGACGAACTGGTCGCCGGCTTTGAAAAGGAGAACTGGAACGACCGCCGTTTTCTGGGCAAAACCGCGGTGGGGCGGCTGAAGCCCGGCGTAACCCCGCAGCAGGCGAATGCTGAACTGAGCGCCATTGCCAGCCAACTCGAGCACGATTACCCCGCGCCCAACAAAGGCCGGGGCCTGCAGGCAACACCCCTGCTCAGCAACCTTGTTCCGCCGCCGCTGACCGAAGCCGCACGGCTCATGATGGTGGTAGTGGGGCTGGTGCTGCTGATTGCCTGCGTCAACATCGCCAACCTGCTGCTGGCGCGGGCAGCCGGGCGCAAACGCGAAATCTCTATTCGCATGGCGGTAGGGGCAACTCGCTCGCGCGTCATTGCCCAGCTCCTCACCGAAGCGCTGGTGCTGGCGCTTGCCGGCGGAGCGCTCGGCCTGGGGCTGGCCGTGGTCGGCCGCGACCTGCTGTGGAACTTCCGGCCGCCATTCCTGCTGAACAGCGCACTCGATATCTCGCTCGATTCCCACGTCCTGCTGTTTACGCTCGGCGTCGCAATTTTCACCGGTGTGCTGTTTGGCCTGGTGCCGGCGTTTCACGCCTCGCGGCCTGAACTGGTCGATCAACTCAAGGAGCGGACCACGTCGGAGTTTTCCAGCCGCAGCTTTGGCCTGCGCGGGGCGTTTGTTTCGGTGGAGTTTGCGCTGTCCCTGGTCGCATTGGTCGGCGCCGGGCTGTTCCTCATCAGCTTAAAAAACGCCCAGAACATCAATCCCGGTTTCGATTCCCAGAACCTGGCGATGATGACGTTCGATGTGGGCACGCTGAACTATGACATGCCACGCCAGCGCGAGTTCCAGCGGCGGGTTCTGGAAACGGCGCAGTCGCAACCGGGGGTCAGGGCCGCCACGCTCGCCACCACGGTGCCGCTGTTTGGAGGCGGCTTCTCGCGCTCTGTATTTCCCGAAGGCCAGGATTCCGACCCGAAACGCAGCGGCATTCTGGTTCCCGTATCCCAGGTTTCCGCGAATTATTTTTCCGTGATGGGAATCCCACTGGTTCGCGGCGAAGTATTTACCGAGTCGCTGCGCCAGGATGCTCCCAAAGCCGTGGTGATCAATGAAACCTGCGCCAAGCGCTTTTGGCCAAATCAGGATGCAGTGGGCAAGCGCTTCAAATTTTTCGGCGACAAGGAATGGTCACAGGTAATTGGAGTGGTGCGCGATTCCAAGTATTTCACGCTGGGCGAGGATCCCACTCCCTACGTCTACCAGGCGTTGATCCAGGCTCCGAGCCCGGCCGCTACGCTGCTGGTGCGCTCCGTCCAGGAGCCCAAATTGATCCTGAACTCGCTTCGCGAGCAGGTGCAATCGCTGGATCGCAACCTGCCGCTCACCAACGTTTGGCCCATCGGTGAAGTGATTTCGCAGGCGCTGTGGGGCGCGGCCTTTGCCGCCGGCCTGCTCGGCGTGTTCGCGGCCCTGGCTGTGGTGCTGGCCTCGGTGGGCATTTATGGTGTGGTGGCCTATTCGGTGGGGCAGCGGGTGCGCGAATTCGGTATCCGCATGGCCCTGGGCGCACGGCCGCTTGATGTTCTGCTGATGGTGCTGAGGCAGAGCGGCGTGGCTCTGGGCGTGGGCCTGGGGGCGGGGCTGGTGCTTGCCCTGGCCGGCGCGCGCTCCATCAATGATCTGCTTTACGGCGTGAGCCCGCGCGCCCCGCTACCGTTTGTTGCGGTTTCCCTGCTGCTTGCTCTTGTGGGTCTTGCGGCGAGCTGGATTCCCGCGCGCCGTGCCACTCGCGTGGATCCTGTGGTGGCGTTGAGGTACGAATGATGAATACGCTTCTGCGCGATGCGCAATACGGTTTTCGCATGCTGCGCCGCGCGCCCGGCTTTGCCCTGGTGGCAGTGCTCACCCTGGCTCTTGGCATTGGCGCCAACACCGCCATCTTTACTGTGGTGAACGCAGTCATGCTGCGCATGCTCCCGGTAGAACACCCGCAAGAGTTGGTTACGATCGGCAATCCGGCGCGTGTAACCAGTTACAGCACGGGCACACCGCGCGCCGATGTGTTTTCTTATCCCCTCTACCGCGAGGTTCGCGACCACAACGCGGTGTTCTCTTCCCTGCTGGCCACTTCGCGGGTTGACAACCTGCAGATCGAAATTGAGCGCGGGACTGAGAAGGTGACCGGCCGCCTGGTGACCGGCAATTATTTCGAAACCCTGGGTGTAAAGCCGCTGATCGGGCGCGCCTTTACCGCCGCCGAGGACACCGCGCCGGGCGGCGACCCTTTCATCGTGATCAGCTACGGCTACTGGCAGCGCCGCTTTTCCGGCGACCCTTCCGTCATCGGGCGAACCGTGCGCCTGCGCAGCTTCCCCTTCACCATCATCGGCGTAGCGCCCCCCGGATTCTTTGGCGAGGCGGTGGGCATCCGGCCCGACTTGTGGGCGCCCATGATGATGGAGCCGCAGCTCAGCCCCGGACGCGATTTCCTGCAAACCCCCAATATCTCCAGCCTGCTGATGATAGGGCGGCTGAAGCCGGGCGTAACTCTGGAGCAGGCCCGCAGTAACGTGAACACTGTGGTAAAGACGGCGCTGCAGGAGACGCTCGCGTCGCTGATGGAGGCCGATGATCGCGATGCCATGAAAAGCGCGCAGCTGCGAGTGGAAGTGAGCCCCGGCGGGCGCGGGCTTTCACGATTGCGCGCGCAGTTCTCCGCCCCTTTGCTGCTGCTGATGGGTCTGGTGGCGCTGGTGCTGCTGGTGGCATGCGTCAACGTGGCCAACCTCATGCTGGCCCGCTCGGCCGCGCGCCAGCGCGAGATTGCCGTTCGCCTGGCCATTGGCGCCGCTCCCGCGCGCATCGTGCGCCAGTTGCTGACCGAAAGCGTGCTGCTGGCCTTGCTGGGTGGGCTGGTGGGATTGGTGTTCGCCAATTGGGGCTCGGCCGCCCTGGTGCAACTGGCCAACCGGAGCAACACCGGCAGCCCGCTGGTTCTGGGGCTCGACTGGCGCGTGCTGGGCTTCACCGCGGGCGCGTGCCTGGCAGCCGGGCTGCTGTTTGGACTGGCGCCCGCGCTGCGCTTCCTGCACGTCAGCCTCGCTCCCGCGCTGAAGGAAGGCGGGCGTGACTCCGCCGGAGGCGCGCATTCGCAGCGCACCGGCCGGATCCTGATCGGCTCGCAAGTGGCGCTGGGCGTACTGGTGCTCATGACGGCCGGACTGCTGCTGCGCAGCCTGCGCAACCTGCAGGAACTTGACCTTGGTTACAGCCGCGATCAACTGGTGCTGGCGCGCATTGATCCCATCGGCAGCGGCTACAAAGGCCCCGCCGTGCTGGGCGTGGAACGCGAACTGCTCCAGCGCTTCTCGCGGCTGCCCGGGGTTCGCAGCGCTTCGGCCTCGATGAATGGCCTGTTCAGCGGTACCGAATCCGCTGACGCATTCATCATTGAGGGTTTCACTCCCCGCAAAAGCGACGACAGCGTGAGCAATGATGACATGATCGGCCCCGGCTACTTCCGCACCATTGGTGTGCCGATTCTGCTGGGCCGCGATATCAGCCAGCAGGATTATGATTCCGGTGCTCCGGTGGTGGTGGTCAACGAGAGATTTGCGAGGTTTTACTATGGCGACCGCAACCCCATCGGGCACAAGGTTCGCCTGCAGGATTCCAGCCGCCCGAATTTGCCGCCATTTGAGATTGTGGGCGTTGCCCGCGATGTCCGCGACCACGACCTGCGCGAGGAAGTGCCGCGCCGCATCTACGCGCCGCTGAGCACGCAGGCCTTCGACCTGGTCGTAGCCCCGAATTTTGAGATTCGTGCCGCGGGAAATCCGGAAGCCCTGATCAATGAGGTTCGCGCCGCCATTCGCGAATTCGATCCCAACCTCGTAATCGAGAATGTGGAAACCGGGTCGCGGCTGGTCAATGACAACCTTGCCGGCGAGATACTGGTGGCGCGCCTGTCAACCGGGTTTGGGGTTCTGGTTCTTGCCCTGATTCTGGTGGGACTCTACGGCGTCATGTCGTACGGCGTGGTACGGCGCACCCGGGAGATTGGCCTGCGCATGGCGCTGGGCGCCCGGCGCACCAATGTGATCTGGATGGTGGGGCGCGAATCCTGCTTCATGCTGCTCGCAGGCGTCGCGGCCGGCATTCCGTTGGGCCTCGCGGCCAGCACGCTTTTCAAGACCATGCTGTTCGACGTCAGCAAGGCTGACCCCATCGCCATCGCCGGCGCGCTGGGGGCGCTGGGAGCCATTTGCCTGGCCGCGGCCGTCATCCCGGCGCGACGCGCCACCCGCGTGGACCCCATGGTCGCACTGCGCTACGAATAGAAAAGAGGAGAATTTGTGCCTGAACCGATGATTTCGCTGCGTAGCGTCGAGAAGACCTACAAGACTGCCGCCGGCGTCACTTATGTGCTGCGCCGCATCAACCTCGACATTCAGGAAGGCGATTTTGTCACCATCATGGGGCCGTCGGGAGCGGGCAAGAGCACGCTGCTCAGCATTCTGGGCATGCTCGACGACAACTGGACCGGCGAATACTACTTCCTGGAAAACGCTATCCAGAAACTCGACCGCAAGCGCCGCGCCGACCTGAACCGCAAGTACATCGGCTTCGTCTTCCAGAGTTACCACCTGCTCGATAACCTCACGGTTTACGAGAACCTGGACGTGCCGCTCTCGTACCGCGACATAAGCCGCAAGCAGCGCGCCAGCATGGTGGCCGACATCCTCGATCGTTTCCAGATTGTCGGGAAAAAGGATCTTTATCCCAACCAGCTCTCCGGCGGGCAGCAGCAACTGGTGGGCGTGGCCCGGGCAGTGGTGGGAAACCCCAAGCTCATTCTTGCCGATGAGCCCACCGGTAACCTGCACTCCAGCCAGGCGCGGGAAATTATGGAATTGTTCAAGCGCCTCAACAACGAAGGCACCACGGTGGTGCAGGTGACGCATTCGGAAGCCAACGCCGCCTTCGGCAACCGGATTATTCAGCTCTTCGATGGGTGGGTTACGGGCGAAACGCGCGCCGGGCAGGCGGTAGCGACGCGCTGACGAATTCACCACAGCGGAGCAGCGGAGGCACGGAGGAATTCGACCAATGCAACAGCTATGGCAAGACCTTCGGTACGCGTGGCGCATGATGGGCCGAACTCCCGGCTTTACCGCGGTTGCACTGGTAGTGCTGGCGCTCGGGCTCGGTGCCAATGCCGCCATGTTCAGCGTGGTGTACCACGTGATGCTGCGGCCGCTGCCCTATCGCGACCCGCAGAAGCTGGTGTTTGTGGTGCAGCGCTGGCGCGAGGGTACGGGAAGCAGTATCGTTCCGCTGGAAGCCAACGCGGTCGCCGAATCTGCGCATTCATTCGAATCCGTCGCCATCACCTTTCCTTCCACCGGCTGCAACCTGGCCGGCGGCAGCGCACCTGAATACCTTCCGGGCGCAACCGTCTCAACCTCTTTCTTCCCGACGCTGGGCGTTGCTCCCGTGCTCGGCCGCGACTTCCTGCCCACCGATGCGGCCGCCGGCGGCGGCAGCGTTGCCATTATCAGCTACGCCGCATGGCAGCGCGACTTCGGCGGCGATCCGGCCGCCATTGGCCGCGCCGCACAATGCAATGGGCGCGACCTCACCATTGTGGGCGTGCTGCCCCGCAATTTCCGGTATGACAATGGCGCCCAGATCTGGACAGCCGACCGCATTCTGAACTACCTGGGAGAACAGGGCTCCAACTATGAAGTCATGGCGCGTTTGCGCGCCGGCGTGACTCCCACCGCCGCGCAGCAGGAGCTCGATTCAATCTTTGCCGGCTTGAAGCGCGACAACCCGAAGCGGTACCCCTACAACTACAGTTCCGGCCTGGGCCTGGTGCCCTATCGGCAGTTCTCCAACGAGGGATTTCGCGAGCCGCTGCTCATTCTGTTTGGCGCTGCCGGGCTGATTCTGCTGATTGCCTGCGCGAACATGGCGGGGCTGCTGCTGGCGCGTTCGGCGGCGCGGGCGCACGAACTGGCGGTTCGCATGGCGGTTGGGGCATCGCGCGCTCGCATCGCCGCGCAATTGCTGACGGAAACGCTGCTGCTTAATCTCCTGGGCGCCGCCGCCGGGCTGGCGCTCGCCTTCTGGGTAGTGGGAGGGCTGCGAGCCATCCTGCCGGCGCACGCAGCCTGGTTCTCCAGCACCAGCCTCGACCCGGCATCGCTCTCCGTCAACGTTCCCGTAATGTTTTTCATGCTGGGCGTGTCGCTGGTGAGCGGCATCATCACCGGGGCCATACCGGCGCTTACGGCAGGAGGTCGCGACCCCCAGGCAAGCTTGAAGGAAGGCGAGAAAGGCGGCGGCTCGGGCCGCGGGCAGCATCGCAGCCGCAAAGCGCTGGTCACGGCTGAAGTCGCTTTATCACTCACACTGCTGGTCGGCGCCACGCTTCTCATTCGCAGCTTTGTCCTGCTGGAGAGAGTGGACCTCGGGCTTGACCCTCAAAACCTGCAGGTGGCGCAACTTTTGCTGGCCTCAAAGAACTACAGCACGGCTCAGGGGACTTGGAACTTCCAGCGCAGCGTCATAGAGCGGCTTCAGCAGCAACCGGGAGTGTCCGGCGCGGCCACGGCATCCTCGGCGCCGCTGGTATCGGGGCTGAACCTGGGCCCCCTCTACGCCGGCAGCAGGCAGTGCCCGGGGGGCGCGCTGGATTATCGCGCCATCAGCCCCGGCTTTTTCTCCACCACCCGAACGCCTGTTCTGCGCGGCAGGGCCTTCCAGGATTCCGACAGTTCAACCTCTGGGAAAGTCGTCATCGTGAATCAATCGCTGGCGCGAGCCTGCTGGGGGCAGCAGGACCCGGTGGGCCAGTCGGTAAACCTCTATGCGGGCTCACCTAAGGGGACCGCAGCCGAGGTGGTCGGCGTAGTAGCCGATATCAAAGATGCCAGCCTCGCCAGCTTTGTAGAACTCGTCGGCCTTCCTTCGCCTCCCATTGCCTACGTTCCGCAGGCGCAGATTTCCGACAAACTGACCCAGGTTTTCTACCAGGATTTCGGAATGTTCTCGGCCATCCTGGTGCGCACGGCCAAGCCGATGGACGTATCGGCGATGGTGCGTAGCGCGGTGCAATCCGTGGACCCACAGCAGCCGGTGGTGAGCGTGTCCCCCATGTCGCAACTGGTTACGGACTGGGTTTCGCTGTCGCGCCTGCTCATGATCGTCATGGGAATATTTGCCGGGCTGGCGGTGCTGCTGACGGCGGTGGGGCTGTACGGTCTTCTGGCCTATTACGTCGCGCAGCGGCGCCGCGAGATCGGCATCCGCATGGCCCTGGGCGCGGCCCGTGTGGATGTGCTGCGCATGATCGTCGGGGAAGGCATGGTACTCGTGAGTGCCGGCCTCGCAATCGGTATCGCGGGCTCGTTTGCTGCCGCCGGGATTTTGAAGTCGCTGGTGTTTGGCGTCAAGCCCACCGATCCTGCCGCATTTGTCGTCGCGCCATTGTTGCTGCTGGTTGTGGCGTTGCTCGCAACCGCGGCGCCGGCCCGGCGCGCCGCCAGGGTTGATCCCATGCTCGCATTGAGGCAGGAGTGAAGAAAGAAGCTCTCAGCTTTCAGCTCTCAGCTTTAAGCCAGAAGGCTGGGCTGGCGGGGCACGGCGAAGTGATCTTCGTTTCGGGCTTCGAGTGCGAGTCGAAAAGGCATTTCACTCCCGGAACTCGAAACTGAATTTGGAGAGGCCATGTCAATCCGTATTGCCGTAATGATGCTCATAGTGGGTTGCGTTGCTGCAGCCCAAAGCAACGCGCCTTCATTCCGGGCCGCCGCACCCTCTGCGCCCGCGCCGCAGAACAACACGTTCTCGCAGGCAGCGTCTGGAGCGGCCGCGGGAGCGGCTTCGCCGCGCGGCGTCACTCCGGCGCAGGATATGAACTTTACCAAAGCGGCGCGGCCTTTTCCCGATATCGTCGCGCCCTACCTGCCCCGGCATGTTCCGCCACCGAACATGGCAAACAGCCCGCGCACGGCTCAATTGCTGCGCGATGGCAAGCTTTACGCCTCGCTGGATGATGTGGTTGCGCTCGCCCTCGAGAACAACCTCGACCTGGCCATCGCCAGGTACAACCTCGACATCGCCGACACAGACATTTTGCGCACCAAGGCCGGGGCCTCGGCTCGTGGTGTTGCCAGTGGGCTGGTGCAGGGTACTCCCGGTGGAGGGATAGGCGGCTTTGGAACAGGAGCGCCCGGAGCGGGCGCCGGAGGAACATCGGGCGGCGCGGGCGGCGCGGGCACTGGAGCCGGAGGGCTGGTGCAATCCACCATTGGAGCCGGCGCGCCGGTGAACTCGTATGATCCGCAGATCTCGACCCAGTTCAACAACGAACATGGGGTATTCCCCATCGCGAACCAGGTCACGACGGGCGTTCCCGCCCTGCAGCAGAACACCGTGAATGCGAACGTGGACTACAACCAGTCATTCCCTACCGGCACCAACATTGACTTCGGGATGCAGAACGTACGACAGACTTCGAACGGTCGTTTCACCGATCTCGTTCCCGCACTGAACTCCGCTTTCCGCTTCCAGTTCACGCAACGCCTTCTCTCCGGATTTGGCATTGGCCCCAATCTTCGCTACTTGCGAATCGCGCGCAACAACCGCGAAGTGACAGACATTGCCTTTCGCGACCAGGTAATCGCCACGGTGACGCAAATTGAAAACATCTACTGGGACCTGGTCAATGCCGTCGAGGATGTAAAGGTAAAGCAGCGCTCCCTGGCCCTGGCCGAGAAGACGCTGGAAGATGACAAGAAGCAGGTGGACCTGCAGGCGATTGCTCCTATCGAAGTGACCCGGGACGAAGCAGTGGTGGACTCGAGCAACCAGGACCTGATCATCGCCCAGACCAACCTTCAACTCCAGGAACTGCTCATGAAGAACGCGATTACCCGGAATTTGAGCGACGCGGAGATCGCATCAGTCCCGGTGGTGCCGACCGACACGATTGTCGTGCCGGAGAATGAGCCGGTGGTGCCTACGCAGGACCTGATTGCGGACGCACTCTCGCATCGGCCGGAACTGGCCGAGGCAAGAATCGACATGACGAACCGGCAGATATCCCGCAAGGCCGCACGCAATGCGCTG
>JAFAIN010000175.1 GCA_019236695.1 Acidobacteriota bacterium | reverse complement strand
ACTGCTGGCTTATCCGGAAACCCCGCGCCCGGTGGTGATCAACGAGGCTCTCGAAATCACCCGCAAGTATTCCGTGCCCGAATCCGTGCAGTTCATCAACGGCGTGCTCGATGCCATTGCGCGTGACCTCGGAACCCCTTCAGGAGCGCACAAGGAATGAAGCTTCCCAATGAGGTCGTGGAACTGTGGGACGACCTGATTCAGCAGCTCCCGCTGCCGGTTCGCCAGTCTGTCCGTGGCGCTGCCGAGCAGCGCGCCGAGGAATTGGAGGAACAGAAGGCCGGAAGCGTGGGTCTGGACGAAAGCGTGTGGATTTTTGTGGAGGCCACGCCGCCCGATCTCAGGGCCAATCTCGCTCGCACTCTCAACCTTCACGGCTACGACCTGGACGACTTTGAGCCCGAGTGAGCCCAAACCGGCAGTTTCGGCCATCCTCGCCGGTAAAGGCGAACCCCCACGTGGTTCCGGCCGCCCTCGGCCGGAAAGGCGGCCGCAGGCCGCGCGCTGGCTGTTGATAACGGAGGTTCTACTCCCGAATGGTGTTGACGGGATGGTAACGAGCGTTTATTTTGGACCTACACTCGGAAAGGAGGCGATCCGGCGAATGAGTTCTGACTGTAGAAGTTTGAGTGAGGTGTCTGAGGCTTAGAGCGCTTGCTCTGAGTGTCATTCCCGTCGTTGGGTGCTCCTCCTGAAGCCCTGGCTGTCCCGCCTGCGGGATGCGTGCCAGGCCCAAGATGAGCAAGCGCCTCAGGCCAATCCCAACAGGCTACCGCCGGCCCGCAGTGAACACTTCCTGCGGGCCGGATTGTTTTCCGGGCTGAGCCCGGGCTTATTCGCGTGCCCTGGCTTCAACCCGCCGCATGAATCGCTCAACATTCACGAATGCCCTGTGCACCGTTCCGCGGCCGATTTCCCGCTCTTCATCCCACGCGCGCACGCGGAAGATGTAGAACCTGCCATCGTAGCTTTCCATCACTGCCTCGGCCTTTACCGTCTGGCCGGCCCCGGTTGCCGCCAGATGTTCCACATGGATGGCCGTGCCCACAGTGGTCTCACCTGCCTCGCAGTACGGTTCCGCGGCCAGAAAGCACGCCCATTCCATCCATCCGATCATCTGCGGCGTGGAAAGCACGGCAGGAAGTTCCGGATGAAATTTCTGCAGCGTGTGCTCGAACTCCACCCGCTGTTCCACCTGGGCCCTCGTACCGGGAAGCATGTTTTTTGGCATAGCATAAAAATAAATGCAAAACCGGGAATTGGGTTATTGGGTTATTGGTCATTGGGTCATTGGGTTATTGCGACACGAGTAAGAAACAAGTTTATGTTTCGTCGTCAGTGGCTCAATGCCACAATGGCTCCCAAATAACCCAATGACCAAATGACCCAATAACCCAATTTCCCGCCTTTTCGCTTTCATCTTCTGCCTGCGCGGTGTAGCATTTCTGTTTCCGCTAACATGAGTGCTGCCGGCCTGTTCGGCCGGTGTGCACCGGGGCCCCGAACGCAGTTTTTCTTAGCTGATTCAAGCAGTTAGGCCACACCGTTTAATGCATACCGTTGCCGCTGAGGGCTGATTCAAGCCTTTCTGAGGAAAGGCGATTTGTGCTGGCACCGGTTTAACATACGCTGTTACTAAGGAGTAATGTCGGCGGGAGAATTGTCCTCGACCCCCCGGCTGCGAGGAGATACGACGAAATGCATCGACCGATTAAGTATGTAGAGAAGGGATTGACGCTGACGGCGCAGGCCGCCTGGGCTGTGTTCGAGAGGTTGAACCGGATCAAGCCGAATCCTTCCTTTACGCCTGCCTGGTCTGATAAGCCGTTGCTGAAGTCATATCAGAAGACCAAGCCTCCGCTGGGCTGGCCGCGCGCCACCGATTCGCTTTGCCCCCGCTGTGTGCCCGAAATCCGCAAACAGATTCTCGATGGCAAGCTGCCGCATGAAGTTCTGCTCAACGAAAAAGTGGGCGAAATCAAGGCGCAGATCGTCGAGCGCGACGGCAAAATCCTGATGGTCAAGGATTGCCCCCGCCACGGCCATTTCGAAGACGTCATGTCGATCGATCCGGCCATGTTCCGCCACATCGAAGAGGTTTTTCCTGGCCGCGACATTCGCGCCCACAGCGACGAGCAACTCCACAACCACGGCACCAGCACGGTGAAGTACGGGCGCGGCGCGGTCCTGACCATTGACCTGACCAACCGCTGCAATATGATGTGCGATCCCTGCTTCATGGACGCCAACCAGGTCGGCTTTGTCCATGAACTCTCGTGGGATGACATCAAAACCCTGCTCGACAACGCGATTTCCATCAAGCCGAAGCGCCAGATGTCCGTGCAGTTCTCCGGCGGCGAGCCGACCCTCTCGCCCTACTTCCTCGATGCCGTGCGCTACTCCCGCAAAGTCGGGTACACGTCGGTGCAGGCGGCCACCAATGGCATTGAATTCGCCAAGAGCTTCGAATTCTGCCAGCAGGCCGCCGAAGCCGGCTTGCGTTACGTGTATCTACAGTTTGACGGCATCGGCAATGCCGCCAATTCCCACCGCGCCGTCGGCAACCTGTTCGATGTGAAGCTCAAGGCGATGGAGAACGTGCACAAGGCCGGCATTGAAATCGTGCCCGTCACCACCATCATCAACGGCATCAACAACGAGCAGGTAGGGCGCATCATCAAGTTCGCTCTCGACAATCCCAAGCTCACCAGCTTCTGCTCGTTCCAGCCGGTTTCATTCACCGGCCGCGACGAGGAAATTACCGACGAGCGCAGGCAGGCCCAGCGCTACACGCTCAGCCACCTGGCGCACGACGTGAAGGACCAGACCGGCCTCGGCGAGCCCACCCGCGACTGGTTCCCGCTTTCCTTTGTCAGCACCTTCAGCGACTGGAGCGACCTGGTGCACGGGCCCGGCGCGCAGTGGGGCCAGTTGAGCTGCGGCTGCCATCCCAACTGCGGCGTCGGCATGGCCGTTATGGTCGATAAGGAAACCAGGGAATCGGTGCCGCTTTCCGCGTTCCTGAACCTTGACCAGTTGGCCAAGGATGTGGCCAAGCTCAACGATGCCGCCCGCGGCAAGTTCCTCTCCTCACTGGGCATGGCGCTGGCCATCATGCGCAATTACGATTCCTTCAAAACGCCCACGCATTTCTCGCTCGCGGCCATGATGCAGAAGATGGACAAGACCTTCGGCGTCACCAATAAAGCCCAGCGCGGCGGCTACGGCAAGGTTTCCGGCGACCGCACGCTCGAGGACATCGAGAAGCGCCGCAAAGACCGCTGGTGCGTGCTCATGATTGCCGGCATGTGGTTCCAGGATCTGTTCAACTACGACTTCCGCCGAACCGAGCAGTGCATCATCCCCTACGCCACTCAGGAAGGCGAAATCTCCTTCTGCGCTTACAACACCGGCATCGGGTGGCGCAACATCATCGAGAAGATGCACATGACCGCAACCCTCACCCGGTGGTACGAGGAACACGGCCGCCACGAGATCTTTGCCGGCGGCAAAAAGGTTTCGGTGGGCAATGTGCAGCTCGAGCGCATCCAGCTCAACGACGAACTGGTCACCACCGAGCAGCAGCATGACCTGGACCGGCTGGGCATTGCCAAAACCGCGCGCGAGGAAAAACTGCGCGCCCGCGACGCCCGCCAGAAGAACGATCCCGAGTACAACGCCAAAATGGCCAAACTGTACCGCGAAGTCGTGCTGAAAGAAAAGCAGCCGGAAGGCTTCATTCCGCTCGGCACCCTGGTGAACACGAACGGCAATGGCAACTCCCACGCGAATGGCAACGGGTCTCACGTCTCCGAGCACGACACGGAAGCCGTAGCCGGCGATTAGGCCATACGTTTCAGACAGTCATCATTCGGTGCAAAACTGTCTGGGAACCGCATCGATTGAGCGCGCCCGCCACGTTAGACGTCTGCCTGGGCGAGCTCAGGTGTCCCACGAAGAAATGACGTGGGGCCGACCGCCCTCGGTCGGCCATGCGGCCTGAAAGGCCGCTCGCCCTTGATTGCGAGTAAGCCCTGATTGAGGGCCCACCCAGGCGGGCTTCGCTCGCCCTGTCCGGCCGGGGGGTACCCGGACCGACGTCCTTTCCTCGCCGCCCTTTCATTTATGTGGCGAGCCGCATTCGCGGGCGTAACTTCACCAGCCATTCGCCCGTCGCAGCAGCCACTCAAGTTCGAGATTTCACTCGGAAAGACACCACGGTCAGCCGGCCATGAAAACGTCCCGCTGATCAACCTTGCAGAAGGCAGCGCGCCCCGCGCCCGCGCAGGGCTCTGTCAAAAGTGACGAGAGTGCCGCCGGCCGCTTCGGCAACCGCTAGCAGCCACGCATCGGCCCAAACCTTCGGCGACGCCGCGCGTCCCGACGTCCTTTGCCGGAAAAGTCCCTCGGCCTCGCGCGGCTCCGGAACAAACGCGACGCGATCATCCTCGTAAAATCGGTCGTACACTCTCCAGGCGCCGGAAAGGGTGAGCGGCTTCCCATCCATCAGCGCCGCCGTAGTAACCAGCCTTAGGAACCCGAGCTGGGTAAAACGAGTAAACCCGATTGCATCCGTCTCTGCCTCCCACCAGCACGCCGCCTCCCGCGCGTGTACATGCTCGGGCGCCGCCAGGGCAAGCCATACGTTAATATCAGGGAAGCTGAATGAACTCATACACTTGCTCGTCGGCCGCCGCCCCAATTCGCCGCCCTGCAGGCTTGATTAATGGCGGATGCAAACTTAACCGCCGCCTCGGACGTGACGCTTTTGCTTCATCTACCGCCCGCTCGATTCCTGCCAGGATGAGCTTTCGGGCGGAGCACCCTTTTTGTGCAGCGGCTTCATGAACGCGGCGGTGCAGGTCGCGCGGCAGGTCAATCGAAGTGCGGATCGCATTCTTGCTCACACTGCTCATTTTGTCCGGAATGACTTAAATAAGTCAACGGCCGAAAGCGAGGCTTAACTAATTCCTTAGTTACCAAATCACCAGTTGCGCGTCTCACTTACATGACCCTCTTGAAACCCCGCCTCACTCTTATTGCGCTGCTCGCAATGGCGGCATCCTGCGTTTCGCAGGTGCAATTGCCCGGGACGCCTGCCGGCCGTCAGTTCGCGAACTGGCTGGCAGCGTTCAACAGCGGCGAGCAGGAGGTCTACCGCCAATTCCTGCAGCAGAATTTCCCCTCTCGCCTGGACGCCGTCCCGCGCGACATGGATTTGCGCGAACGAACCGGCGGCTTTGATTTGAGGAAAGTGGAGGAATCCGGCGAGCAGAGCATCGTTGTCCTGGTGCAGGAACGTGGTTCCGACCAGTTCGCGCGGCTTCGGCTGGAACTGGAGCCGGCCGAACCTCACCACATCGCGCGGTTCGAGGCGCGCGCGATCCCTGCGCCGGCGGAGTTTGCATTGCCCCACCTCAGCGAGCAGGAGCTCGTCGCGGCGGCCCGGAACAAACTGCAGAGCGATGCCGCCGCCGGGCGGTTTGCCGGGGCCGCTCTCATTGCCAGGGGCGGCAGGCCCATCTTCGAACAGGCCTATGGCCTGGCCGATCACGAGGCGAAAATCCCCAACACACTGAACACCCGGTTCCGCATTGGCTCAATGAACAAGATGTTCACCGCCGTGGCCACGCTGCAACTGGCGGAAGCCGGAAAAATCGGATTGGATGATCCATTGGGCAAGTACCTGGCGGATTATCCGAACAAAGACGTGGCGCAGAAAGTCACGATCAGGCACCTGCTCACGCATACCGGAGGGACGGGCGACATCTTTACGCCGGAATTCGAGAAGCACCGGCTGGAACTGCGCACGCTCGGCGATTACGTCAAACTCTACGGTGCTCGCGGGTTACTGTTCGAGCCCGGCAGCCGGTGGGACTACAGCAATTACGGCTTCATCCTGCTGGGCGTCATCATCGAAAAAGCGAGCGGCCAGAGCTACTACGATTACGTTCGCGACCATATTTACCGGCCGGCCGGGATGGTTTCGACCGCCTCGGAGCCGGAGGAGCAGCCAGTGCCGAATCGCAGCGTCGGCTACACGCGCGCCGAAAATGGCGGAGCCTGGGTTCGGAATACCGATACGCTGCCCTATCGGGGCTCCTCGGCCGGCGGCGGCTACTCTACGGTTGCCGATCTGCTGGCGTTTGCCAACGCCCTCGAACAGCATAAGCTGCTGAACCCGCGCTACACCGATATGCTGACCACGGGCCAGGTAGATACACCCAACGGCCGCTATGCTTTTGGCTTCGGCGACCGCATGGTCAACGGCACGCGCTGCTACGGCCATGGCGGCGGCGCTCCCGGCATGAATGGCGAGCTCGAAATCTGCCCCGCTGCCGGGTACGTGGTGGCCGTGCTGGCCAACATGGATCCCCCGGCTGCGACCCGGGAATCAGCCTTTATTACCAACCGCCTGCCCTCCCCTGAACCCCCATCGAGAACGAAGTGACCCCTTGTGGAGTGAACGTCGAGTGAACGTGGAGTGAACGTGGAGTGAACGTGAATCGCACCGGGGGCTCGCTGCGTAGTCGCGTCATTGGGCCCGAACCATCCGAATCATTGCTTCCTAAGGCACTTACCGGTGGCTTATAAGTGCTTAATAGGTGGAGACTGAGAGGGCAGTGCGTGATATAAACCCATTGCTCGCCATTGTGCCGCCGTCTTTCACGTAACCCGCAAGCGGCTACGAGCGCCATGCCGAGCGGAGGATATCCTTGTCCGAACATCGAACGGGCCGGCGCTTTCCGGTCAACCTGCCCATTGAACTCGAAGTCGATCAATCGGCAAAGAAGCATAAGGGCTCAACCCGCGATTTGAGCGCTTCAGGCGTGTACATTACGGCGGCAGCGCCCTTTCGCGTAGGCTCATCGGTCAAGTTCCAGATTTCGGTTCCTGGAGCGCTGGTCGGCGCCAAGCAGGATGTCGATATCGAGTGCGAAGGCCACGTCGTGCGGGTCGACAAAAAGGGTGGCAAGAACGAAGCCGGCAACTCCAAGACCGATCCGGCGCCCGATGGGGTGGCTTGCGTGATCGATAACTACAAATTCGTGCGGGTACGGGCGGCTGCCGCCGGAAAGAAGGCCGGCCAATGATCAAGGTTATTCTGGCTGATACGCAGGCAATCTTCCGCACAGGCGCGGCGAAGGTGCTGGCCGTGGAAGATGAGTTACGCATTGTGGCCCAGGCCCAGTCGGCCGAGCAGTTGCTGGTTGCGGTCGATCGCTTCCGCGGCGCGGTTGTGCTGCTGGCCTCGAACTTCCATAACGACCTGAAGGCCGTGCTCGAAACCGCGGCGGCTGCAAGTTCGCGAATCGTAATGATCGCCGAGCACAACGAAGCTTCCCAGGCCTTTATGGAGATGGGCGCGGCCGGCGTGGTGTTCCGGTCGATCACCGGCCCGCAACTCGTGCAGTGCGTGCAGAAAGTCGCCCGCGGCGAGACGTTCCTGCAGCAGGCCCCCGGCGCCAACATTCCCAACGAGAATGATCTCGTGGGCGCCCGCGTTCGCGATCGCCTCACTCCCAAGGAACTGCGCATCGTGGCCTTGATTGTGCAGGGCTATAAGAATAAGGAGATCGCCAACCAATTGGGCACCACCGAGCAGGTGATCAAGAATTATTTGCGCAACGTCTATGACAAGATCGGCGTCTCCGATCGTCTGGAGCTGGCGCTCTTCACCATTCATCACCGCATTCTCAACGAAGCGGCAGCCGCCCTGGCCGGCACCACTACAAACCAGATCAGCAACTAAAAGCTTCCTGAACCTCGGGTTGAGAGAAGGCAGGAGTTCGCTGGTCCAGCCAATTTAACAGCGTGTTTTAAATTCTTGGGTCGCGCTTTGCGCGGAGCGCCAGCTCAGTTCGCTTTTGAACCGCTGTCCGGCTTGAAGTGCATC
>JAFAIN010000276.1 GCA_019236695.1 Acidobacteriota bacterium | reverse complement strand
ACATGGCGTTGACGTCATCATTTTGGCGCGCGGCGGAGGCTCTCTCGAAGATCTGGCCGCTTTCAACGATGAAGCCCTGGCGCGAGTGATTGCCGGGTCGAACGTGCCTGTGATCTCGGCGGTGGGGCACGAGACGGATTTCACCATCTGTGACTTTGTAGCTGACCTGCGTGCGCCCACGCCATCGGCCGCGGCCGAACTGGTGATCGAGAGCAAAAACCAGATTGAAGAGCGCCTGGCGGGAATTCACCGGCGCCTCACCCAGGCAGCGCGATATCGCGTTCTGGCCGCGCGCAACCGCCTCACCGAGCTCTCGCGCCATGCGGCGTTTGCGCAATTCCAGAATCTGCTCAACCGCCGCCAGCAACGCCTCGACGAGATGGTTTTTCGGCTGGCGGCCAGGGAGCGCGAGCGGCTGCAGCGCAGCCGGCGACGATATGAACTCATCCTGGCTCGCCTGCATGACCATGCTCCCGACCGCCGGCTGCAGCGCCTGCACCGCGAACTCGATGCCCGGGGCAGCACCATGGCCTCGGCCATGCGCACACTTTTGGCCCGGCGCAGCAGCATGCTGCGCGAGCATGCCGCCAGGCTCGAAAGCCTCTCACCCTTGAAAGTGCTGGAGCGCGGCTACGCGCTGGCGTATGACGCCGCCGGAAACCTGATCAAGAGCGCCGACCAGGTGCGTGCCGGGGATGAAATGAGGACCAGGGTGGCGAGAGGCGAGATCAGGTCAAAGGTCAGCGAATGAACGTGCTGCGCTGGGTGGGAGCACCGGCCTTCAGGCCGGTGTTTATCCTCCGGCAGATTTACGGGCTTTAGCCCCGATTTTCCGTCCCTCTCCCGGATGCTCAGCGCAGGCGCCGATGAATACGCCCACGCATCTCCTGAGCGCAAGCTCGCGGGCCGGGGCTGAAGCCCTATGTCGTGGGCGTCTAAGTCACCGGCCTGAAGGCCGGTGCTCCCACCTTTGCCGGGCGCTCACCCTGTTCGGGGCCGGTGCTCCCACCTTTGCCGGGCGCCCTGTCCGGGGGCGGTGCCCACACCCAGACCGGCGCTCACCCTCCGGTAGATTTATAGGCTTTAGCCCCGGTCTCCCTTCCCCCTCCAAGATGCGCAGGCGCAGGATCAAGCTCCCACAGCCCGCTCGCTGATGAATATCGATATTCCTTTGCCGTAGCGGCCAGCCGCGCCTTTACTGGATTCTCGTGTATGTATGCCACGTGATTCGCGTAATCCTCGGCGTCTTTGATCCGATGTTCATTCAGCCCGGGCTGCCAAATCTCCCCATGGAAGCCCTGTTCGCGTTTCGCGCGGAAGGAGAATCCTCCCTTGATGTACTGAACCGCTTTCTCGAGGGAAACATCGACCGCAGGCGTAAGGAGCAAGTGGATGTGCTCGCGCATGATCACGAACTCGTGGAGTGCAAACCTGCCCAGCGCTCGATTCGTGAGGAGCACATCCATCATTAAGTCGCATTTCGCCTGAGTTTGAAAAAGCGTTCTGCGTCCCCACGTGGAAGTGGAGACGAAGAAAGTCCGGATGTCTTGCGGCGCAAGCCTGCGGGCCGGGGCTGAAGCCCACTCGTGCATGTTTATCCTCCGGCAGATTTATGGGCTTTAGCCCCCGGTTTCCCCGTCCCTTTTCCCGATGCTCAGGCGCCAATGAATACACCCACGCATCTCCTGAGCGCAAGCTCGCGGGCCGGGGCTAAAGCCCTGTGTCGTGGGCGCCTAAATCACCGGCCTGAAGGCCGGTGCTCCCACCATTGCCGAGCGCTCACCCATGTTAGCGGTGAAGGCCGGTGCTCCCACCGTGCCAGCTTGGCCGGTGCGGCACCTTTGCCGGTGCTCCCACCTCAGAAGCGACAGCGTCACACAGATTGGAACAGAAATCGACATTCTTCCTCTGCATCGTCGAATCCCAGGAACGCGTGTCTCCGCGCCTCCGCTGTGCAATAGAATTAAGAGCATGCACGCGCATTCGCATGACCATGTTCACCAGCCGGCGCGCGTGCTGCGGTTCTCGCTTGGAGCTACGCTCGGCTACATTGTTCTGCTGCTGATCGCGGGAGCCCGTGCCCATTCGCTGGCGCTGATCGCTGAAGCCGGCCACAACCTCAGCGACTTCCTGGCGCTGCTGCTATCGCTGGCCGCCATTTACATCCAGGCGCGGCCTCCAACTTCCACCAAGACGTATGGCTACCAGCGCGCCGGCGTGCTGGTGGCGTTCCTGAATTCGGCCGTGCTGGTGCTGCTTTCCTTCTGGATTCTTTATGAGGCCTTTGAGCGCCTGCAGCGGCCTGAGCCCGTGGCCGGCGGGCTGATGGCGGGAGTAGCGGCGGCCGGCGTGGTGATGAACGGCGCCATCGCCTGGCTGCTGTACCGCAGCGGGCGCGACGTCAACATCCGCAGCGCGTTCCTGCACATGCTGGGCGACACTCTCTCCACCGCGGCCGTCATTGCGGGCGGGGCCGCCATTCTCGCCACCGGCCGCCACTGGATCGATCCGGCAATTTCGCTGGGGATTGGCGCGGTGGTGCTATGGTCGGCGCTTGGCATACTGCGAGAGACGCTCAACATCCTGCTTGAAGGCACGCCCCGCGGCATGGAACTCGACCGCATCAGCCAGGTGCTGCGAACCGTTGAAGGTGTGCATGATGTGCACGACCTGCACGTCTGGAGCCTGGGCTCCGAGAGCCATGCTCTTTCCTGCCACATCACCATCGCCGATATTCCTCCCTCGGCCAGCGAGCGCATCCTGCGCGACGTAAAAGAGCGGCTGTACCACCACTTCCGGATTCACCACACCACCATTCAGTTCGAGCACCTGGTGTGCGATGTGGCCCATGGCTGCGTGGTGCCCACCGCGGTGGAGAGCCCGCACGAGCCGTAGCCGGGAGCGGGAGGCGGGCTACACCGGCTGGATTTCGGCGGCAAGCATTTCGGGAATGAAATCCACTGCCGTGTCTTCCCGTTCCACCCCGAGCTCATTGCGCTGGAATACGGCGACCAGCGCGGCCACAACCGTTTGGTCGTAACGATCAACCATGGCCTGGATGCGCCGCACTGCGGTTTCGGGCGAGATGGGCGACTGGTAGGGGCGGATGGTGGTCATGGCGTCAAACGTATCGGCCACCATGATGATGCGCGGCATCAGCGGAATCTGATCGCCCTTCAGCCCAAAGGGATACCCCCGGCCGTCGAGAGCTTCATGGTGAAGCTCAATGCCGGGCAGCATGTCTCGAAGTTGACGCACCGGGCGCAGGATGTTTGCTCCCTTGATGGTGTGCGTCTTCATGATTTCGAATTCTTCCGGAGTGAGCGGGCCGGGCTTCTTGAGGATGCGGTCTTCAATGCCGATCTTACCCACGTCGTGCAATTGGGCGGCAATGCGGATTCTTTCGATTTCTTCCTTGGGCAGGCCCATTTCGGTGGCGATCAGCACGGAATACCGGGTTACGCGGTCGGAATGTCCGCGCGTGTACGGGTCCTTTTCGTCCACCGCGCCGGCCAGCATTTGAATCGAGCTGAGGAAAAGGGTCAGATTTTCATCCGCGGCGCGCTTCAAGTCACCCACCAGGCGTTCGAGGTCATCAGTCATGAGGTTGAAAGTCTCGGCCAGTTCTCCGATCTCGGTCCGGCTGCTGACTTGCACGCGCTCGGAGAAGTCGCCGCGCGAAATGGCGCGGCTCTGTTCAGTCAAGGTGCGCAGCGGGGTGGCGATCTTGCGGGCCGAGAACAGGCTCACCAGCAGGCTGGCGAGCGCGGCGCCGAGCGCCAGCCACTGGGCGGTCCGCTGCAGTTCGTTCACGCTGGCATAGGCTGCTTCCCGCGGCTTTTGCGCCACCACCGCCCAGTCCAGCGAGGCAATCGGGCTGTAGGTGCCGAGCATATCGATGGGCTTGTTGCCCTGGTACACGCGAAATTCCTTGGTCGCCGCCAGGCGCTTCGACTGGCCCTGCTCTACAAAATTCCGCGCAATCTCAAAGCGCGTCATATCCTGGCCCGTGGCAAACGCCGGATCGGCGCCGGCGATCAGCCGCCCTGCTCCGTCCACCACGTACGCCTGCAACTGGCCCTGGCTCACCTGCTTCAAACGGCGGATGAGGAAATCGAGATCGATGAAAACTCCGATGAGGCCGACGAAGCGGCCGCCGGCTACCACCGGCATGCTCAGCAGAAGGATCGTGTGAGCGTCGCGTCCTGCGCCCAGCCGCAGCGGTTCTCCCTGGTATTGGCGCCCATCCCAAGCGGCCGTAAAGGCGCGCTCGAGTTCGGCCTGCATGAACGGATCATCCTCGGTGCGGGTGCGGCCGGCGCGGATGCCCTTCTTGTCGGCATTCACCAGGGTGGCATAGGCCAGATCGGGTGACGACGACACAAATTGCTCGAGCAGCGCGCGCAACTCCGGTGCCTGAACATGCTCGCCCGAAAGATTGCCGCCGCTTGAAATTTCGATGGCCGAGCGCAGGTTGGCGAGCATGGCCAGCATGTTCTGGTGCCGCTGCTCGAGATCGTCGCTCAGGGAACTGGTGATGCTGTTCTGCAGGAGCATCTCATTTGTTTTCAGCCGGTCGCGGCTGATGGCGATTACGTTGGTGCCGTAGAAATAAATCGGCACCACGCTCACCAGCACCAGTACGCTGCCAATGAGATAAAGAAGCGGAATGCGGCGGACAACCTGCATGCGGCCTGCTGAATTCTAGCTTTGCCCCTGTCAGCTTAGGCCGTCCTGAACGGGCGAGGGAGGTTACCGGAGTACCTGAACCAGAGGAGATTGCCGAAGTGCCGAACTGCGGAATTGCGGAATTGCCGAAGTGCGGGGCGGGAAATTCAAGACGCGGGGGACGCAACGGACACAGAGGAAGAAAAAGAGGACGGCAAGAATGTGTCCGCCGTTCCCTGCTTCGCTCGTGGGCTCCCGGCTACAAGAATCCGGCGAACTCCTGGGTAGAGGGCCGGGCCATCAGCTCTCGAATGGCGGCTCTCGGTTCTTTGCCGTCATGCAGAATGCTGTACATCTGCTCGGTTAGCGGCATCGAAACACCCTTGGCGCGCGCCAGACCGATGGCGGCATGGGTGGTCAACACGCCTTCAGCCACCATGCCATGCATGCCGGCAATGATTTCGGGCAGCTTGCGGCCGCGGCCCAGTTCCACCCCGACGCTGCGATTGCGCGAGAGGCTCCCGGTGCAGGTGAGCACCAGGTCCCCCAGGCCTGCCAGCCCGGCCATGGTGTCGCGCCGCCCTCCGCACGCCACTACCAGCCGCGTGATCTCGGTGAGGCCTCGCGTAATCAGAGCCGCCACCGAGTTAAAGCCCAGGCCGAGCCCGTCGCAGATGCCGGCCGCAATCGCCACCACGTTCTTCAGCGCCCCTCCCAGCTCCACGCCGGCCATGTCATCGTGGGTGTACACGCGAAAAGCGCCGTCGCTCAGCCCCTGCTGCACTTCCGCGGCGTCTGATTGGTCGAGAGAGGCAGCCGTAATCGCGGTGGGATCGCCGCGCGCCACTTCGCGCGCAAACGACGGCCCGCTGATGGCCGCCAGCCGGGGTCGGAACCCGCGCCGCTCGCGCACAACTTCTGCAATCACTTCGCTCATGCGCAGGTGCGTTTCGTTCTCAATCCCTTTGCTGGCGCTCACGATCAGCATTTCGGGCCCGAGGTGCGGGCTCATTTCCCGAAACAGCCGCCGGCAATGGTGCGACGGCATTACGCTCACCACCATCCCCGCCCCGTTGAGCACATCGCCGAGAGCGTTTGAAGCGCGGATTGCCGCCGGTATAGCAAGGCCATCCAGATACGTGGCATTTACGTGCCGCTGGTTGATGCTGTCGCACACCTCAGGCTCGTAGGCCCATAGCCTGACGTCGTGCGCCCCATTGCGCCCCAGCACGATCGCCAGGGCGGTTCCCCAGGCGCCGGCGCCGATCACCGCAACGCGGCTCATGACTGCTTCTCCAATTGCGCCGGCGGCGGCAGCTTCGCCTTGCCGAACCTGTTTTCCGTTCCCCTCACCAGGCGCCCGATATTCTCCCGATGTCGCACCAGGATCAAAACGCTGCTCACGACCACCGGCGCAAAGCATATGGGCGCACGCCACTCCGGCCGAAGTGACCATAACAGAACAGGAAACCCAAGGGTTGCGGCAATGGACCCGAGTGACACGTAGCGCGTGGCGAACACTACCACCGTAAAAATGGCGAGCGCAATTCCGAGTTCCAGGGGCGCAAGCGCGATGAAAGCCCCGGCGCCCGTGGCAACGCCTTTGCCGCCATGGAATTTGAGCCACACCGGGAAAATGTGCCCCACAATAGCAAAAAGCGCCGCGATTGCAGCCGCGAAAAGCGGATTCGGAACCGCAGCAAACCAGCCTGCCACCAGAACTGCTGCCGCGCCTTTTGCCGCATCCAGAATCAGGGTGGCCATTCCCAGCCCTCTCCGCCCCGACCGGGCCACATTCGTGGCCCCGATGTTGCCGCTTCCTGTGGCCCGAATGTCCTGCCTCAAAAACAGCCGGACCAGGATGTACCCGAACGGAATGGAACCCAGCAGGTAAGCCAGGCCGGCAGTGGCGAAATATGCGGTGGTCTGTGACATCCCTGTCATTCACCACAGAGGCGGGGAGACGCGGACCGTCTCTCCGTGCCTCCGGTCGAAGAATGTGTTTCGCCTAACCCGGAGTGAGCGCAAAGCGTTCCAGCTTGAAGTAGCGCGCGCCGGAAGGCGATAGCCTGCTCTCGTACAAAAAGAATTCCCGGGCCTGCATTGTACCGAACCACGGCTGCGGCGCCGCCCCAAGGCGCTGCTGCAATCCCAGAAACACATTCTCCGAATGCTTCGCCTGCTGGTGAGGGTTGCCGCTCGACTGGCGAGCGCGCGCCAGCGTGAGGTGCGGTTTGAAGGGCTTGCTTTCCGGAGCGATGCCGACCGCGGTGAGCGCCTGATCCACTGCCTGCGCCAGTTCCGGCAGGCGCCGGTCTCCTTCTACACCGGCCCAGAAAACGCGCGCGGCGCGCGGCGAAGGAAAAAACCCGGCTCCTTGAAACGTAATGGCGGTCGCAGGCTGCCGCAGCGTCCCAAGCCGGGTTGCGATCGCGCTCTGATTCGCATTCTCGCCGATGAACTTCAGCGTTATGTGAAATGTGTGGGGCGCCGTCCATCGCGCCCGGGGCGCGGCATCACGCAGCCCCTCCGCAAAGACCGAGAGCGCCCGCCGGATTTCATCTTCAATATCTATGCCCACAAACAGGCGCATGCCTTACTGCCTCATCAACCGCAGGCGCAGCATGTCAAGTGCCTGCTGAGCCGCCCAGGAGCGCACCCTTTGCCGGTCGCCCGGGAACTTGCGTTCCACCACTTCCGTGTTCCGGCCATCGCTCAACGCGTGGTACACCAGCCCCACGGGCTTTTCTTCGCTCCCCCCTGCCGGCCCGGCGATGCCCGTGACCCCGAGGCCATAGGTTGAGCCGCTACGGCTCCGGATTCCTTCGGCCAGCGACGCCGCAACTTCCCGGCTAACTGCGCCATGTTCGGCAATCAACTCCGGCGGCACTCCCGCGAACTGGGTCTTGAGCGCGTTCGAATAAACCACTGCTCCGCCCACAAAATATCGCGAGCTGCCCGCCACCGACGTCACGCGCTTCGCGAGCTGCCCGCCCGTGCACGATTCCGCCACCGCCAGCGTGGCGCCCTGCAGTTGCAGGAAATATCCCACAATCTGCTCCAGATGCTCTCCGTTGGCTGAGTACACCGCTTCTTCCAGTTCATCCTCAATCTCGCCCGCCAGCGAAGCGACACGGCGGTCCGCTTCCTCGAGGGAAGCCGCGCGGGCGCGCAGATGCAGGCTGATGTCGCCTGCGCCCGCCAGAATGGTGGTTTCCACATCCTGGTAGCGCGTATAGATGGGGGCAATGCGCGAATCGCACAGCGATTCCGGCATCATCGCCACCCGCAACTCGCGCGCGGCAATGAACTCCTCCTGCCGGCCCTTGCCAAGCCGCGGCGCCACCTCGCGGTCGAACATCGCCTTGAGCTCATGCGGCGGCCCCGGCATCAGCACCACGGTTCGCGCAGTGCCCGCGTGCTCCACCCTCAGGAACTGCCCGGGAGCGCTGCCGTTGGCATTCGGCACTACCTCAGCGCCTTCAACCACATCGGCCTGGCGCTCGTTATTGGCGGGCATGCCGGTGCGCCATTTCGAAAACCGCTTGTACAGGTCCGCAATGATGTCAGGATCGCGGCGCAACCTGCGGCCCAGCGCTTCGGCCACGCATTCGCGCGTCAAATCGTCTTCTGTTGGCCCCAGCCCGCCCATGAAGATTACGAGGTCGGCGCGGCGCAGCGCAGTCTTTGCCGCATCCACCAGGTCGGCGCGGCGATCGCCCACCACCGCCTTGAACCGCACCTCGATGCCCATGGCATTCAGCCGCTCGGTGAGGAAAAGAGAATTCGTGTCCTGACGGAAGGGAGTCAGGAGCTCCGAGCCGATGGCGACGATCTCGGCGTCCACCACGGAAGTGTAATCCACCCGCAGTGCGAAACTGCGAAAGTGCGAAAGTGCGAAATTTTTCCGGAAGCAGATGTACCGGCCGCAGTTTCTCGGTTTCCCAGTGCCGCTACCCCGGAGGCCAGCTCCGGTTCCGGCCGCCAATCAAGTGCAGATGCAGGTGGAACACCGATTGGCCGGCGCCCGAAGTGCGAAAGTGCGAAAGTGCGAAATTTTTCCGGAAGCAGGTGTACCGGCCGCAGTTTCGCGGTTTCCCGGTGCCGCTACCCGGGAGGCCATCTCAGGTCGCGGCCGCCAATCAAGTGCAGATGCAGGTGGAACACCGATTGGCCGGCGCCCGGCCCTACGTTGTACACCGTCCGGTAGCCCTGCTCGATGCCGCGCTGGCGCGCGATTTTGGCCGCCACCAACTGGCAATAGCCCAGCAGCTCTGCGTCAGGCTCTCCCGCCTCCTTCAGTCCCGCAATGTGCTTCCGAGGGATGATCAGCACATGCGTGGGCGCCTGCGGGTTAATGTCTTCGAACGCGACCGTGCGCTCGTCTTCATAAACCCTGCGGGCGGGAATTTTGCCCTCAACGATGTTGCAGAACAGACAATCGGCCATATGCTCACCAGGGCTGAATGGCTATCCGTCCAGCCATGCTACATTCCGGGCAGCTTGATGCCTGCCAGGCGCTTGTTCATGAAGCCCGACTTTGACATGCTCTTGAACATTTTGCGCATCTGCGCGTATTGCCGCAGCAGGTTGTTCACTTCCTGAATGCTGGTGCCTGAGCCGCGAGCGATTCGTTTCCGCCGGCTGCCGTTAATGGCTTCATGATGCGCGCGCTCATAACCGGTCATCGAGTTGATGATGGCCTCAACCCGCACCAGTTGCTTCTCATCCACCTTGCCCGCCGCCTGCTGCAGGTTGGCGAAGGGCCCGATGCGCGGCAGGTGCCCCATAATGTTCTGAAGCGAGCCCAGCTTTTTTACCTGCCGCAACTGGTCGCGAAAATCTTCCAGCGAAAAGCCGTCCCCGCTCAGTGCCCTGGCGGCAAACTCCGCTGATTTCTTCTTGTCGAGCGTGGCCTCGGCGCGCTCGATGAGCGAAAGAATGTCGCCCATGCCCAGGATCCGGCTCACGATCCGGTCAGGATGGAAGGGTTCGAGAGCGTCGTACTTCTCGCCGGTGCCGATGAACTTGATCGGCGCGCCCGTCACCCGGCGGATCGAAAGCGCAGCGCCGCCGCGCGCGTCGCCATCCATTTTCGTCAGCACCACGCCGGTGAGCGACAGCCGGTCATGAAATTCCTTTGCGGAATTGACTGCGTCCTGCCCCGTCATGCTGTCGGCCACAAAAAGAATCTCCTGCGGGTTCAGCAACTGCTTCAGCGATTGCATCTCCCGCATAAGCTGCTCATCGATATGCAGGCGCCCGGCCGTATCCACGATCAGCACATCACAGCCGGTATTCACGGCTTCCTTGCGCGCCAGCATCGCCAGCCGCTCCACCGCGGCGGTGCTGCTCTCGCCGGCCTCGCCCTCGTAGAGGTTGGCCCGGATTGCCTGCGCCACCACCTTCAACTGCTCGCGCGCGGCGGGGCGGTACACATCCACCGAAACCAGCAGCGGCCGGTGGCCGCCTTTCTGCAGCCAGTGCGCCAGTTTGCCTGAAGTCGTGGTCTTGCCCGAGCCCTGCAGCCCGGCCATCAGGATCACGGTCGGAGGCTGCGAGGCGAACTTGAACCGCGCCGCATCGCGCCCCAGCGTCTCGATCAGTTCGTCGCGGACGATCTTGATGACCTGCTCGGCCGGGGATAGCGCGGTCATCACTTCCTGGCCCAGCGCCTTGTCGCGAATGTGGTCGATGAGCTCTTTGACCACCTTGAAGTTGACGTCGGCTTCGAGCAGCGCCATGCGGATTTCGCGCAGCGCGGCCTCCATGTTTTCGGCCGAGAGTTTTCCTTCGCCGCGCAGGCTTTTGAAGACCCGCTGCAGTTTTTCCGATAGGTTGTCAAACATGAGAAAAAGTCCCGCAGGCTAATGCCAGGAACGATCGAGCGGTTCCTTCATTATACCTTTTCGGGCGGCGGTGCGATGCGGACGCTGGAGGCG
>JAFAIN010000232.1 GCA_019236695.1 Acidobacteriota bacterium | reverse complement strand
CTACGCCCCCCAGTTCCAGGATGGTTTCAAGCGGGACGGCACAGGCTTTGTCCCACTCCATTACGCGAGGGCCGATTTCGCACTCGGCAAACTCGCGCACCATGCGCCGAAGCTGCTGCTGCTCGTCATTCAACTGGAAATCCATGCCTTCTCACCTATTGCAAGTTCTTATGGACCTAGAAGTCTAGCTTATAATGCGCGGGGCCGTAAAGATGACCGGCGTGCTCTGCGGAAAGGAAGGGGAAAGTCCCGGCTGCCCACAGAAGGTTTCGTTTCTCGTTCCCTCGTTCCCATATAGGTGCGGGAACGAGAAAACGAGAAACTTCCGGCAATTTTTAAATTTTCGAAATTTCTGAATTTTCGAAATTCTCCGTTTCCTTTTCTCGTTCCCTCGTTCCCATATAGGTGCTGGAACGAGAAAACGAGAAACCTCCGGCAAATTTCAAATTTTCGAAATTTCGAAATTCTCCGTCAGGGCTGCGGAGCGCTGCGCGGGCGGCCGCGAGCGGCGAGTTTGCGCAGCAGCCATACCGGAGCGACGAAAACGTGCGCGGGATTGGTGAGGAAAGCCGGCTTGTTGCCTTCGATAAAGTGGCCGAGCCAGGCCAGCGCGAACGCGGCGGGCACCAGCGCCAGCGCCAGCTTCCAGTTCCACCACACCACCAGCAAGGACGAGAAACCCACCGGGATGGCAAGCGCGTGCAGCAAGCGATTTACCGGGTGAGTGTGGGCGCGATCATAATGTGAATAGAGACTCACGTACGGCCTCACGAATGATTTTCAATGAGGCAGCCCGCATAGTTGCAATACTACGGATGGATTTTTTTAGTGCGGGCAAAGTCGGCGCACTGCTTCCAGGGCGCGTTCGCAGGCGGCGCGATCCACATCCATGTGGGTGACGAAGCGGAGCTCTTCTGCCGTGCGGATTCCCGCCTTCGTTCCAACGCCGCCGACCTCGTTGGCCAGCACGTTGAATTCGAGCAGCCGGCGCGACAATTCAGCGGCCGCCATTCCGGTATTGCCGACATCGCAGACAACAATGTTGGTGCGCACTTTCGCCGGGTCGATTTCGATCCCGCGAATCCTGGCCAGGCCTTCGGCAAGGAAGCGCGCATTGGCATGGTCTTCGGCCAGCCCGGAAGGCATTTTCTCGAGAGCAATCAGGCCGGCGGCCGCTAATATGCCGGCTTGCCGCATGCCCCCTCCCAGCGCCTTGCGTTCAACCCGCGCCCGGTCAATCAAGCTCCGGCTTCCCACTACCATCGATCCCACCGGCGCGCCCAGGCCCTTCGAAAGGCAGAACATCACAGAATCGAACTTGCGAGTAATTTCGGCAACCGGTTTTCCCAGCGCCACGGCGGCGTTAAAAATACGCGCTCCATCCAGATGGACGGGGATGCCAAGGGCATGCGCGGAATCGCAGATGTCATCCGTCAACTCGGGCGGATAAACTGAACCGCCCGCCATATTGCTGGTGTTCTCGAGTGATACCAGGCCGGTTTGCGCGCGGTAATAGATTTTTGGCGCCACGCGCTTGCGGATTTCCTCCCACGTAAGGATTCCGTCAGGCGCGGCGATGAGGCGAGGCACGCAGCCGGAAAACCGCGCCAGCATGGCCATTTCGTAGTTGTAGATGTGGGCCCGCTCTTCGCAGATGATTTCCTGGCCGGGCTGCGTGAGGAGCTTGATGGCGATGGTGTTGCCCATGGTGCCGGAGGGCACAAACAGCGCCGCCTCGCGCCCGAAGATCTGGGCCGCACGCTGTTCCAGGCGGTTAACTGTTGGGTCTTCACCGTAAACATCGTCGCCCACCTCAGCCTCGGCCATGGCGCGGCGCATCTCGGGAGTGGGGCGGGTGACGGTATCGCTGCGAAGGTCAATCGCGGCGATGCCATGGCCCGGCGAAGCAGGGAGGCTCGCCTCTTCATTTGCGGCAACTGGATTCATTGAGCGCAGTGTAAATCACGAGCGGCACGTGGAAAGCGCCTCGACGGAAACGAACTTCTGGAAGACTTCATTGGAAAGCAGGCGGCCGCGGGCAGTGAGCGCCAAACAGTTGCGCTGGCGGTGCAGCAGGCCGAATTCAATTGCCTCGGCGGCTCTGCCAATCATCATTGCCACCGGCTCCCGGCCGTAACGCAGGGCGAGCGACTCGAGGTCAATTCCGCGGTTCAGACGCAAGCCGAGGATGAATTCCTCCTCCAGAGCGCGCTCGCCGGCAATGAGCTCCGCCGGCTCCAATTGCGGTTCGGCCGCGTGGAACGCTTCCAGATCCTCGGGCGCGGAAAATCGCAGGGACGCGACACCATGCGAGCCCGGCAACATGCTGTGCGCATCCACGCCGAAGCCGAAGTAGGGTTGGCGCGTCCAATATTTCAAATTATGTTGCGACTCCGCCCCCGGACGCGCGAAGTTTGAAATCTCATACTGCTCGATGCCTGCTGCAGCCAGCCGCTCGCACGCAGACTCATACAATTCCACCGTGAGCGCCTCGTCGGGAACGTGGTGAGCGTGGTAGCGCGCGCCGCCTGCCAGCAACTCGGAGCCCAGGCGTGAATCCTCGTCAACTTCCAGCATGTAAACGCTGGCATGCGGCACGCCCGAGGCGATGAGCTGATCGAGAGAGCGCCGCCAGCTTTCCGGCGTCTGGAAGGGCAGCCCCGCAATCAGGTCAACATTGATGTTGTAAATGCCGGCGGCGCGCAGATGCGCGACATCTCGTGCCGCAATCTCATTCGTATGCAGGCGGCCCACGGCTCGTGCCTCCTCATCTACAAACGACTGCACGCCGAGGCTGACCCGGTTCACCCCGCAACCGGCGAGGGCCGCGATGTGCTCCGGGCTCAGCGTTCCGGGGGCGCACTCAACCGTGATTTCAGCATTAGAGGAAACAGCAAAACGGCTGCGCAAGGCTCGAAAGATGCGAACCAGTTGGGCCGGCTGCAACACAGAGGGCGTACCTCCGCCCCAGTAGATCGAATCAGCATCACTCAGAAACTGCGCACCATAGCCGGCGGCGA
The DNA here is from genome assembly GCA_019236695.1 of Acidobacteriota bacterium. Lineage (GTDB taxonomy): Bacteria > Acidobacteriota > Terriglobia > Terriglobales > Acidobacteriaceae > JAFAIN01. The sequence goes on along the minus strand of JAFAIN010000232.1, from coordinate 217 downwards.
TCTCCGGCGCGCGGCCGATATCGCAGCATAGCCGGTCGACATAGGCGGCGTACTTCGCCGGAGAGAACACGCCCGACGCAAAGTTGCAATAGCTGCACTTGGTGCGGCAGAACGGCACCGAGATGTAGATCCCGGCCAGCATGGCATTCGACAAACTCAGTATATTGGCGGCCGGACCGCCGCACTTTCCCCATTTCCCATTCGGCAATTCCGCAGT
>JAFAIN010000028.1 GCA_019236695.1 Acidobacteriota bacterium | reverse complement strand
CGAGCCCCTGGAATCGCTGTTTCACAATCCTGTTTATCCAAATGTCGAGCACAACCCACCGGCCGAGAAGAAGGAGCGAGCTGAGAATGCTTACGCCTTCTCTCCCGGCGATGCGCGCTTCCCTTACGTGCTCACCAGCTACCGCCTGACCGAACATCACACGGCAGGCGGAATGTCGCGTTTTTCCAGCCACCTTGCGGAGCTGCAGCCCGAGCTGTTCTGCGAAGTTTCGCCGGAGCTGGCGGCTGAGGCCGGCCTGGAGCATGGCGGCTGGGCCACCATCACTTCGCCGCGCGGGATTGTCTCGGCCCGTGTTCTGGTTACGCCGCGCATGCGGCCGCTGTGGGTGGAGGGCCGGCGAGTGCACCAGGTTGCGCTTCCCTACCACTGGGGATACAAGGGAACAGTGCAGGGCGATGTGGTGAATGACCTGTTTGCCATATCGGAGGAGCCCAACGTGCGGATCATGGAAACCAAGGCTGCGGTTTGCCATGTGAGGCCGGGCCGGCACGCTGCGGCGGCCGGCGCGCTCGAGGAACTGCACGAGCGGCTGCGGGAGCCGGCATGAGCGTGACCGCGTTCCTTACCGACTCCACGCTTTGCATTGGCTGCAAAGCGTGCGAGGTGGCCTGCAAGGAGTGGAACGGCATCAGCGAAGACGGCCTGTCATGGACGGGGTTTTCGTACGACAACACCAAAGCTCTGGGGCATTCCACCTGGCGGCATGTAGCCTTCGCCGAGGCGGCGGATCAGCGGCAATGGAAGCTCGACGGCAGCCCTCGGCCGGCTGCCTCGATGGCTGCCAACTGGCAATTCTCGTCTGATGTGTGCAAGCACTGTGAAAATGCCGGCTGCCTGGAAGCGTGCCCTACCGGCGCCATTGTTCGCACCCAGTTTGGCGGAGTGTTCGTGCAGCCTGACGTATGCAATGGCTGCTCCTACTGCGTGGTGGCCTGCCCGTTTGGCGTGGTCGAAAAGAACAAGCAGGATGGCCGCGCATTCAAATGCACTTTCTGTTACGACCGGCAGAAGGCGGGAATGGTTCCGGCGTGCGCCAAAGCCTGCCCGACCGAGAGCATCAAATTCGGCGAGATTGAGGATTTGCGCCTGCGCGCACAGGAGCGGTTGCAGGAACTGCACGGCCGCGGCATGGCGGATGCGGTGATGTACGATCCCACGCACACCAGCGTTGGGGGAACGCACGCCATGTTCATCGTGCGCGGCGATCCCCGGACATTTAACCTGCCTCCGAATCCGGAGCTGCCAACCATCTACAACCGCCGTGGATGGAAGTCATCGGCCATTGGGGGAGGCCTGCTGCTGGCAGGCGCCCTGCTTGCATTCCTGCTCGAGAGCTGAGATGAGCCAACCTGCCATACCAATTGAGGAAGAACGCCTGGTTGAAATCAGGCGCGAAGCTGAGCGGCTGGGCCAGGTGCAGGGAGGGGGTGTGCGCCCCGCCGGAGCGCCTTTCCCGCAGGCATCGCCTGAAACCGGCTACTACGGGCTGCCGCTGCTCAAAGAGCCGCAATGGAACTGGGCCATCCCGCTGTATTTTTTCGTTGGGGGCGCGGCCGGCTCGAGCGGCGTAATTGCCACGATGGCCGAATGGGCCGGCGGCAACCGCGAACTGGCCCGCCAGGCCCGGCTGCTTGCGCTGGGCGGCGCCGGGCTTTCGGGCGCGCTGCTAGTTTATGACCTCGGCCGGCCTGCACGCTTCCTCAACATGCTGCGTGTTTTCAAGCCGCAGAGCCCTATGTCAATGGGCGCCTGGATTCTGACCGCTTTCAGCACCAGCACTGCGGCTGCGGTCTTTGCCGACCTGGTGAGCAAGCACTGGAACGGATTGCCGGTGCGCCTGCTGGGCGGCAGCTCGAAGCTGTTCTCAACCCTGTTCGGCATGCCGTTTTCCAATTACACCGGGGTGCTGATTGGCGCGACCGCCATTGCGGCATGGAACCGCGAAATTGATATGCTGCCGCTGCATTTTGGCATGTCGGGCCTGCAGGCTGCGGCCTCGCTGCTGGAACTGCTGGGGAACGATGACAGCCGGGCCCTGAACCTGCTCGGAATGCTGGCGTCAGCGCTGGAGACGTTTGAGGGCATCCGACTGGAGAGCAAACCGGAACGCGCGCTTGCGCCGCTGAAGCACGGCCCCAGCGGCTGGGTGACCCGCGCCGGCGGCTTGCTTTCAGGTCCAGTGCCGTTGCTGCTGCGTGCCGCCGCCCTGGCCGGAGGCAATCGGCAGATGCGCCGCTGGGCGGCATGGAGCGGCATTGCCGGATCCCTGCTTACCCGCTATGGCTGGATGCGTGCCGGCCACGCCTCCGCGCGGGATTTCCGCCTGCCGCTTGAGATTTAGCCGAGCGGAATTGCCGAATTGCCGTAGCCCCTGCGGGCCGGGGCTGAAGCCCAGTCGTTGTGCATGTCTTAATCACCGGCCTGAAGGCCGGTGCTCCCACCTTATCACCGGCCTGAAGGCCGGTGCTCCCACCTTTGCGGGGCGCTTGCCGCAGTTTTCCGCAATTCCGCAGTGCATTTGATTTCCCCGGCTGCGCCACTTATGATTCGCGTTCCGTTTCACCACCAACTGAGTCGAGGTCTGAATGAAGAAAGCTGCTGTCGTCCTCTGCCTTGCCATCCTTTTCCCGGCATCTTTGCTTTTCGCCCAGAGCCCGCAGATTTCCCCTGACACTTATGGCCAGCTCAAGTTCCGTTATCTGGGCCCTGAGGGCAACCGCGCCGATTCGGTGGCCGGTGTTCCCGGCAACCCGCTCATTTATTACGTGGGCGCGGCTTCGGGCGGCATCTTCAAGAGCACGGATGGCGGCGTCCATTGGGACCCGATTTTCGATTCGCAGCCGGTATCCTCCATTGGGTCGCTGGCCGTTGCGCCCTCGGATCCCAACATTGTCTGGGCAGGCACAGGAGAACCATTTATCCGCAGCCACATTTCGGTTGGGGAAGGCATTTTCAAATCCACGGATGCGGGAAAGACGTGGACGCGCATGGGCCTGGAGAGAACCGGTCGCATTGCCCGCGTAGAAGTGGATCCCAGCAATCCCAACGTGGTCTTCGCCTGCTCGCTGGGCCATGCCTACGGGCCGCAGCAGGAGCGCGGGGTGTTCCGCACCATGGACGGCGGCAAGACCTGGGAGCGCGTGCTGTTTGTGGATGAAAACAGCGGCTGTTCCGACATGGCAATGGACCCGAACAACCCGCGAATTCTGTTTGCCGGCATGTGGCAGATCGTGATCCACACGTATGGCCGCACCAGCGGCGGCCCGGGCAGCGGGTTGTGGCGTTCGAGCGACGGCGGCTCGCACTGGACGAAGCTGGAAGGCCACGGCCTGCCGCATCCGCCCATTGGCCGCATCGCGGTGCGCGTGGCGAAGCATGACTCGCACCGCGTTTACGCGCTGATTGAAACCGGCGATGGCGTGCCGTTCGAAGGCAAGCCAGGGCAGAACGGCCAACTGTGGCGCTCCAATGACGGCGGTGAGAACTGGGAAGTGGTGAACAGCGACCGCAATATCCGCGGCCGCACCCACTACTACAGCCGCGAGGAAATTGCGCCCGACAACGAGAATGAAGTGTTCTTCTTTTCCGCCGCCTTCACCCATACGCTGGATGGGGGGCGCACGCTCACGCCGCTACCGGCCATTGGCGGCGGCGACAATCACGAAATGTGGATTGACCCCACCAACGGCGACCGCATGGCCCTGGTGCACGATGGCGGCGTCAGCATCACGTTGAACCGCGGCCACTCGTGGGATTTCATCCAGTTGCCCATCGCCCAGATTTACCACGTAACGGTTGATGACCAGATTCCCTACAACGTCTATGGCAACCGGCAGGACGGCTCATCGTATTCCGGGCCCAGCAACAGCCTGGAATTCTTCAGCTTCTTTGGGCCTTCCGACCAGGGCGGCCCCATCAGCCGCGCCGAGTGGCGGCCCATTGAGGGCGGCGAGAGCGGCTTTGCCGTGCCCGATCCGGTGGACAACAACATCATCTGGTCAAGCGGAACCGGTTCCGGCAGCGTGCAGGGAACCGTTACCCGCTATGACAAGCGCAACCACCAGGCCCAGAACGTTGAAGTGTGGCCGGAGAATGTTTCGGGTGCGCCTGCTTCGGAAGTGAAGTACCGGTTCAACTGGGAGTTCCCCGTCACCATCTCGCCCCACGATCACAACAAAGTCTATGTCGGCAGCCAGGTGGTGCACATGACCACCGATAGCGGCAATAGCTGGCAGGTAATCAGCCCTGACCTCACGCGCAATGACCGCAGCCGCATGGGAATCAGCGGCGGATTGACTCCCGACAACATCGGGGTGGAATACGCGGGCGTGGTGTTCGCGATTGCCGAATCCCCCAAAGAAGCAGGGGTGATCTGGGCGGGCACCAATGACGGCCTCCTTCAGGTGACGCGCGATGGAGGCAAGAACTGGACCAATGTGACGGCGAACATTCCCAACCTTCCCGAATGGCTGACGGTTTCGAACATTGAAGCTTCGCGCTGGGATGCCGGCACAGCCTACATTTCGGTGGATGGCCACCAGATGAACAACCGCGATCCGTTCATCTACAAGACCACGGATTACGGCCGCACGTGGACGATGATCACGGGCGGAATCCAGCATTCCATGCTGAGCTACGTGCATTGCGTGCGTGAGGATGCGGTGCGCCGCGGCCTGCTTTATGCAGGCACGGAAAACGGGCTGTACGTATCGTTCAACGACGGCGGCAACTGGCAGCCGCTGCAGAACAATCTGCCGCACTCGCCGGTGTATTGGATTACCTCACAGGAGCGTTTCCATGATCTGGCCATCGCCACCTATGGGCGCGGGTTCTGGATTCTGGATGACGTTACGCCGCTGCAGCAGCTCACGCCGGAGGTGCTGAACTCGGCGGCGCATCTTTTCCCGACGCGCGACGCTTATCGCTACCAGAACATCACCCACCCGGCCGCTCCGTTTTACGATCCCACGGCGGGCGTGAATCCGCCCTATGGCGGCGATATCAATATCTATTTGAAATCGGCGCTGGCGGCCGACCAGAAGGCAAAGCTCACCATCAGCGACGCCGGCGGGAATCTGGTTCGCACCATCACCTGCGGTGCGGCGCGCAGCGATGCGGCAAAAAAAGAAGGGCCGGAGATTCCGGAGGAGATGGGGGGAACTCCCAAGCCGCAGGCGACGCAGCAGACTCCCGGCGGCGAGCAGCCGGCGAGCGTGGCTCCGCTCGGGCCTACCGCAGCCGAAGGCAAAGCCGCCCCGGCACCGTTCGAGCGCCCCTGCGAACTGAAGGCGGGCATCAATCGCGTGTGGTGGGATCTGCAAAGCGACCGCACCACCGAGATCCGCCTGCGCACTCCGCCGTACTACCTGCCTGACTACCCGATGGGCCCGCAGGGATGGCGGCCCGCACCGGTTCTCGGCCGGATGAATGTGACGGTCGTCCCTAGCACGTACTCGGTGAAGCTGACGGTGGGCGACAAGGACTACGAGACCCGGAAAATCAACGTGGTCAAGGACCCGCACTCCACCGGAACCGTTGCCGACATCGAAAAGCAGACGCAGTTGATCGTGGGGCTGCGCGACCAATACGAGCAGCTCTCGCTGGCCATCAATCAGGTGGAAGCGGTGCGCGCCCAGATCAACAACATCATCCGCGAACTGGTGAATGACGAACCCGGCAAGCAGATTCGCCAGTCGGCGCAGCAGTTGAACGACAAGCTGCTGGGTGTTGAGAGCAAGCTGCTGCAGATGAAGCTCACCGGGCATGGGCAGGACGATGTCCGCTGGACGCCCATGCTGATGCAGAAAATTGATTACCTGGCCGGGGAGGTCGGCAGCTCCGACTTTGCCCCCACCACCCAGCAGGCCGCGGTCGCCCAGTTATTAAAGCAGCAGGGAGACGAAGCTCAACGGCAGATCCAGCAGATGATGGCGAGCGATGTTCCGGCCTTCAATAATGTTCTGAAAGAGCACAACGTTACGGGAGGGGTCATTACGAAGGCGCCGTAGTGTGATGTCATTCGTCTCCCGCTTCCAATGAACCCGGCGCCGAGGGCGGAAGGTAAGTGACGTGGGGCCGACCGCCCTCGGTCGGCCATGCGACCTGAAAGGCCGCTCGCCGTTCCTTGCGAGCGAGCCCAGATTGAAGTTTAGCCCAGGCGAGCTTCGCTCGCTGTCCGGCCGAGGGCGGCCGGACCCACGTCGTTTTCCGCGAGCACAATCGTTCAATCGAACACCGGGGCATGGGGCGGAGAGCGGCGGTTGGATCTGCGTGCGCTGTCGCGGTGTAAGCACTGTGGGGGTCCTTCGCCCGCCGTGGCGGGGCTCAGGATGACAGTGATTTTTTTGCTGAGTGATTGGAACCAGCATGGGCGAGGCAGTTTCTGCTCGTACACCGGCGGCTTCTCTGCCGTAGGCGCTCTGGATGACAATCAGCTTTACGTTGTATGTCGACCCGGCCAGCGGGAGGGATCCGGGAGCACTATTTCGCCGACGCTTTGCGGGCGCGCTTGGGCTTTTCCCGCGCCGGCGCGTCGAGGGGCAGAGCGGATTGTACCGGCTTCTTCTGCGCGATTTTTTCCATGCTGGCCTTGAGGGCCTGCATGATGTCCACCACCGGAGCGAGCTTCTGAGGCGGCGGCGGCTCGACCATGGCCTGGCCTTCCACCCTGGACTGGATGAGCGCTTTCAGATTTTCACGGTACTGATCGTGATATTTCCCGGGTTCGAACACCGCCTCCAGTGACTTGACGAACATCTGCGCCAGTTCCAGTTCCTTATCCGCTACCAGGCTGGTGTTGGTGCGGAACTCTTCGGTCTTGCGGACTTCGTCGGCGTAATACATGGTGTGCAGCAGCAACCCGCTGGCGCCCGGCCGCAGTATTACGATGTGCTCGCGGCTGTGCATGGCCACCTTGGCCACCCCTACATAGCCGGTTCGGCGGAGGGCCTCGAACAGAAGCGCGTAAGCTTTTTCCCCTGCCGATTCGGGAGCGATGTAGAACGAGGTTTCGAAATACACCGGATCGATTTCGCCGGCCTTTACGAATTCCAGAATCTCCATGTTCTCGGCAGTCGGCGGCGCTGCCTTCGCAATGTCCTCCGCATCCACGATGACGTATCGCCCTTTTTCGTACTCGTAGCCCTTCACCAGGTCTTCGCGCACAACCGGCTTGTCTTCGGCCTGGCAATACAGCACCTGCTTCACCCGGGAATGGTCGGTCTTATGCAACTGGTTGAAGCTGATGGTTTCGCTTCGCGCGGCGGTAAACAATTTAATGGGCAGCGAAACCAGCCCGAAGGTCAGGTGGCCCTTCCATACCGAAGCAGGCATGCAGAAATCTCCTACCACCCGAAATGGGCGCAGGCGTCCTGTATAGCTCGAAACTGAATTACAGACAAGCGAAAATGCACCGGGAGTAGGGCAGTAGTAACGGCCAGGGGAACCTGAGCATCGGCGATGCCCTGCGGATACACTGATGTGTGGCTGCACTGCTCACGGTTATCTGGTTCGCCGGCTGCGGGTATGCAAGCATCCCGTGCTTTTGGTTTGCGGCACATCCCTTTGCCGCGGGGTGGCGGCGCAGGCGGCAATCGCCCTACTACATCCTGCTGCCGGTATGGGCGCTGATCATTGCGGGAATCATGGCGGCAAGCCGGCCATGGCACCGGTTGCGATGGTACGCAACTCCCGTTGCCTGGGTGGCGGGGCTGGGCCTGGTAGCGGCGGGATTCTGGATGTACCGCCAGGCGCATAGAGATTTTTCGGACGCGCAGATTATTGGCCGCCCCGAACTCGAAGCCGGCGGGCACGAGCAGCGCCTGGTTACGTCGGGAATCCGCTCGCGCCTGCGGCACCCCATTTATGTTGGCCACCTGCTGGTGCTCGCAGGTTTGGCCGCGGGTTCGGGACTGGCTGTTCTCTGGGTGCTGCTCGCCATCGATTTAGCGCTGCACGTTCCGCTCATACAAAGCGAGGAAGCCGAGCTGGAATCGCGCTTCGGCGAAGAATATCGCGAATACCGGAGCCGAGTGCCGGCCATGATTCCACGCCCAGGCGGCGGGAGGCGCTCAGCCGATGCGCTTTGAGCTGTTCATCGCATCCCGGTACCTGCGTGCCAAGCGCCGGCAGGCCGTAATTGGCGTGATCACTGCAATCTCGGTAGTTGGGGTGGGGGCGGGGGTGGCTTCCCTGGTGATCGCGCTGGCAATTACCAACGGCTTTCGCCAGGATCTGCAGGACCGCTTGCTGGCGGCAACCGCGAACGTGCAACTGGAGCGGGTTGCGGGTGACGGCATTGGCAATTATGCGGCGCTTACCGACCGCCTGGAGCGCGAGCCGCATGTGATCGCCGCCGCCCCTGCCATGTATGAGCAGGTAATGATTTCCAAGGGAGCGCGCGCCAGCGTGGGGCTGCTCAAGGGCATTTTGCCCAAATACGAGCGCCGGGTAAGCGAGCTGCTGGCCGATGTGAAGCAGGGATCGGCCGGGGAATTGGAGCCGAATGCGGCGGCGGCGCCCGCGACCGAACCGGCGGGATATCCCTCCTACCCCCCCATCGTGCTGGGCAAAGACCTGGCAGCGGCACTGGGAGCCACGGTGGGCGAACTGGTGCTGGTCAGCAGCCCACAGGGAGAGATTACGCCTTTCGGGCTGGTGCCCAAGTACCAGCGTTTTCGCGTTGCCGGCATCCTGCAAACCGGATTTTTTGACTATGACAATGCCTGGGCGCTCATCCGGCTGAGTGACGCTCAGAAGCTGGAATCAGAGCCCGACATCGCTTCCGTCATCGAATTCCGCATTGATGATATCTACCGCGCGCGCGAAATCGGGCGCGAACTGGAGCGCGCTGCCGGGGCAGGTTTCCAGACCACCAACTGGATGGAGCAGAATCGCGCCCTGTTCCGCGCCTTGCGGTTGGAGCGCGTCGTCACCTTTATCACCATCGCCCTGATCGTGCTGGTGGCGGCGCTGAACATCCTCATCTCGCTCATCATGATGGTGATGGAAAAAACGCGCGACATCGCAGTGCTGATGTCGTTGGGCGCGCGCCGGCGGCAGGTGCAGCGAATTTTTATTGCGCAGGGCGTGCTGATCGGAATTACCGGAACCCTGATCGGCCTGGTGGCCGGATACGTGCTCGCCTGGGCGGGCGGCCATTACCACTGGATTTCGCTCTCGCCCGAGGTGTACTCCCTGGATTATGTGCCGTTCGCGCCCCGCGTGGGCGACGGCGCGCTGGTGGCCGCTGTGGCCATCGGCGTTTCGCTGATTGCCACTATTTATCCTTCGCGCTCCGCCTCGCGAATTTTTCCGGCGGAGGCGCTGCGCTACGAGTAAGCGCACTGCCGAACTGGGGAATGGCCGGCGCGAGGGCGCGCGGACACTTCACATTCGGCAATTCAGCCATACAATGTTTTCGCACTTGCCATGGGAGACTTATGAAATCCATCATCTTGTTTGTTGCCGTACTTTTCTCCGCCGTACTTTTCTCCTCCGCCCTGGCGGCACAGGAGGCTCCCGCGGCTGCGCCCGCCGGGGCTGACGATGAACTGTTCCAGGCCACGGTGGCGAACCGCGTTTGGACGAATACATTTCTGCAGATCTCCTGGACAATCCCCAAGGGGCTGTACCTCCGCGCTGACCAGGAGCGAGCCTGGAAGTTCAAGGCCAACCCTCAAGGAGCGCACTCGTACACCGATTCCCTGGAAAAGCTGGATCGCGAAGCCCGGAAGAACGGCGTGTTGCTGCAAGGCGACAACCGCGACCCGGAGACGTTTGGGCTGGCTCACAGCGACGTAACCGACGCGAGCGGGCGTTTCAACGTGCCGGCGCCTTTTCAGCAGGATGCCGCGACGCGGACGTTTATGATCCTGGCGCACAGGGTTCCGACAGCGAATGCCACGCCCGCCCAATTAATTCAGGTGGCTGCCGGCGCACTCAGGTCTCAAGACCCGTCGCTGCAGGTTGATGTTGCCGCGGAGCCAGCCACCATTGCCGGCCTGCTGTTTGCCTCTGCGGAATGGAAGCGTCGCCGCAACAGCCAGGACCAGTACTATCGCTCGTATTTGACCGTCAGAAAAGGATACGAAGTGGTTTTCACGTTCCGGGCAGAGTCGAAAAAGGCGCTGGAGAACATCGCGAAATCGCTGGAGACGATTACGGCGACGCCGATTCAATAGAAGCGAGGGAGACGAGGAGTTCCTGGAGAGGCGCAGCGGGTTTGGGTCGCACCTACGGCGCTCGAATTCGGTCGTGACCATTCCCAGCGCTCCCGCGCTGGGCTAAATGGGGGTACAGACCGGGCACATAGTTAACAAAACAGACCGGGGACATGGTTTACAAGTGAGGTCCGTTCACGAAGGCATGTAGAAAAGGGGATGCCTTGGAAAGTGAGCGGAGTGGTGGAAAAGCGTAAGCA
>JAFAIN010000326.1 GCA_019236695.1 Acidobacteriota bacterium | reverse complement strand
CCCGCTCTGTCATCCTTCGTCCGCCGCGGCGGACGAAGGACCCCCTTTAAGTGACGTGGGGCCGACCGCCCCCGGTCGGCCATGCGGCCTGAAAGGCCGCTCGCCGTTCCTTTCGACCGGGGGGCGGCCGGGACCCACGTCGTTTCTGCAAGGGGGCTCATGGCGAAAGCAGCGGGCGAAAATTAACCGAAAATTGTCTTGCTTTCCACAACCCGCCTGAGGTAGCCTGTGCGCGTGGGGTGGTGTGCACGATGGCGGGTGTTTACCAGCTAGTAACAAATACGCAAAAACCGCTCTCACTGCTTTTTTTCACTGACTGCAGTGAGGGTATGTTTACTATTTGGTAAATTTTCTTCCCTCCCTGCTGAAAAAGGTCGCTTGCAAACATGCCCTCCGTAGTCCACGCCGCCTGTCCGCATGACTGTCCTGACGCTTGCGCGGTGCTCATCACCGTGGAAGGCGGCCGTGCTGTCCGGATCCAGGGCGACCCCCGTCACCCCGTAACCCGCGGCTTCCTCTGCGCCAAGGTCGCCCGGTACCTCGACCGCGTTTACTCGCCCGATCGAGTGCTTTATCCCGCCCGTAGAATCGGGCCAAAAGGCTCAGGCCAGGGCTCGTGGTTGCGCATCACCTGGGACGAAGCGCTCACTGAAATCACTGCCAGCTTCCGCCGCATCTCCGCGGACTTCGGCCCCGAGGCCATCCTTCCCTATTCCTATGGCGGCACGCTTGGCGTGCTGAACAACGCCTCCATGGACCGGAGGTTCTTCCATCGCCTGGGCGCCTCTCAGCTCGAGCGCACCATATGCGCCTCCACCGGCGGTGAAGCGCTCCTCTCAGTCGTCGGCCGCAAAATGGGAACGGAACCGGAACAGTTTGCCGCCTCGCGCTACATCATCGCCTGGGGCGCAAATATCCATGGCAACAATGTCCACCTCTGGCCGTTCATCGAGGAAGCGCGGCGCCAGGGCGCCAAACTGGTTGTCATCGATCCCTACCGCACTCGCACTGCTAAATGTGCCGATTGGTATCTGCCCATCGTTCCCGGCACTGATGCCGCCCTCGCCCTTGGCATGATGCACGTCATCATCGGCAATCGCCTGCACGACGAAAGCTATATTGCGCGCCACACTTCCGGGTTCGAAGAGTTGCGCGAGCGGGTTCGTGATTACACCCCCGAACGAGTTGCCTCCTGGACCGGCATCGCCGCCCATGACGTCATTCGCCTCGCCACCGAATATGCTACTCAGCGCCCTGCCGTAATTCGCGTCAATTACGGCGTGCAGCGCTCTGATCGCGGCGGAATGGCGGTTCGCGCCATCGCCCTGCTGCCCTGCATCACCGGCTCGTGGATGGAAATTGGCGGCGGCCTGCAGCTCTCGCTCAGCGGCGCTTTCAAGCTCAACCGCGAAGCTCTCGAGATGCCCCAGTTGATGCTGGCCAGCCCTCTCGGCCGCCCTGCCCGCGTCGTCAACATGTCGCAGCTCGGCTCCGCACTCCACGACCTCGACAACCCTCCGCTGAAATCCCTTTTCGTTTACAACTCGAACCCCGCCGCCATTGCGCCCCATCACAACCGCGTCGTAAGCGGCCTTCTGCGGCCCGGCCTGTTCACCGTAGTCCATGAACAGTTTTTTACCGACACCACCGATTACGCCGATATCGTGCTTCCCGCCACCACGTTTTTCGAGCACAAGGAACTCCAGACTGCCTACGGCCACCATTATGTTCAGGTGTCGGACCAGGCAATTGCGCCCGTCGGTGAGGCCAAATCGAATGTCGAACTCTTTCGCGAACTGGCCCTCAAGATGGGCTTCGCCGAGCCGTGCTTCCGGGAATCAGTGGACGAAATGATCGACCTGGCTCTCAGCGCCCCCGATTCTGCCCTCGACGGAATTGACCGTTTGCGCCTCGAGAAAGAACACTGGGTCCGGCTGAAGCTGCCGCCCGCTTCACCAGCCGCCGCTCCTTCTTCCGGCGGCGCCAGTGCGGCGTTTCGCCCGTTTGCCGCCGGCTTTCCTACTCCGTCCGGCAAGGCTTTGCTGTACAACCAGGCCCTCATCCCGCTGGGGCTCGATCCTGTGGCCTCGTTTACTCCCCCCGAGGAATCGCGGCACAGCCCTGCCGCCAATCGCTATCCCCTCGAAATGCTGGCGCGCAAAGCCGATAACTTCCTGAACAGCACGTTCTGCAACATCGAGTCGCTGCAGCCGCTCGAAGATACGGGCGCTCTCGAGATCAGCGCCGCCGATGCCGCTGCGCGCGGCATCCACCATGGCGACCGCGTGCGCGTGTGGAATGGTCGCGGCGAGCTCGAATTGAACGCCTACGTGAATGGCGCGGTTCAGCCAGGGGTGGTCGCGGCGAAGCTGGGTTGGGGCAGGTTCGCAAAAAGCCGGGTCACGCTCAACGCCCTCACCTCCGAACGCCTCGCCGATATGGGCGGCGGCCCTACCTTCTACTCCTGCCTGGTGGAAGTCGAAAAGCTGCGGGAATGAGAAGATGCGACCACAGGCAGCAGGCAAATCAGGCCCCGGCACCGCGGGAAGCGCATCCACCCTTTTGACTTTTTCCTTTTGCCTTTTGCGCTGGCCTCCCCCGCGACTCTTCCGCCCGCCCTGGGTTTTGCCCTCTGAGGTGATTTCCCGAATTGGCGGTCTGCAGTCATGCCGTTATAATTGTCGTTCCCGGATCTCAAGCTGAGGGTTTCCTTTATTTATTCGTTCTTTTGGGGCGTTCGCCATTGCACTGCCGAGCGTTTGCTTGCCTTCCGGCCGGTCATAAACGCCAGGCCTCGGCCATTTGCCCCTGTGAGAACTGAGCACAGAGTCGCCCCTCCCGCACCTGGCATGCCAAAGAGCCTGAAGCCACAGACTGTTCTGCTGTTCTGCGCGGTGCTGCTGGCCTCGCTTTCGGCAAGCGCGTTCGATTTTCCGGCTTCTGCCAGGCCCGCTGCCCAGGCCAGGTCGAGCAATGAAGCCGTGCTCAGCGAGATCGTTGTCCACGGCAACCGCCGCATCCCCACCGAAACCATCCGCTCGCGCATGAGCAGCCGGCCCGGCGACATCCTCGATCCGCAGGTCCTGGAGCGCGACTTCCATTCGCTCTGGAACAGCGGCTACTTCGACGATCTGCGCTTCGAGCGCGAAGACACCGCCAAAGGCGCGCTGTTGCACGTTTACGTGAAAGAAAAACCCACCATTGGCGAAGTAAAGTATGTGGGCCTGAACTCCATGACCCAGTCTGACCTGCTCGATGAGTTCAAGAAGCGCAAGGTCAACGTCACCCAGGAGAGCCAGTACGATCCCACGCGGGTGATGCACGCCCGCGCCGTGCTGAAGGAGATGCTGGCGGCCCATGGCCACCAGTTCGCCGACGTGCGCCCCGAAGTCCGGCAGATGAGCGCCAGCCGTGTCTCCGTCACCTTCATTATCAAGGAAGGAACCAAGGTCAAGGTTGGCAAGATCACATTTGAAGGCAACAAGGCGGTCCGCAGCCGCGATCTGCGGGCGGCAATGAAAGGCGCCAGGCCCATCGGCGTCCCCCATTCCATCTTCCTGGAAAACCTGTGGGCTCGCACTTTCAATGCCGACCGTTTGAGTGACGATACCGAACTGGTGCGCGAGGCGCTCCAGAATCGCGGATTCTACAAGGCCACCGTGGAATACCCGCAGACCACGATGAAGGATACCGGGCATAAGGGGTTCCACATTCCGCTCATCCAGCACGGACCCGGCAAGGCCGTCGATATTCATTTCACCGTGGAAGAAGGCGAGCGCTACCACGTCTCGGGAATTGATTTCTCCGGCAACAAGGCCATCGCCAACAATAACGCGCTGCGCGCGCAGTTCCCGCTGCGCGATGGCGACCTCTTCAATATCGATAAGCTGCGCTCCGGCATCAAGAACCTTAAGGATCAGTACGCCGCCGCCGGCTACATCAATTTCACCGCCATCCCGCAAATCGAGCCCGATGACGAAAAGAAGCTGGTTCACATCAAGATCGAAATTGAAGAGGGAAAGCAGTTCTCGGTGCGGCGCATCGAGTTCTCCGGCAACACCACCACCCGCGACAAGGTGATCCGGCGCGAGCTCATCCTCGATGAAGGCAGCCTGTACAACCAGAAGTACTGGGAGTTCAGCGTGCTGCGCCTGAACCAGTTGGGCTATTTCAACAAAATTGATCCCGAAAGAGACACCACCGTCTCCAAGGACGAAGCCAAGGGAACCGTCGATCTGGGCCTTAAGGTGAGTGAGAAACAGAAAAATCAGATCGGGTTGAGCGGCGGCATCAGCGGGCTGGAAGGGTCGTTCATTGGCATGAATTACTCCACCAACAACCTGCTGGGCAAGGGCGAAACCCTGTCGATTGCCGTGAACCTCGGCAACATCAGCCGCAGCGCCAGCTTCGGGTTCAGCGAGCCCTACCTGTTTGACCGCCCCATCCAGACCGGCTTCACGGTTTACGGGCAGAAGTTCAATTACAACCAGGCGCAGCAGCTCAACATTCTTTACGGCCGCAACCTCAACATTCCCTCCTCGGAGCAGGCCCTGCTCACCAACTACAACACCTCATCCTTCGGCTTCAGCACGTATGCCAGTTATCAGTTGCCGCGTTCGCTGAAGCGCGTGGGCCTCACTTACGCCTTCGACGTCACCAGCATTACGCCCTTCAGCACGGTTTCGCAGATTACCTTCGAGCAGCTCAGCTTCCGCAACATCAACGGCCCCAGCGCCCTCAACGGCATTACCACCAGCCACGTCCAGCCCAGCTTCACGTTTGATACGGTGAATGCCCGCTTCAATCCCACCGGCGGCCATCAGTTCGCACTTCAGGCTGACGTCGCCGGGTTGGGCGGTAATACGCGCTACGTCAAGCCCATCGTGGACTGGAAGCAGTTCGTTAATATGAAGGGGCTCAAGCCGCGCAGCAAGGCTGACCGCTCGAGAGGGCGCACCACGCTCGCCTACCATGTCACCGGAGCATTCATCACCGGTTATGCCGGCCTTGGCCCGGCGCCGTGGCAGCGCATGCTGATGGGCGGAGAACAGGACCTGCGCGGATTCGATATCCGCACCATCTCGCCCGTAGTCTTCATCCCGGTGCTCAATAACGTGCCGCTGGTCAGCCCCGCAGATCCCTGCCTGGCCAGCGTCACGCTCACCTGCCCGACCTCCGGCTTCGGTATCCCGGTAAATCCCGGCAATTCGCGCGCCGGCACCGTCTCAGTGCCGCTCGCCACGTATCAGATTCTGCCTTACGTTGGCGGCGACACCGAAGGCTGGAGCAACCTGGAATACCGCATCACCATCGTGCCCGAGCACGTGGTTCTCTCCGCCTTTACCGACGTCGGCACCGATGGCATTGTCCGTCCCTCGCAGGTGAAGATTGCCTCCTCGGCGCTGGCTCAGTTGAACGGCACGGCGCTGGGATGCCCATATCTTGATCCCAATCAGACCAACGGCTGCGGCGGAGGCGCCCTGCAGACTTTTGGCAGCGGGGCGCGCATCGTAAGCGCAACCAACTGGCAGCCGCGCATGTCGAACGGGCTTGAATTGCAGCTTCTGCTGCCCGTAATCAACGCCCCGTTCCGCATTTATTACGCCTTCAACACCCTGCGCCTCAACGACACCATCAATTCGCCGAATCCCATCACCCGGAACATGTTCCCCGCCGGCGCCGCCGGCAACGCTACCTTTTTGCGCACGCAGAGCCTGTTTGCCCCAAACTATCGCATGGAAGAGCCGCAACATACGTTCCGCTTTACGGTGGCGACCACGTTCTGAGCGCCTTACCCGGGCACCTATGCTGCACCTCGCACCAACGCGAGTGTCATTCTCGATTGTCATTCTGGAGACGCGTAGCGGCTGAAGAATCCAGAGACGCATCCTCCCTACGCTGACGTCCGCCGTCCTCCTCGGCGCGTCGCTTCGCCTGCCGGGAAGGTCCACAGGGAGGATGGGAGTATGGAGGAACTACGGAAGCGCCGCGGCCGCAATTCGCGGTCCTTTGTGACCCTTTGTGCCCTTTGTGGTTGAGCTTTTCTAACTTCAACAAGGCCCGATTGCGCTATAATGTTGCTGCATTCTCTCCTGACTAAAGCTGCGTGCACCCAGGTGGTTCCTCTCGCTGACGAGGTTCTCAGGAGCTTCAAAAGATCAGGATGAACTGAAGGAGTTCAAACAAAGCACATGAAAAGCATGTTTTCCCGCATCGCTTTGGCTGCGGCGCTTGCCGTATCTCTCGCGGCCTTTGCGCAGGACGGCGCTGCGGCCGCCAAGCCCCCAGCCGCAACCCCGGCTTCCGACACCCCGGCCGCAAGTCTGCCGGCGGCCACCAAAGTCGGCATCATTGATATTCAGGGCGCTATTCAGGCTTGCAACGAAGGCCAGCGCGACATTGAAGCCCTGAACAAAAAATTCGAGCCCAAGCAGCAGGAACTGGCCAAGCTCAACACCGACATCCAGGGCCTGCAGACTCAGCTCAAGGCGCAGGGCGAGAAGATGAATGACGATGCCCGCAACCAGCTCGCCAAGCAGATCGAGCAGAAGCAGCGCTCGCTGCAGCAGGGCGCGGAGGGCGCTCAGGCTGATTACCAGAGCGAAGCCAATGACATTGGCACCCGCATTGGTCAGAAGATCATGAAAGTGCTCGACAAGTACGCCAAGGAAAACGGCTACGTCGTAATTTTGAGCGTTTCGGACCAGCAGACCCCGGTGCTTTGGGCAAACCTGCAGGCCGCTGACGTGACCCAGAAGGTCATCGAGCTCTATAACAAGGAATCGGGCGTACCTGCCCCTGCGCCTTCCGCTCCCCGGCCCTCCACTGGCGCGGGCGCAGCGGCCAGGCCGCCGGCAACCGGCGCACCGCGTCCGGCAGTCCCCGGCGCCACGGCCACCCCTCCCAAAAAGCCCTGATTTTGGGTTCGCGGCTTCGCAAAAGGCGCCTCGCAAGGGGGCGCCTTTTTATTTCTTAAGTTTTTGAGAATTTAAGCAAAGTGCCTCGCTGCCTCAATCACCTTCTGTTACGATTTTCCGCTTCGAACAGGAGGCTTTATGAAATCTTTGTCTTCCAGAATTGCTTTGCTGGCCACCCTCGGCGTAGCCGTCACGCTGCTGGCGGCAGCCGCCACTCCTTCATATAAGGTGTTGAACACCTACAAAGTCGGTGGCGAAGGTGGATGGGATTACCTTACGGCTGATCCGAACACCCACAACGTCTTCATCAGCCGTGGCAATCACGTCATGGTCATCAATGGCGATACCGGGCAACCGGTGGGAGACATTCCCGGAACCGATGGCATTCACGGGATTGCGCTGGCCGATTCGTTGAACAAAGGATTCACCTCGAACGGCCGCTCGAACGATGTAACCGTGTTCGATCTCAAGTCGCTGAAGGAAACCGGCAAGGTCAAACTCGAGGGCGCGCAGAATCCTGACGCCATTCTTTACGACCCGGCCACCAAACGCGTATTCACCTTTAACGGCCGCACCAGCAATGCCACCGCCATTGACGCCACGAATGACACCGTCATTGGCAACATCACGCTCGACGGCAAGCCGGAGACCGCTGCCAGCGACGGCAAAGGCATGGTGTTCGTCAACATAGAAGACAAGAGCGAGATCCAGCAGATTGATGCGCGTAACAACAAGGTCGTGAACACCTGGTCCATCAAGCCATGTGAGGAGCCGAGCGGCCTGGCCATGGATCAGAAGAACCGCCGCCTTTTTGCCGGCTGCCACAACAAGATTATGGCCGTGGTGAACGCCGATAACGGAAAGGTGGTTGCCACGCCCGCCATTGGCGCCGGCGTGGACGCCAACGGCTGGGATCCGGAACGCAAGCTGGCCTTCAGCTCGAACGGCGACGGAACCCTCACCATCGTGCATCAGGATGGGGGCGATCAGTACAGCGTTGCCCAGGACCTGAAAACCGAGCCGCGTGCCCGCACCATGACGGTGGATACAAAGAATCACAGGGTGTATCTGGTGACCGCCGACTTTCAGGCGCCTCCTCCCCAGGCCGAAGCACCTGCCGGCGCCCCGGCGGGGCAGCCGGCCCAGCGGCCGCGGCCCACGATGGTGCCCGGCAGCTTCCGTGTCATCGTCGTCGGTTCCGAGTAAGAAACAGCAAAACGCAAGAGGACGCAACGGACACAGAGGAAAAAGAGAGTATCCAATCCTCAGCGCCCGCCGCGTCCTCTGCGTCGTTTTGTTTGTCCTTCCTTTTAGAATCAGACTGTGAGCCTCTCGCTCGTACAAACTGCACCGCGTTTCCACGCCGCCCAGGTCCATATTGTGGTGCAGGAGCTCTACGGGCTCAGCGTCACGGCAGAACCGCTGCCCAGCGAGCGCGACCAGAACTTCCTCTGCACAACGCAGTCCGGGGATCGCTATGTGCTCAAGATTGCGAATTCGGCAGAGTCACTCGA
>JAFAIN010000287.1 GCA_019236695.1 Acidobacteriota bacterium | reverse complement strand
ATGATGCACCTCTCCATCAAACTTATCGGCCCATGCAGCATAGGCGAAAATGCGCTCAATCCCGGCCCGAACTTCGCGGCCGGCCTGCTCTTCGCCCACCACCCGCGCCAGTCCGGCGGCGGCCTCATGCTCGCGCTGCGCCAGATTTTCGGCGATGTAGTAAAGCACCTGGGCGCGGTTGTGTGCAGTGGCTTTGCCCCAGTTCTCGGCCTTGTGCGCGGCTTCCACCGCGTTGCGGATGTCTTTGCGGTTGCCCAGCGGCATTTCGCCAAGCAGGGCGCCATCCTGCCCGTAAACCGGCGATGAATAACCGGAATCCGGGCGCGCCTGCCTGCCGCCGATATAGAGCTTCACCGTGCGATCAATTGCCGGCAGCTCCAGGGAGCCGTCAGGCGGCGGCTGCCGGCCGTCAACTTCTTGCCCGGATACTTCCGCGTCACCACGGTCCGGCAGCGCCGCGGCTTGCTTGAACCACTGCGGCTCCAGGTATTCGAGCAGGCCTTCGCGGCCGCCCTCTCGCCCGTAGCCGCTTTCGCGGTAGCCGCCGAAACCGCACGCCGCATCGAACAGGTTTGTGCTGTTCACCCACACCACACCTGCTTTGAGCTGCGCCGCCACGTGCAGCGCCACGTTGATGCTTTCGCTCCACACGCTGGCCGCCAGCCCGTAAGTGGTGTTGTTGGCGAGTTCTACCGCTTCGGCCGGTGTGCGGAAGGTCATTGCCGCCAGCACGGGACCGAAAATCTCCTCTTGGGCGACCGTCGAGGTGGGATGAACGTTGCACAACAGGGTTGGCGGATAGAACAGGCCCCTTTCGGGGAGAGCCGTTTCCGGCTGCCAGCAGGAAGCGCCCTCTTCCACGCCCTGTTTCACCATGCTGCGAATGCGGTCGAGCTGCACCTGCGCCACGATGGCGCCGATGTCGATTGCCTTATCGAGCGGCGAGCCGATGCGCAGCGTTCCCATTCGGGCGCGAATGCGCTGCACCAGGGGCTCGGCAATGCTCTCCTGCATCAGCAGCCTCGATCCTGCGCAGCACACCTGACCCTGGTTGAACCATATTCCATCTACCAGCCCTTCGACTGCGGAATCCAGGTCGGCGTCCTCGAAGATGATGAACGGCGACTTGCCGCCGAGTTCGAGCGAAATCTTCTTGTGGCTCCTCGCCGTGGCGCGCCGGATGGTGCGGCCCACCTCGGTTGAGCCGGTGAAGGCGATTTTATCCACGCCGGGATGCTCTACCAGTGCGGCGCCGGTGCGGCCGTCACCCGTCACAATGTTCACCACTCCCGGGGGCAGCCCGACTTCGTGGCAGATCTCCGCGAATGCGAGCGCCGTAATCGGCGTGAACTCGGCGGGCTTGAGCACCACGGTGTTGCCGCACGCCAGAGCCGGAGCGATTTTCCATGCCAGCATGAGGAGCGGGAAATTCCACGGAATTACCTGCCCCACCACGCCGCACGCAACATAGCCGGCGAATTCGCGCTCCACGATCTGTGCCCATCCTGCGTGGTAGTAAAAGTGCCGGGCAACGAGCGGGATATCGATATCGCGGCTCTCGCGGATCGGCTTGCCGTTATCCACTGTCTCCAATACGGCCAGCCGCCTGGAGTGTTTTTGGATGTGGCGCGCCAGCGCGTACAGATAGCGGGCGCGTGCGTGGCCGCTGAGCTTCTGCCATGGCTCTAGAGCCGTACGGGCTGCCGCCACCGCGGCGCCGATATCTTCGGGCGAACCCTGCGCCGCCATGGCAAGCTTGTCGCCGGTGGCAGGATCGTGAGTCTCGAAGTATTCGCCGGCTGCGGGTGGGCGGAACGCGCCGCCAATGAAGTGTCCAAAACGGCGCTCGTGCCCGTCGAGCCACTGCAGCGCTTCCTTGGGATCCTCGGGCGCCGGCCCGTATTCCAGGGTGAGGTATTTTTCGGCTACGGACATAAGCTCATGTGAAATGTGGAATCTGAAATGTCAAAAGTAAGAATCCATTTTTCACTTTCTACACCTCACATTTCAAATTAGACATTCAGGCTGATCCATTTTTCACTTTTTCCATTTCACATTTCAAATTAAACATTCAGGCTACCGGGTGGCGGTATTCCGCCGAATACCTTCCGGTGGCAAAATGTTCGAGCTGGCGCTCAATGTCGGCCAGCATGCCCGAGGCGCCGAAACGGAACAGTTCGGGCGCCATCCAGGGGATGCCCAGCTCTTCTTTCATCAGCGCCAGCCACTCCATGCTCTGCTTTGCCGTGCGAATGCCGCCTGCCGGCTTAAACCCGACTGCCATGCCGGCGTGGTGCGCGTATTCGCGAATGGCTCGGGTCATCACCACCCCGACCGGAAGCGTTGCGTTGGTGGGTTCTTTGCCGGTCGACGTCTTAATGAAATCGGCGCCTGCCATCATCGCCACCAGCGACGCCCGCGCCACATTCCTCAAGGTCAGCAGATCGCCGGCGCCCAGAATCACTTTCATGTGCGCCGCGCCGCACGCTTCTTTGAACGTAGCAATTTCGTCATAGAGGGCCTGCCAGTTGGCGGCAAAAACGTGGGCGCGCGTGATCACGACATCGATTTCCTGTGCCCCTGCCTCAACCGAGCGTCGAATTTCGCCCACTCGCTCGGCCAGTGGCGAAAGCCCGGTGGGGAAGCCGGTGGAAACCGCCGCCACCCGGATGCCGGTACCCTCCAGTGCCCTTAATGCCGTGTCCACAAACGTGTGGTACACGCAGACGGCGGCCACCGTAATGCCAAGGTCCTGGACTCCGAGCTGGGTGATCAGATGATCCTGCAGTGGCCGCCGCGCCTTGGCGCACAGGCGTCGCACACGCTCGGCCGTGTCATCACCCGAAAGCGTAGTCAAATCCATGCAAGCGATGGCGCGGAGCAGCCACGCTGCCTGCCATTCTTTTTTTACGGTGCGGCGCGCGGCCAGCGTTGCTGCGCGCCGTTCAATGGCGCTGGTGTTGGCCCGGGCCTTCGCCACCCAGTCCAGATTCAGCGGCGTGCCGCGATTCGGCTGGAGCGGCCGGCCGCCGATTTTCGCAATGATTGGCGCGGCGGCAGCCCCCATCTCCGAGACAAGCTGCCGCGAGCCGAATTTCAGCGACATAGAGAACCAGGAAACCTGATCGTAATCGTAATCTTAAGAGCCGTCTGCACTCCGAGCAAGGTCCTGGGACCGTACTCAATCTGAATTGTCATCCCGACCCTGAGTTCGGCGAGGGGGGAGGGATCCGCATTCTCTCTGCGGCTACCGCCCCGGTCTACGGCAGCTTCTCCGCGTTCCCCGGGCCGCCCACGGGAAACAGCTTGAGAAGCCGCTCGTTCAGCGGCGGCAGCGGAGGAAAGGCGGCATGCGGCTCTGCCTGATACCAGTAGGCGACCGAATAGTAATTGTCTGAACGGTGGTTGGCGTGCCCGTGCTCGATGGTCACCCGGATTGACCTGGTGAATGGAACCGGTGAATCCAGGTGAAAGCGATACACGCTGGAACGGCTGCCGGCTTTCTCCTCGCCCACTACCGGCGCCCCGAATGATGAGTAGGCGAACGGCTTCCCGCCAAAGTCCCAGGCGCCGAGAAAATAGTCTTCTGACCCGGTGCCGTTAATGGAGGGCAGCTTCTCGCCATCCACAAAGATCATGTCATCGCCCTCGCCCCACCAGCCATCCTGGTTTTGAAGCACGGAAAGCGTTACGCCCGCAAAATGGCCGTGGCCCTGGGCTTCAAGGAATACGTAATTGCCTTCACCCGTCAGGTTCTTGCGATCTTCCACGCGGGGATCGCCGTTGGAAGTCCACTGATTGGTCCAGCCGCGGTTGGGCGCTGCCTGCCGGAACTGGGCATGGAAATAGAGCGTGCCGGGCGGCAGAGGCTGCCGGTAAGCGCGCCAATCAATGTTGTAGTAGTACGCCTCGGTCGGAATGCTCGATTCATTCGTTACGGTGATGCGTGCGTGCCGCGCAAACGGCATGGAAAAAAACGAATTCAGCGCCTTGATGGAGCCGATTTTCAGCGGCGTGGATTCAAATGGGTGGTATTCTCCCAGCCCCTGGCCAAAAAAATCGCCGATTGGCGCCTCCACGCTGGGTGTGCTCTCTCCATCCCAGTACATTCGCAAAACCATTGCCTTCAAATGATCGGCGTTGCGGGTCGCAATGGTGCACCAGAAATGCGTGATCTCCCCAGGGCCGTCTTCATCCATCAGCGTGAGCGTGCCCCCGGCCGGAATCTCGCGGAAATCAGCGTTCGCGCCGCTGCGATCGTAGCTCGATGAACGATGCTGAACGTAATCATGCGGTTGAGCGAGCTCGGAAAGCGACTGCGCTCCGGCAGCCGCCGAAAGGATTACCAGCAGGATGGCAGCCTTCATGGCGGGCAATTGTACACACCAGGTCAGTTTCTGAGCGCCGTAGGTGCAGCCGTAGCCTTGCGCGAGCTTTAGGATCGCTGCCTGGCCACATACTCCCTGGGGCTGTCATCCCGTGCGCAGCGAGGGATCTGTGGACCCCGCCCGGCACTATCGCCCGCTACGCGCCCCTCCCGCCGCGCTAAGCCCCGCATGCCTCGTCCGGCTGACCCAGCACCGTAGGCGCGACCCACATGTCAAGCCGGGGACATACTTTACATTTTAGACCGGGCACATGGTTTACACTTTGGTCCGGTTTAATGGCCCGCAGCAGTAGCCGAGGCGGTGGGAATGTGGGAATCCCCGGTTTTGGGATTTCCATCA
>JAFAIN010000105.1 GCA_019236695.1 Acidobacteriota bacterium | reverse complement strand
CTCCGATCCTTCTGTCGCCGGCGCCGGATACCAGATCAATGGGCATGCTTTCACTGTAATCGGCGTGGCTGCGCCGGGATTCTTTGGCGCCAAGCTGGCCGGCTCGGGAATGCCGGATTTCTGGCTGCCGCTGAGCAGCGAGATTCTGCTGTCGAAAACAGAGCCGCGGGTGAAGCTGCCCAGCACCAGCTTCCTCGACCTGATTGGGAGAGTTCGTCCGGGAGTTAATCCCCAGTCGCTGGAAGCAAAGTTAAAGGTTGAACTGTATGACTGGCTGGCCAGTCACGTTGCGGATATGGGCCCGTCGGAGAAGGAGTTATGGCAGCAACAGACGCTGCACATCATTCCCGGGGGCGCCGGCACGGCAGCCCTGCGCGATCAGTATCAGGATGGATTGAAGCTGCTTCTGATCGCCGCTGGCTGTGTGTTGCTGGTGGCCTGTGCAAATC
The DNA here is from genome assembly GCA_019236695.1 of Acidobacteriota bacterium. Lineage (GTDB taxonomy): Bacteria > Acidobacteriota > Terriglobia > Terriglobales > Acidobacteriaceae > JAFAIN01. The sequence goes on along the minus strand of JAFAIN010000105.1, from coordinate 5,827 downwards.
TTGCCAACCTTATGCTGGCGCGCGGCTTGAAGGACCGCAGCCAGACCTCGATACGGGTGGCGCTGGGCGCGCCACGCCTGCGGCTGATTCGCAAGTCCCTGGTGGAGTGCGTCATTCTGGCGACCTCCGGGGGAGCGCTGGGCATCGCTGTAGCGTACGCCGGAACCAGGCTGATTCTGCATCTCGCCTTCCAGACCGGCGGCCCTGATAACTATGTACCTATCAGCGCGAGGCCATCGTTGCCGGTGCTGCTGTTCACTTTGGGCATCTCCGTATTCACCGGCATCATGTTCGGCATCGCGCCGGCATGGATGACCTCGCGGGCTCAGCCCATCGAGGCGCTCCGCGGCGCAAGCCGCACGGTGGCAGGGCGCGGCTCGTGGGCGCAGCGCGGGCTGGTAGTTGCGCAAGCTGCCATGTCGCTGGTGCTGCTCTCGGCGGCGGCTTTGCTCGGTCAAAACCTGCGCAACCTGCAGCGGCAGGATTTTGGATTCGAGACCAGGGGCCGGTACATTGCCTGGATCAATCCCGGGCTTGGCAGCTACAAGGCGGACCAGATGGAACCGCTGTTCCGGCAAATTCTCGACCGCCTGCAGCAGATTCCCGGGGTGCGCATGGCTGCCGCCGTGCAGTATGCGCCCATGAGCGGCGATAGCTGGAACAACAGCATTCGCGTGGAGGGGCGGCCGGAGCCGGGTGCCAAGGAAGATACGGGAGCAGGATTCGCCCGCGTGATGCCGGGCTTCTTCGAGACCCTGGGCACGAAAATTGTTCTCGGCCGGCCGATTACGGAGCACGACACAGCGGCGACTCGCCAGGTGGCCGTTATCAATGAGGCGTTTGCCCGGAGGTTTTTCAAGGATCAGGATCCCCTCGGCCAGCACTTCGGAGAAGGCAAAATAAAGTACTCCGGAAGCTATGAGATCGTGGGCGTGGTGCGCGACATGCGCTACATGACCTGGGGCATGAAAGAACCGGTGCGCCCGATGTTCTGGGTGCCGGAGGCGCAGACCAACGTGTATGACGACCCCGCGTTCATGAGCGCGGAAGTCTCGTCGCACTATCTGAGCCACATCGTGATCTGGGCGCCGGGCGATCCACCCGGCATGGAAGACCGCGTGCGCAAAGCGTTAGCCGGCATTGATCCTAATCTGGTTCTTTATGGAGTTTACTCTTATAGAAAAGTCCTGGGCGATGATTTCCAGCAGCCAGACATGATCGCAACTCTCACCGCGCTGTTCGGCGGGCTTGGGCTCCTGCTGGCCGCCATCGGGCTCTATGGAGTTATGGCTTACGGAGTGGAACAACGGACGGGCGAAATTGGCCTTCGCATGGCGTTGGGAGCAGGCCGCAGGCGGATTGTGATGATGGTGTTGCGCGGCGCGTTCTCGCAGATCGGGATCGCACTGGGCTCGGCATTCCGGCAGCAATCGCGGCCGGCAAGCTGATGAGCGATCAATTGTTTGGCGTGAAGCCCTGGAACCCCGTCATGCTCGCGCTGTCGGCGCTGACGCTGAGCCTGGCGGCGCTGCTGGCCTCGGCGATTCCGGCGCGGCGAGCGGCGAGCGTGGAACCCATGGTGGCGTTGCGCAACCAGTGAGGATTGGCTGGCGCAGCGGGCGTCGCGTTACGCGAGAGTCATCCTGAGGCCGCTTGCGGCCGAAGGATCTGGGAGCTCTCTATCCCAGCCGCAACCGTAAGTCGTCGCGCAATGAAGATGGGGTTGAGCAAGGAGAGCGGCTCCCGCTCCCTGCAGGCGGGGCGAAGCGCCGAGGAGGACGACCAACCGCGGCGTAACTACGGTGAGCTCCCAGATTCTTCACCCGCCAGGGCGGGTTCAGAATGACAGCCGCCCTGGTTGGCAACGCCACTCAGCGCGCCCCTCGAGTTAACTGTTCATTGCCGTAACAACCCGCACCGGCGGGCATCATCATTGAATGCGCACAGCATGCTTCTTTGCCGGCGCGGGCTCCGCGAATGTACACGGCGGATCATTCAGCCCGCTCGGCGAGATATCGAGCGCCGTCAGGTTGTTTCCTTTCAACAGCGAATTAAAAGCGACCAGATCCTGCGACTGCATCTTTTTCCATGCGGCCAGGGTTTCGTTATATTTGCTGCAGGCGTCCTGCCAGGTATCAATCTGAGCCTGGGATGGGGCTTCATCCAACCCGACCTGCGAGGTGCTGACCACGGTATTAAAGCTGCTGTTCAGGGCATTGAACGGGGTGATTGCGCCGGGAGCGGGTGTGCGGCGGGCGCCAAAGCCGCCTCCCCCGCGCCCGCTGCGATCGGGCGCTACTCCACCGAAGGTGGTGAGTTTTGCCTCGATGTCGGTTGTGGCTTTGGCGACATCGCCGGCGAGTTGTTTGGCTTTCAACAACGTTACCTGCTGCCGCACGGCCAGCACTTCCGCGTTTCCGGCGGCGGCATCCTTTGCTCCTTCGTAGGCCAGCAGCATGAGCCTGTTTTTGGCGCGCAAGTCAGCCATGACTTTCGCGCCTTCACCCACGCGCGGATCGTTGTGCACGGTGACGGATTGCGTATAGGTTCTTCCTTCGACGGTGAGCTTTAGCGTATAGACGCCCGGTATCACCTGCGGGCCATGCGGACCGGGGGTGACGAATCCGCCGGGCGCCACATTCATTTGGTTTTCCAGGTCAAGATTAAACGCCGGCGGATCGTCCCAGCGCAGGTCCCAATTTGTGCGGTTGGTGCCTGCCTGGCTGGGCAGCGCCAGGTCAGAACCTTTTGCCACCCAGTATTCCGGGTAGGGCCAGCGCTCGGGAAGCTCCGGCGGAACGCTCGACATGGTGCGCACCAGCTTCCCTTCCGCGTCGAATACCTGCAGCTTGATTTCGCCGGAAGGCTGATGGTTCAAGTGATAGTAGAGGATGGCCCCGTAGGGCGGGTTGGGCGCGTGCGGCAGCTCAGGATTCAATGGCTGATCCCAATTATCACTGACGCGCGCGCGGATGGCATCCCCCGGCTTGAAGAAATAGACGGGAGCAGATGCGATTTCCTGGGACTTCGCCTGCGATTGGGCGGCAATTTCGCGCAAAGGCGTAGTGTCATCGAGCACGTAGAAGCCGCGGCCATAGGTTCCGATCACCAGGTCGCTCATGTGATCGCCGGTGTGGAACACCATGTCGCGGATGGAGGTGCTGGGCAGGTTCTGCCGCAGCGATTGCCAATGATCGCCATCATCGAACGATACATACATGGTGGTCTCGGTTCCGGCGAAGAGTAAACCCTTCTGTTTGGGATCTTCGCGAACAACGTTGACCCAGCTTCCGGTGGGCTGGTCGGCGGGCAATCCGTTGACAATCTTCGTCCAGGTTTTGCCGCCATCATGGGTCCGCCATATCAGGGGGACATTGCGGGCGGGGGCGCCGGAGCCGCCGGGGCCGTTGCCGGCCGCGCGGGCGCTGATGTAGGCAGTGTTGGCGTCAATGTGGCCCGCTTCAATGGTGTTGAAGTTGACCTTCTCGCTTTCGCCAACGTTGCTCACGTTATTCCAGTGCGCGCCGTCCATGGTGTTGTAAATCTGCGCATTGCTGCTGACCGTCCAGAACACGCCCTTGCGCACGGTGGACACGGCGAAATCGGCGATGTAGGGAGGCGGCGGGGAGGCGGGAGGGCGGCCGGCCGCGGCAGCGGCCGGTTCCGGAGCGGCTGCCGGCGCGGGTGTACCGCAGGCGGCCTGGGGCTTGCCTTTCTCAACCGTCAGGTCGGGGCTGGAGACCGCCCAGGAGTGGGCCATATCGTGCGACACCATCAGGCATTGCATGTTGGTGTAGATGGCATGCGAATCGAAGGGATCGATTCTCCGCCAGGCATCCCGGTAGGAATGATATTTCGTGCCATTGACCCCAAAATTGGGCGCGGTGTTTTCCCATTGGCCGGTGGTGAGATTGATTTTCACCAGGCTGCTGCCGCCTCCGGCGGCGCCGTAGCCCAGCCCGTAGATGATGTTGGGTTCGTTGGGATCGGCCGTCAGCGTGCCGAACTCGGAAGAGGGAAGCGGCATCCAATCGACCTCTGAAACCTGGCCTACGTCGCCGCGCGCGCGCGTCATTATGGCTCCCGTATCCTGCTGCGAAGCCATGATCCAGTAGGGGTATCGATTGTCGGTGGAGACGTGGTAGACCTGCGCGATGGGCAGGGCGTAATAGCTGCTCCAGGCGAGGCCGCCATCAAACGTAATGGCCGCGCCCTGGTCCACTCCGAACAGCATTCGCCGGTTATCGGTGGGATCAATCCAGATATCGTGCATGTCTTCGCCGCCGGGAGCCCCCTTGAAGGCCACGAAGGACTGCCCGCCGTCAGTTGATTTATAAGCCGCGGTGCTGAGCGTGTAGAGCACATCGGGATTTTGCGTATCGACCCACACGCCGCAGATGTAGTCGCCGCCGCGGATGCGAGTATCGTCGCCGGCCATGTGCTTCCAGGTGGCGCCCTGATCGTCAGAGCGGAAAAGCCCGGAAGCATTCTGCGGGCCTGCGCCGACCAGGTAAATTCGCCGCCCATGAGTGTGCATGGCGACGCCTACGCCTATGCGCCCGGTGGTCAATGGATTCGAGGTGATTTCCGTCCAGGTTTTGCCTTCGTCGAGCGACTTGTAGAGGCGGGTGCGGGTTGGGCCCTGGGCGGCCGCGCCGCTTCCTGCTGGCGCGGCGGCAGGAAATCCCCGGGACTCGGCTTCGGTAGTGGCAAAAATCACGTTCGGCTCGTCAAAAGGCGACGAAAGGTCGCGGCCGCCAGTCTGGTCGTCGATATGCAGCACGTTGGTCCACGTCTGCCCACCATCATCGGTGCGGAAAATGCCGCGTTGCGTTCCCCCACCAGTAGCGCTGGTTCCACCCATGGCGGCCACAATCACGATATTTGGATCTTTGGGATCGACCACGATCTTCGGGATTTTTGTTGTGCCATCGAGACCGATGTGCCTCCAGGTTTTGCCGGCGTCGGTGGATTTGTACATCCCGTTCCCGTTGGTGCCGGTCGAGGCGCTCGACACGGCATCGCCGCTTCCGGCGTAAATGATGTTCGAACTCGAAGGAGCAACCTGGATGGCGCCAATGCTGTCCACTTCCGTGACCTGATCGAAGATGGGATACCAGGTCATGCCGCCGCTGGTGGTCTTCCAGATTCCGCCTTGCGGCAGGCCAACATAAAACGTTCCGGGTTCGCCGATCACACCGGTCACGGCGGCAATCCGCCCGCCGTGGTACGGACCTACATTGCGCCACTGCAAGCCGGAAAACAGATCAGGGCTCACCTGTGCGGTTGCGCCGAGCCCGAGACACAGCACAATTGCCAGAAAAGTCCAAACTCCATTCCAGCGCTCGCTTTTTTGAGCCATTCCCTCGCCTCCCATGTATCGGAAACCCCTTGGGCCGATACGCACTATACAACGACAGATCACGTTCGCGGAGGCTCAAATTGAGGAGTCTGCGTTGACCCGTCATATCGGTTCTTCCGGCGTCCCAAGTGCTTTTTCGATAACCTTTTCGGACACCCGATAGCTATGATCCAAGTGACGAGACGAGCTCCGAGGCGGAAAAGAAGCTCGGAAAACTTCCCAAAAATCCGACGGACGCAGATATTCAAGCTGTCACTGGGATGCCCAGCATCGCGCAAAGCGTGATTTCCGGGGGGGAACTTCTCGCATTCCTGAAGCGGCATCGCATCCCGTTTGATCCCTCCCGGGCCGGGCTAGTCTCTTCCGGCGCTGCGCGCCTCCCTTTTTGCGATGCCGAACGTACTTGGCATCCCTTTCTCCAGTCAGCCAATAATAATAGTAATGTTGTTCGCGTGACCCGGCTCG
>JAFAIN010000071.1 GCA_019236695.1 Acidobacteriota bacterium | reverse complement strand
AGATGGATGCTGGCTGCGGGGGTGGTAGCCGGGGGATTTGCTGCTGCCGCTCGGACCGGGTTGGCGGGTGCGGTGAATGTCGCGATTGGGGCGCTCGCAATCATCCCGATTGCCGTCCTGCGGGAATGCCGCTCGTCAGCCTCGCTCCAGCGCGCCGGGAAGCAAGCCGCGGCGAGCGAGGAACATTACCGCGAGCTGTTTGAAAATGCCGAAGACTTTATCGTCACGCTGGATGCCCAGGGCCGTTTCACATCAGCGAACAAAGCGGTCCTGCGCGTCAGCGGGTATAAGCCCGAAGAGTTCATTGGGCGCTCGCTTATTGATCTGCTGGCGCCGGCTTCCGTTGAATACGGCTGGTCTGCATTCAAAAACGTGCTTACCGGCAGGAAGAGAACGGAGCACACGCAATTGGAAATGGTGCGCAAGGATGGGCGCAGTTTGTGGATTGAGGCCAATTCAACTCGCATCATGGAGCAGGGAAAAACGGTTGGCATCCAGACCATCGGCCGCGACGTGAGCGGGCGGAAACGCATGGAAGCTGAACTCCTGGAGGCGCAAAAAATGGAAGCGCTCGGGCGGTTGGCGGGCGGTGTAGCCCATGACTTCAACAATCTTCTTGGCGTGATTATCGGATACGGCGACCTGGTGCTCCACCAACTGCCGGCCGAGGCGCCGGAACGGAGGCGAATGGAAGAGATCATTAAGGCCAGCCACCGTGCGGCCGAGGTCACGCGCCAACTCCTGGCATTCAGCCGCAGGCAGATTCTCCAGACAAAGCATGTTGACCTCAACGGCGCCATCAGAGACACCGCTGGGTTGCTCCTGAGGCTGCTGAGGGAAGATATCGAACTGGTCACCCGGCTCAGCCCCTCTGCGGTGCATGTCATAGCCGATCCCGCGCAATTGCAGCAGGCCATCATTAACTTGGCCATCAATGCGCGCGACGCCATGCCGCAAGGCGGGCGGCTGGTTCTGGAAAGCACAACAGTGGTTTTGGGCCGCGAGGAGTGCGCGACCGCGAGCCGGCAAACATGGGGCAACGCGGTGGCGCCAGGACGTTATGCCGTGCTGAGCGTCTCAGATACCGGGGCGGGCATGGATGAGCAGACCAAATCCAGAGTCTTCGAGCCATTCTTCACCACCAAAGGGGCAGCGGAAGGCAAGGGGCTCGGTCTGGCGACCGTGCAGGGGTTCGTGAAGCAAAGCGGCGGTTACGTGGCAGTCCACAGCGAACCAGGCCGCGGCGCCCGATTCGAAGTCTACTTGCCGGAAGCGGAGCCGCGGCTGGCGTTCGCGGAAAAGGAGCAGACAACCGAGGCGCTACCCCGCGGGTCGGAGACCGTGCTGGTTGTCGAGGACGAACAGTCTCTTCGCGAGTTGAACTGTGAACTACTGAGAAGCCTGGGCTACATGGTGCTCGAGGCCTCTTATGGCGCGCAGGCGGTCGAACTCGCGGCGCAGCACCAGGGGCGAATCGATCTGCTGCTGACCGATGTGGTGATGCCGGGCATGAGCGGGAGAGAGCTGGCGGGGCGGCTGGCGTTAACGCGGCCGGAGACGAAGATTCTCTATATGTCGGGCTATGCCGATAGCGTGATTGCCGGCCACGGGCTTCGGGGCGGCAGCCTCGCGTTTGTGCAGAAACCGTTTACGCGCAGCGCGCTGGCGCAAAAGCTGCGCACAGTGCTGGAGGCTCAGCCGAGCTTCGCATGAAAGCAACCCAGGAGCCCGCGGCCCTGACTTTGCTGGTCATTGACGGTGATGACCAGCATCTCCGGTTCATTCGCTCGGTTGCGGAGTCTGAGGGAGTGCAGGTGTATTGCGCCCGTACCGGCGAAGGGGGCTGGGGCCTGTTCCGGCAGAACCGCCCCCACGCCGTTCTCCTCGATCTGGCATTGCCCGATATGGACGGCATGGAGCTTCTGCAGCGGATGGTTGAAGCAGACCCGGGAGCAGATGTGGCGATGATGAGCGGCCAATACTCGACGCGCTCGGCGGTCGAGGCCATACAGAAAGGCGCGGCCGATTACCTGAAGAAGCCAATTGATGTGCGGCAGCTCCAGGACCGAATGGCGCGGCTGCTGCAGGAACGGCGGCGGCGGCGGCATGCGGATTGGCTTGAACAGGGCGTGGTGGAGACGTTTCGCTTTGAAGGCATCATCGGCCGAAGCGCGCCAATGTTGCAGATTTTTGACCGCATACGCCGAATCGGCCCCCGGTTCCAGACGGTGCTGGTGACCGGCGCGACCGGCACGGGCAAGGAATTGGCGGCGCGGGCGCTGCACGGCGCCGGGGCCAGCTCGGCAAAACCCCTGTTGACCTGCAACTGCTCGGCCATTACGGAAACCCTGGTGGAGACCGAGCTCTTCGGGCATGTGCGCGGAGCGTTCACCGGCGCAACCGCAGACCGCCTCGGCCTGTTTGAGCACGCAGACGGGGGTACGCTGTTCCTAGACGAAATTGGCGAGCTGTCGCTTAGCGCCCAGGCCAAGCTGCTGCGCGTTCTGCAACACAAGGAGGTTCAGCGTGTGGGCTCGCCGGTGGTGAGAAAAGTGGATGTTCGCATTATCGCGGCGACCAATCGGGAGCTGCGGAGCCTGGTGGCAGAAAAGCTGTTTCGAGAAGACTTGTTCTACCGCCTTTCGATGTTCGAGATCAACTTGCCGCGCCTCGCGGATCGGAGAGAGGACCTGCCACTGCTGCACCGGCATTTCCTGGGCAAATTCAACCGGGAGATGGGGCTGGAGATCCACGGGCTCACGCTGCGCGCTCAACAACTGCTGGGGCGACACAACTGGCCCGGCAACATCCGTGAACTGGAAAACGTAATCGGGCATGCCTGCCTCATGGCAACCTCGGACGTCATTGACGTTCAACACCTGCCCGAATATCTCCGCCGGGAAAAGGCGCCGCAGGAGGATGAAGCGCTCATGTCGCTTGCGGCGCTCCAGCGACGGCACGCGCGGCGGGTTCTGCAGAGGGTTGGAGGCAATAAGGTGAAGGCAGCCGAAATTCTCGGCATCAGCCGCACCACTCTCTATGGGCTTCTGGACGACCGCCGAGCCGGATCGGGCGCCGGACCCCAGCCTCTTACGGATGCAGGCGATTGAGTGGAAGCGCCGGAACTGTTCAGCCGGTGAACAAATGTTCAGCCGCTAAACAGGGCAGGCCTTGCCTCGACTCGCTTGTGCTGAGAAACCGGGCATTTGAAACTGGCAAGGATCGTGCATAAGGCATGGCATGGGCTGGACCACGTTATCAGCCGTTCGCGCATACATCGGCCCTGCGGTGTTTCGTTTCAAATCGCGGTCCCCCCGCTCGCTTCTGTTGCCATTGCTGATCCCAGCCGGTGTCCTCTCGGCTGCTCCCGCCGGGTCAGGTTCAAACGAGTTGGTGGTCACAGTGACGGTGGTCAGCCGGGTATCGGCGGAACTGCCGCGAAGGCGGCGCGCTCCCGCAGCGACGCTCGACAACCAGCAATCGGGCACCGGGAGCCGGATACTGGGCGGGGATATTGATTTCATTCCGCCTACCGATGGGTGGAACATCACCGCCGTTCGGGAGCTTTCCTGGGCTTTCGGGTCGCGATCCGATGCATCCTGCCGGACGGCGACAGCTTCAACCGGGCCTGACTCCATCACCATCACATGCATAGTCACAGTTCCGTGAACAATGACCGATACGGGCCACCCCGTCAGAAGCCGACGAATACAGGCTCGGGAACCAGTTCCACTCCCCAGGCGTCGCGCACGCCGCGTTGAATTTCGTCCTTGAGGACAATTACATCTGCGGCGGTGGCGCCGCCGCGGTTCACGATTGCGAGCGCGTGCCGGCGGGAAATACCGACCGCGCCCCGCGCGTAGCCTTTTTGAAATCCGGAGTGTTCCACCAGCCACGCCGCCGAGACCTTGAGTCCCTCGGCGGTGTGGAAGCTGGGAATGGTGGCACCCGCCCGGGCGGCGAGGTCGGCGAGCCGCTGATTTTCCGCCGAGGTGACGATTGGGTTCTTGAAGAATGAGCCGGCGCTGCGGCAGTCCTCCTCGCCCTCACAGATCAGCATGGCCTTTGCCCGGCGGATCTCGCGGACGGCGCACCTTGCATCGGCAAGCGAGGGTTGTGCCGGTCCGTGTTCGGAGAAGTAGCGCTTGAGGTCAGCGTACCGGATGGCGGGAGCGCCGCCTGGTTCCAGGGCAAAGCTGACGCGCACGATGACGTAGCGCTCACGCGCGACTGTATTGAAGATGCTGGAGCGGTAGGCGAACTGGCAGGCCGCAGCGCAAAAGGAAGACACTTCGCCGGTTTCGCGGTCAACCGCTTCCACTTCGCAGATGGTATCGCTGACCTCCTGGCCGTAGGCGCCGACATTCTGTACCGGCGTGCCGCCTACGGTTCCGGGTATGCCTGAGAGGCACTCAACGCCGGCCGCTCCAAGTTCCACCGCGCGGGCGACTGCGGCATCCCATTCGACGCCCGCGCCGGCCTGGAGAATCAAGCTGCCATTCTCGCGACGATCATCCATTCCGGGGATGGCGATTCTCAGGACGAGGCCGGGAAAACCCGCATCGCTGATGACCAGGTTGCTTCCGCCGCCGAGCACGAACAGCCGCACATTGCGTTGCCCGGCCCAGCGGATGGCGGCCTGAACATCGGCGCTGCCGGCAGCTTCTGCGAAATAGCGAGCCGGCCCGCCCACTCCCAGCGTGGCAAGCGGCGCCAATGGAATGTTCTCGCGCACCTGCACGGATTCAAGATTAACAGCAGCGTTCAGCTCACAGCGGAGGAGCTGCCGGCGCAGGTGATTTCGCAGTCGCGCCGTTTCGCAGTTTCGGGGCTAAAGGGAAAGTAAGGTTGGTATGTCTCTCTGCCCCACATACGACCTGGCTCAGCAGAACAGCCTTAGGGGAGGACCTCCGAGCCGCGCTACCGGTGCAAGCCTTGCGGGGGTCCTTCGTCCGCCGTGGCGGACTCAGGATGACAGAGCGGGTTATGGATACAGCAGTTTTAGTATTGCTCTAAGTTAGAATCGAGTTATGTATCCCGATCTAATGCTGATACCGATGCGGGAAGAGCTGACCCGCGCGGGGGTGGAAGAATTGCGCTCGGCTTCGGAGGTGGATGCCGTGCTGGGGCGAAAGCAAGGGACGCTGCTGGTGGTGGTGAACTCGGTATGCGGGTGCGCCGCGGGGCGCATGAGGCCGGCGGTGCGGATGGCAATGGAGCACGGAACGCAGCCTGGCCGCAAGGTGAGCGTGTTTGCCGGCCAGGACCGCGAAGCCACGGAGCGCGCGCGCAGCTACTTTACGGGTTATGCGCCTTCCTCCCCTTCAGTCGCTCTGTTGCGCAATGGGGAGCTGGTGTTTATGCTGGAGCGCTCGGACATTGAAGGGCGTGATGCGGAAGACATCGCCGCGGACCTTACGGGCGCCTTCGACCGGCACTGTACGCTGGCAGCTACGAGTTGAGCCAGCGGAACCAGGGGCATCCGCCGTGCGTATCAATAAACAGATGAGGGCATAGCACATGTATTGCAACGCGTGCGGACGTCAGATTCAGGATGATGCAAACCTCTGCGCGTATTGCGGGCGGACCGTAGGCTTTGCCGCGCCGCAGCGGCGGCTCTACCGCGGCGTGGAGGGGCGCAAGATCGGCGGGGTGGCCCTGGGGATGGCGCAATATTTCGGCGAGGACGTCACCATCGTGCGCCTCATCTGGGTGCTGGCGCTATTGCTCACGCTGCCGCTTGCCTTCTTCGGCTACATCATCTGCTGGATCATCATCCCCGAGGAACCGCTGCGCCTGCCGCCGGCTGCAACCAACCCGGCGCAGCTCTGAGCAATTGCGGAATTGCCGAATTGCGGAATTGCCGAATTGAACGGAAGCCACCAGCCCTTCGCCTTCAGCTCTCAGTGCCGGCAAGGCACAGGCCGGGCACAGCGCGGCGGGAGAATCGCGAAGCTAGGCGTAATGCGGGCTTGGTCCACAGATCCCTCGCTCGGCTCTGCAGAAACTGAACTCGCAAGTGCTTTCGATAGAGGGCCCTGGAACTGGCCGGCGAATCGAGCACCGGGTGTAGGGGCGGGGCGCGGCGGTTGGATCTGCGTGCGGTGTCGCATTGTAAGCACTGTGGGGGTCCTTCGCCCGCCGTGGCGGGCTCAGGATGACAGTGATTTTTTACTGATTGATTGGATCCAGCATGGGCCAGGCAGTTTCTGCTCGTACACCGGCGGCTTCTCTGCCGTGGGTGCTCGGGATGACACCCATAAAATATGACGGGCCACCAAATACCTGCCCCTCTTTTGCCTCCGCATTGCACTTTTCACCTTTAGCTTTTAACTTGGCTGCATGCCTGCGTTCGCTCCGGTTGATGAGCAGCTCGAATACATCAGCAAAGGGACGGCGGAGATCATCCGCCTGCCGGAGCTGCGGGAGCGCCTAGAGCGCTCCCGCGCAACCGGCAAGCCGATGCGGGTGTACGCCGGCTTTGACCCCACCGCGCCCGACCTGCACCTGGGCCACACCGTGCTCCTGCGCAAGCTGAAGCACTTCCAGGACCTGGGGCATACGGCCATTTTCCTGATTGGGGATTTCACCGCCATGATCGGCGACCCCACGGGGCGAAACGTGACGCGCCCGCCGCTCACGGAAGAAGAGATCACGCGCAACGCCGGCACCTACCTCGACCAGGTGTATCGCATCCTGAACCCGGAACAGACGGAGGTTCGCCGCAACAGCGAGTGGTTTTCCAGGTTCAGCGCCGCCGATTTCATCCGATTATCGGCCAAGTACACGGTTTCGCAGATGCTGGAGCGCGAAGACTTCCACAAGCGTTTTCAGGAAGAAAAGCCCATCTCGATGCACGAGCTGCTGTATCCGCTGGCGCAGGGATACGACTCGTTCATGCTGGAATGCGATGCCCAGCTCGGTGGCACGGACCAGAAGTTCAACCTGATGGTGAGCCGCGACATTCAACGCGCGTATGGCGCGGCGCTGCCTGAGATTGTTGTGACCACGCCGCTGCTGGAAGGCATGGACGGCGTGCAGAAGATGTCGAAATCCTACGGCAACTACATCGGAATCGCCGAAGCGCCGCGCGAAATGTTTGGGAGAATCATGAGCATCTCCGACGACCTGATGTGGCGGTACTGGGAGCTGCTTACCGATATCAGCATGAAAGGCATTGAAGCGATGCGCCGGGAGGCGAGCGAGGGCGCCAACCCCATGCTGTTCAAGAAGGGCCTGGCGCAGCGCATCATTACGGATTTCCATGATGAAGCCGCCGCCCGGCAGGCGCTCGATGACTGGGAAAAACAGTTCCAGCGGCACGAGGCGCCGGATGACGTGGAGCTGGTTGAGGTGCCATATTCCGAGGTGCGGGCCAAAGGCGATTCGGAGGCAGACCTGGTCAGGCTCGACAAACTCATAGCGAGAGCGGGCCTGGCGCCATCAGCCTCAGAAGGCGCGCGCCTGCTGACGCAGAACGCCGTACGGATGGATGGCGAGGTGAAGAAGGATCCGATTGTCGCGTGGCAGGTGGGGCGGGATTGTGTAGTCAAGGTCGGCAGGCGGATGAAGCGGGTAAGAGTGGTGTGAAGTTCCCTGGTCGCGTGAGCGACGGAGCATAAGAAATGACGTGGGGCCGACCGCCCTCGGTCGGCCAGACCGCTGGTTTCTTGCAGCAGGGGAGGCGCGCTTCGCACGCCCTGTCCGGCCGAGGGCGGCCGGACCCACGTCATCAATCTGCGATCAAGGGCGAAATTAGAACGTCCCGCCCGGCCTTCCCTGGCCTTCGAGCGGGATAAATGCCTTGTTGCTGTCGGTCTTTGGCGCCATGGTGTCTTTGGGCAGGGGCTTGCGCGGGAACATCTGGTCGCGCATTGCGGCCTGGTACACAAATGCCGCCACGATCACGGCATTCTGCATCATGTCGGCCGGCTGCAGGCGCTCATAAACATCCATGTTGCTGTGATGGGTGCGGGTGTCGTACTCCACCGGATCCTGAATGAACTGGAAGCCGGGGATGCCTACGCCATCGAACGACAGGTGGTCGGTACCGCCGGTGTTGCGCATGGAGATGGTTTGAGCGTCAAGATCGTGGAACGGCTCAAACCATTGCGCGAAGATGGGCACCGCGGCGGCATTCTCCTGGGTATAAACACCGCGAATCCTGCCGGTGCCGTTATCCACGTTGAAGTACACCGAAACCTTCTGCTGTTCGGGCTTGAGCACCAGGGGCTTGAGCGCGGCATTCTGCATGCCCGGGCCGCCGGGCGCGCGGTTGAGGCAGGTGTCATTATCGGGCGAGCGCGTGCCGAAGTGCTGCCGCACGTACTCGCATGAGCCGATGAGCCCTTCCTCTTCACCGCTCCACAGCGCAATCCGAATGGTGCGCCGGGGATGGACATCGAGGGCCTTCAGGATGCGCACGGCTTCCATCATGACGCCCACACCGGCGCCATTGTCGGTGGCGCCGGTGCCGCCATGCCAGGAATCGAGGTGGCCGCCCAGCATGACGACTTCATCCTTCAGCTTTGGATCCGTGCCTGGAATCTCGGCCACGGTGTTGTACTGCGTTGCGCCGTCATCGGTGAACTTTGTGCGGACGTCGAGTTCCACGTCAACCGGGACATCGCGATTGGCCAGGCGGTACAGCCGGCCATAGTGCTCGGCCGCCATGGCCAGCATGGGAACCAGGCCTTCTTCGCCGGGCTTGTAGCCGCCGCCGCTTTGCACAAAGATGGTTCCGCCATCACCGCGGCCGGGCGTAATGACCGCCAGAACCTTCTCATCGGCCCAGAACTTCCTTAACTGCACGCCGAGTTCGCGGCGCCGGCGCGCTTCATCGGGGTTGAATTGCGGAGCGTTCACATTGCGCGGGCGCGCTCCGGGTACTTCATACCCGGCGACTTCCTGCAGGCCTTTGTCGTCATACCGGTGCATCTGTGCTTCGTCGTGCGGGCGCACGTCAGGAGCATTCCCGTAGAGCACGACTGCGCCCTCGAGCTTGCCGTGATACTTTGCCAGGTCATCCACGCTCTGGATTCTGGCGATGACCACCGGTCCATGGACCACGCCGTTGGTTCCGGGAGTCCAAGCCATGGGAATGGCAAACAGCGGAGAAACATCGGGCGAAGTCATGCGGACGCTGACGTATTCCTGCGCCCAACCGCGGCCGAACGGCCCCCAGGGTTCGAGGTGGGCATTCTGCAGACCCCAGGCGGCAAGCTGATCACGCGTCCAGTCATTGGCGCGCTTCATGTTGGGTGAGCCGGTGAGCCGGGGACCAATGCGGTCGCTCAGCTCGCTCATGATCTCCATGACATGGGAATCCTTGAAGCCCTCGTTGCGGATGAGCGTGATGGTCTGGTAATCGAGCGTATCGTTAGAACCGCCCGCAAAGCTGAAGAGCGGTGCAGGAAACGCAATCAGCAGGGCGAGGGCAAACACGAAAAGAGTTTTTGCGCGTGAGAATGGCATGGCTTGTTCTCCTTACTTCAGAGCTGGGCCCGAAACAATCGCATGTTCGCCAGCGGGAGACCAGGTTCGGGCCGGAATTGGGCGTGCTGGATTTCAGAATCTTACCCGCAATCGCAGCAGTTTGCAGCAGAAGCCAAGGTAAAGATTCGTTAACCGATTCCAAGGAAGCACACAGGAAAGCCTTGCAGGCGGGACCGAGCGCCGAGGAGCACGACCAACTTCAGCGTAAGGAGAGTGGGCTCCCAGATTCTTCGCCCGCCGGCGCGGGCTCAGAATGACAGTCGCGTGGAGGCATGCGTGTAACGGCCACATTGGTTGCGGATGAACCACCTGCAGGCGAGCTTCGCTCGCCCTGTCCGGCCGAGGGCGGCCGGACCCACGTCAGTCAAATTGACCTCCGGGAGTGCCATTCCTTACATCACGCTGAGGGCATCCACGTCGGCCACCACGAGGGTGCGCTGCAGCTTCTCATTCGCCGCCCTGGCGAGCATGGCATCGAGTGTAAGGTGCAGCGCGCGCCGGCTCTCGGCTTTGAGGATGAAGTGGTAGCGGTACTCCCGCTTGAGCCGCACCAGGGGCGCCGCGGCCGGCCCGAGCACGCGCACGCCGTGGTGGCTGGTCTGTTCGAACCACCGGCCCAGCGCGCCGGCCATGGCCAGCGCCTGGTCAAGATCTTCGCTGCGGATCATCACGTTGGCCAGCGCCGTAAAGGGCGGGTAGTGCATCCAGCGGCGGAAGTTGAGCTCCTTGTCGACAAATTTCGAGTAGTCGTGCGAAGCGGCGCAGTGGATGGCGTAGTGGTCGGGGAAGTACGTTTGCAGAATTACGCGGCCGGGCAGTTCGCCGCGGCCGGCCCGCCCGGCCGCCTGGGTAATCAACTGGAAGGTACGTTCGGCAGCGCGGAAATCGGGAAACCCCAACGCCACATCGGCACCGACGATGCCCACCAGCGTAACGCCGTGCACGTCATGGCCTTTGGCGATCATCTGCGTTCCCACCAGCACATCAATGTCGCCGGCATGCAGGCGGGCCAGGACGCGTTCGAAGTCGCCGCGGCCGCGGACCGTATCGCGATCGAGGCGTTCGATGCGGGCCTGCGGAAACCGGGCGTGCAACAGTTCCTCGAGCCGCTCGCTGCCGGTGCCGACAAAAAACACATATTCGCTTCCACACTCGGGGCAGGCGCGCGGCACGGGGCGCCGGAAGCCGCAGTAGTGGCACTCGAGAGCGTTCCTGCTCTTGTGGTGGGTGAGCGCGATGGCGCAATTGCGGCACTCCACCGCCTTGCCGCAGGCGCGGCACAGCACCACCGGCGAATAGCCGCGCCGGTTCAGCAGGATGATGGCCTGCTCGCCCCGCCGCTGCCGCTCTTCAAGTTCTTCGATGAGCCTGCGCGAGAGCACTTCGTCGCTGCCGGTGGCAGCGAACTCGCCGCGCATATCGACGATTTCGAATTCCGGCAGCGGCCGCTTCTCCACCCGCTGGCGCAATTCTACGAGCTGGTACTTGCGCTGCCGCGCATTCTGGAATGACTCGAGCGAGGGCGTAGCCGAACCCAGCACCACCGCGGCGCCGGCCAGCTTGCCGCGCATTGCGGCCACATCACGGGCGTGGTAACGCGGCGATTCCTCCTGCTTATAAGAGCTGTCGTGCTCTTCATCCACAATCACCAGCGCCAGGTCTTTAAGCGGCGCAAAGACCGCCGAGCGCGTTCCCACCACCACACGCGCATCGCCGCGATGAATGCGATGCCACTGCTCGGCGCGCTCATCGCCGGTCAATGCCGAATGCAGAATTGCCACCCGATCGCCAAACACGTGCGCCACATCGGCGGCCATGGCAGGAGTGAGGCCGATTTCCGGCACCAGCAGGACGGCCGACCTGCCGGCCTCCATCACTTCGCGCATTGCGGCCAGGTACACCGCGGTTTTCCCGGAACCGGTTACGCCATGCAGCAGGGTGACGGAGAATCCGCGGGCAATGGCCTGCCGCAT
>JAFAIN010000031.1 GCA_019236695.1 Acidobacteriota bacterium | reverse complement strand
CGAGAAATCTGCATTTCGTTTCATGTGTACGAAATGCAGAGCCCTCCCTTTCGGCAAGCTCAGGGTCCCAATGAACAACCGCGCATCAGCCAGCGAACCCGTCGGGTTACGCGAGAGTCATCCTGAGGCCGCTTGCGGCCGAAGGATCTCAGAGCACTCTATCCTGGCCGCAATGGTGGACCGTCCTGCGGTGGAGATGGGGTCTGGCAAGTCGGACTGCGCCAGCCACTGAAGGCGGAGCGAAGCGCCGCAGAGCAGGATGTGCCGTGCCTTCGGCACTCCCCTTTCTTTTGACCTGATCCCGGCACTTACGTGCCGGGCTACCTTTGCGCCGCCGGCGATGCGGGCTCGACTTTCGGGAGCTCCGGCCTAACAAGCCACAATCAGGCTTACTGGGTCTCAGCTTCTTAACTGGCGATTTATCTCGGCCGGCAGGGAACCGCGGAGATTGGGATAGGCCTCAGCAAGAGGCAGAACCGAGCTGACTCGCGGCACAGGGCGACCACGCGCGCGAAGTCGCTTGCCCCGCCGCCGGTGGTCAGGTCGTATGCCTCTTCGGCTGTCATCGCTCCAATCTAGCAGCCCACATCCCGGGCCCCCATACCCCAACCCTGTCGTGGACTTTCAATGGGAGCATCCGCGCTCATTGTTCCTTGCCCGTGACGCCGCTGCCTGCGCCGGCCGCGGCCTTGTTCACAGCGGGGCCGGCGGGCTTCAGATGCCTGTCATACCACGCCAGGTAACGCTCATATCGATCGCGCACATAGCTGGGCCGGCGGATGCCGTGGAATTCGTTCGGGTAAATGATTAGCTGGGTGTCGCGGCCGAGCGAGCGCAGCGCCTGGTACATCTGCTGGCTGCCCTGGACCGGCACATTGAAATCGCGCTCGCCGCCCAGGAACAGGGTCGGAGTCTTGATGCGGTCGGCGTGCAGGAAGGGATAGGAGATCTTCACATACGTGTCCCATGCCTTCGGGTCCCAGGGCGGGCCGATTTCATAGTCATATTGAATGATGTACTGATCGGTGCCGTAAAAGGCCACCGTGAAGGCGGTTCCGGCGCCGCTGGTGGCCGCTTTGAATCGCGGGTCGCTGGCGATCATGTAGTCGGTAAGAATGCCCCCGTAGCTCCAGCCTCCGACTCCCAGGCGCTCCGGATCGGCGACCCCCATTCCGATGACGTGATTGATGCCCGCCTCCAGATCATCCACCTCGTAGTGGCCCCAATCGGCAAAGATGGCGCGCGAGAACTTTGTCCCGCGGCCCGAGGACCCGCGGTAGTTGACGTTGAGCACGGCATAGCCGTTCGCCGCGAAGAACTGACGCTCGAAGCTGAATGCGTGCTCGTCCTGCCCGTTCGGTCCGCCGTGGATTCGCAGCAGCAAGGGCACCTTGGTACCCGCCGCATAGCCCGCCGGATACGTGAGCAGGCCGTGCACTTCGGTCCCATCCTTGGACTTGAAATTCACGTCCTCGGTGCGGCCAAGCTCCAGTGCAGAGAAAAGCGACTCGTTGTGGCGGGTAATCTGGCGCAGTGAACCGTTCTCCAGGGCAAAAATCTCGTTTGGCCGCGTGTCTGTGGTAGAGAGCGCAACCGTGCGCCCGGAACCCATTGTCCAGCTCGACAGCGCAACCGGAGGCTTCATAAGCGGTTCGACCCCGGGAGCATTGATCCGAGTCTGGGCAGGATAGGTGGAGCGGTCGTCGGCTACCAGAAACTCGATTGTGCTGCCGACCACGCGCGGCGTCGAAACGCCGCGGTCAAGATCTTCCGTAGCCTTAAAGCGGTGCGGCGCCGCGCTGCCATCGGATGCTGCCATCGCCAAGTGCGGCATATTGTAGGCGCCGTATTTTTTTTCATCGCCCTCGATGAAGATGATGTTCTTCCCATCGGCCGTCCATTCCAGCCGGCTGCGCTGGCCGCGGCTGCTCGCGGGCGTAATTTGCTTCTCGGGAGAACCCGGCTTGGCCTCAGCGACAAACACCTGCCCGCCTTCTTCGCGGTCGGGGTCGTCGCCGTGATTATCGAAATAAGCAATCCATTTTCCGTCTGGCGACCATACCGGCCCGGTTTCGTCGCTCTTCATGTTGGCGGCGGTCGTCAGGCGTTCGGTTTTCCGGGTAGCGACGTCGAACAGATAGATGTAGCTGTGGCGATTGGAAAGCAGGTAGCCTTCCCCGTCCTGCTTGTAGTGATAGCGATCAATGACAATGGGTTTCGGGGCCTTGGGGCGGCCGGCGCCGCCGGCGGCGGGCGCGCCCGGTTGCGCACCCTGCTCCGGCTGGTTGGCGGGATCATCAGGGTCAGGGTCGCCGATGACCAGCGCCAGCCGCTTCCCATCGGGCGACCATTCAAAGCCCTGCAGCCGGCCTTTTGTATCGGTGAGCTGCCAGGCCTCGCCGCCGCTGGTATCCATCAGCCAAACCTGGCTGCCCTTGGCCGGGCCGGGCCGGCCGGAGGTGAATGCCAGGTAATGCCCATCGGGGCTCCATCGCGGCGACGACTCGCTCTCCTGGCTGAAGGTGATCTGCCGGTCGGTTTTGCCGTCATAGCTGGCAATCCAGATGTGCGCACTGCTCTTGTCTTCCTTGGCATCGGTCGTGCCTACCACGTACGCAATCCATTGGCCGTCAGGCGAGATTTGCGGATCGCGCACTTCCTGGATGCGCGCAAGGTCATCAAGCTGGATGGGCCTTTTGGTTTGGGCAAAGACGGCCGGTGCGGCGACGAGCAAAAACACAAGGTAGCGCGTACGGAGAGCAGGCATAGCGGGCACCTCTTGTGAGAGTTGCACTATCGTAGCAGGTAAGGCGGCGGCTGCCGGTACGAGGTTGCGGCGTCACGAAGTGGCATTTCAAGCGCGCTGTTCTGGCGAGGTGGCGCCACCTGAGCGCTGGATGCGGCAGATGGCCACACGCGCCGATGAGGACGCCCACCCCCCGCGCAACGACAATGCGCTCCCAGATTCTTCGCCCGCCAGGGCGGGTTCAGAGTGACCCTCCATTTGCGCAGGCGACCCGCCCCCATGTCATTCTGATGCCGCACAGCGGCGGAAGAATCTGGCAGCACACTGAGCCGGCCGCCAACGGTTAGCCGTCTTCCCGCGCGGCTGGCATTACGCCTTGCTCTCATCGCAAGGCAGAATCCCAGCGTTATTGCGAAGGATCTGGGCGCGCTTTGTCCCAGCCGCAACCGCAAGTCGTGCTCCTCCGCTTCGCCGCTATGCCGTGCCAGCTCTTCGGCGATGTACAGCGGCCGCCACCCTCGGCAGGCGGGTCCACGTGCCGAGGAGCACAACCAACCGCAGCGTAAGGAAAATGTGTCCCCAGATTCTTCACCCGCCACGGCGGGTTCAGAATGACTCTACTTAATTGAGCTAGACGACTCCGGGTACACAACATCATCGCCTTGGAGCACGGCTTCGGCGGTGAGCCGATGGGCTCGTGCAGGGCCGCCGGCATCCATATGCAGCACGGTGTGGCCGTGCGCCGCCAGCCAATCGGCGACGAGCATGCGATGGCAGTGAAAATACACGCGTTCGGCACACATGATGGCAATATTCCGCGTGGCCAGCTCCAGCACTTCCGCTATGCCTGCCCGAAACGATCGCGAGAGCATGTAGTCGGCGTAGTTGCGGAATGAATTATTCCGCAGCCCGAGATTCGGTGAGCGCTCCATCTGCTTTTTTCGCCGCCCGCCCAAAGCCGGTATCCAGATGTAGGCGATGCCCGCCCGGGGCAGTTCCCGCTCCAGCGATTCCCGATTGAACCAGGGCAGCCGGCTCGACATGGGGAAAGCCCGGATGTCGGCAAGAACCCCGATGGCATGGGCCTGCAGGGCCTCAATCAACTCCTGCAGCGATCGCGTGGAATGCCCGATGGTGTAAATGGTTGCCATTCGGCGTCGCTGCCTCGCGGCACCGCGTTCTCTGCGCCTAGTATTATGTTGCGTTGAAGCGCTGCCTGGTTGGGCTCAGTTCATTGCTGTTTGCGGTTTCCGGGTGGTGCCAGCCGGGCGCCGCGCGCCTTGCGCATGCGGCTCGCACGCAGCATGCGCCAAAAATCGACGGCACGCTCGACGACCCCGCCTGGGCCGCCGCCCCCGCCATTGGAGATTTCCGCCAGAAGGAGCCGCTCGAAATTGAGCCGGCTACCGAGCGCACCGAGGTGAGGGTACTTTACGACGGAACCCACATCTACTTCGGAATCCACTGCTTTGACCGCGACCCGAAAGCCATTGTAGCGACACAACTGCGCCGCGACCTGTCACAGGACCTCGACGACAATTTCGCCATCATGATTGATCCGGCGCTGAGCCGGAGAAACGGTTACATTTTCCAGATCAATGCGCTGGGGACGGAGCGCGATGGTGAGGTGATCGAGGAGCGCGAGCCCAGCAGCGGAGATTCCATTGTAGATGCGGATTGGGATGGGCGATGGATCTCGGCCGCACGCATCACGGATGATGGCTGGACGGCGACGGTGGAGATTCCGTTCAGCACGCTCAATTTCCGCGGCGGAGCTGACGTGAACTGGGGCCTGAACTTCCGCCGCTTCATTCGCCGCAAGAACGAAGAAGATGTCTGGGCCGGTTATCGCCATTCCCTTCCCTTCTGGCGAGTTTCCCAGGCCGGAGAGCTGACCGGGCTGAGCGGCGTGGAGCACAGCCGGCTGCTTGTGATCAAGCCTTATGCGCTGCTGGGGGGCCAGGCATTTCAGGGCCAGCCGTGGAGCGCGCTGCACACTGCGGGCGGCGACGTGAAATACGGCCTGGCCAGCAATCTCATCGCCGTGGGCACCGTCAATACCGATTTCTCAGATGCCGATGTGGACCAGCAGCAGTTCAACCTTACGCCTTATCCGATCTTCATTCCGGAGAAGCGCCGCTTCTTTTTGGAGAACTCTGATGTGTTCGCTTTTCCCCTGTGGCTTTCCGATTATCTTTTCTTCAGCCGGCAAATCGGAATTGATCCGAACAGCGGGCAGGAGGTTCCGATTGATGGCGGCGGCAAGATTGCAGGCCAGCTTGGTGGGTTCGACCTGGGCGTAATGGATGTAAAAACGCGTGCGGCAGGCATAAATCCCGAGGCGAACTACGCCGTGGTGCGCGTGAAGAAGCCGTTGATTCCGGGCTCATACATTGGGTTTATCGCCACCGATAAGGAATCGGGGAGCGCCGCCGACCCCTACAACCGATCAGGCGGCGTAGACGCAAAATTCCTTTTCTTCAAGAACCTCAACCTTCGCGCCTACTACGCAAAAACGTGGTCGCCGGGGCTGAACTCGCAGAACGCCGCATTTGCCGGCCGGCTGCGGTTCATCAACAACTGGGTGAATATCTGGGCGGGGCACGGCATCACCGAGCGCAACTTCAATGCTGAGATGGGCTTTATTACGCGCACCGACGACGAGCCCACCATTGTCGGCCTCACCTTCATGGTGCGGCCCAGGCGATGGGACATCCGAGAAATCGATTTCGGCCCGTGGATTTCAAACGATCCCAACACGCGGGGCGAGCGTGTATACCGCGAGATCACGCCCAGTGCCACCGTTCTTCTCAATAACGCAGCCGTATTCTCCTTCACCCTGCTCGACACCACTTTCCAGAGGCTCACCGGGCCGCTGCACCTGTATAAGGGGATTTCGGTTCCCACCGGCGATTACCGGTTCGCAACCAGCGGGCTGACCGTCCGCTCACCCGCCCACCGCCTCACGTGGACGGGTGGGTTCAATCTGGGCACGTATTACGGCGGAAATCTTAAGAGCGCCTCGGCTTCGGCCGAGTACCGGCCCAACGCCCACATGGATTTCACCATCAACGATGTGCTGAATGCCTTCGCCTTGCCGCAGGGTAACTTCAGCATCAACCTCGGTGGATTCCAGGCCAGCTACGCCCTGAATCGCTTTTTGAACGGCACGACATTCATCCAGGTTGACACTTCTCAGACGCAGGCGGTGAGCGTGAACTTTCGCGTGCGCTACACATTCCGCCCGGATAGCGACCTGTACGTAATCTATAACGCGGGAACGCGTTTTCAGGCGCTGGCCGCCGGAAATCCAGAAAACGTACGCCAGCAAAAGGTGGCGATCAAGATCACGTACTCGTGGTCCAGATGATCAGGGAGGTGTTATTTCAAGCGCCAGGTCGTGGAGAACTTCAGAGTTGTTGCGCCCTGAACCCGCAAATGATGGTCTTGTCGCGCAGACCGATTACCGCCTTCGCCGCAATCAATTCGGCAATTCCGCAGTTCGGCAATTCGGCCTACTCGTCCCAGCGCCGGAACAGCAGGCAGCCATTGGTGCCGCCGAACCCGAAGGAATTGGTCAGCGCGTAGTTCATGCTGACCTTGCGCGCGGCGTTGGGAACATAATCCAAGTCGCACTCGGGGTCGGGGTTTTCGTAATTAATGGTTGGAGGCAAAGTCTGGTCGCGCAACGCCAGAACCGTAATGCCGGCCTCCAGACCTCCGGCGCCGCCCAGCAGATGGCCGGTCATGCTCTTGGTGGAACTCACCGGCGGCGGATTGTCGCCAAAAGCGCGCTTGATGCCGATGGTTTCAAGCCGATCGCCAATCGGAGTGGAGGTTCCATGCGCGTTGATGTAGCCGACCTTGCCGGCTGACACGCCGGCGTCTTTCAGCGTGTTCAGCATGACCTGATAGGCGCCCTCGCCGTCTTCGGCCGGTTGGGTGATGTGATAGGCGTCGGCGCTCATTCCGTAGCCCACAACTTCAGCCATCACCGGCGCCCCCCGCTGCCGCGCATGCTCCAGATCTTCCAGAATGAGAATGCCGGCGCCTTCGCCGATAATGAAGCCGTCGCGCTGCAGGTCCCAGGGGCGGCTGGCGCGCTCGGGCTCCTGGTTGCGGGTGGAGAGAGCGCGCATGGCCGCAAATCCGCCAACCCCCATGGGGGTAATGGCGGCTTCCGCGCCGCCCGCGATCATTACGTCGGCCGCGCCTCGCTGGATGATCTTGAACGCGTCGCCAATGGAATGCGCGCTGGTAGTGCACGCCGTGGCGGTGGCCTCATTGGGGCCCTTGGCGCCGTACCGCATGCTGACCTGGCCGGCCGCCAGGTTGATGATGGCCGAAGGAATGAAGAAGGGCGAGATCTTCGACGGGCCACCTTCAATCAGCTTGCTGTGCTCGCGTTCGATGATGTCGAACCCGCCAATGCCGCTGCCGATGTGGACACCCACGCGGTTGCGATCCACGCAATCCATGTCGAGGCGCGCCATCTTCATCGCTTCATCGCTGGCCGCAATGGCAAAGTGGATGAACCGCCCCATCTTCTTGACTTCCTTTTTCTCGATGAAATTGAGCGGGTCAAAATCTTTTACTTCCGCGGCAATCTTGCAGGCATAATTCGCAGCATCAAAGTGGGTGACGCGGCCAACGCCGCTCCGGCCCGCCAGCAGGCTCTGCCAGGCAGCATGGCTGGTATTGCCCACCGGACAAATGATGCCCAGGCCGCTGACAACCACGCGGCGATCACAGTTCAAGCAGCCCCTCGTTGCTCATTCTTTTCTGAAATGTTGGAGAGCAGGCCCACACAACATGCCGGTAAATAGCCGCCGCCGGGCGCGGCCGTTACCAAGGCCGCCGCGCGCGCGGCAGGATCACCGCGCTATTTGCTGACCTTTGCTTTCTTGTCGATGTAATCGATGGCGTCCTGCACGGTTTTGATCTTCTCAGCGTCCTCATCGGGGATTTCGATGTCGAAGGCTTCCTCAAACGCCATCACCAGTTCGACCACGTCGAGCGAATCAGCGCCAAGGTCATCGACGAATGAGGCGCTGGGCGTCACTTCGCCTTCATCCACGCCCAGTTGCTCGGAAACAATCTGCTTAACCTTTTCTTCCACTGCTGCCATCCGGAATCCCTCCTCTGGGAGCAAATCGCGTTTGCAAAGCGCAGCACCGCCATGCCGGCGCAGCGCCGCCATCAGGAAAACTTTCCAGTGTAATGGGCGGACGCGGAATGTGTAAAGGCGAGGACGGGATAGACGAAACGCCCGTCTCTTTGCACCGTTTCGGGTGCAAACGAACCCCCGCATCATCGGCTTGGGGCTGCCCTGACTGCGGTTTCTGCGGCTGGAACAGCGCTCCTGCCTTGCTCCGTGCCTCAGTGCCTCCGTGGTGAATCAGGAATTCTTCTTATCAGCAGCGGCGCCAGAGCCGCCGCTCCGGCGTAGCTCCCCGCTGCACAGGCCAGCGTGGCGCTCAGGCCGAACTCGATGGCAACCACGATTGCCAGAACCGAGCCCAGCACCGTGGCACCGGCATTTACCGACCATGCCCACTCCACGCCTGATTCAAATGCTCCGCCGCCGGCGAGCGCGCGCAGCCCGCTGGGGAACGGCATGCCCATTGCGAATGCAGGCGGGCCGATTACAGCCGTGCAGATGCACAGCTTGGCGGCGAATGGAATTCCCACCAGGGATGCGAGAACCGGGGGCAGAATCCAGACATAAAGTCCAAGCACCACGACGGTGAACGCAATCGGCTTCACAATGCGGGCCGGCATGGCAGGCCAGCGCCGTGAGAGCAGGCTGCCGGCGCCCGACGCCAGCAGCATGAGAAAGATCACCACCGTCAAGGCGTATGTGGGATGGCCAAGGAACAGCACCAGCCGCTGGATGAATGCAATTTCTGCCAGGATGTAGCCGAGCCCGATGGCGATAAAAAACAGCATGCGCCGGCCCCCATGGCTTGCGGCCGCGCCGCCGGAAAGCAGGAGCGGCAGCACCAGGAATGCGAGCACCGAACACGCGGCAATCACCAGAACCATGCCCAGAACGACCAGGCCAATGCTGTTCTTCCAGCCCATTCCGTGGTCGGCCGTGCCTTTGAGCAGCGCCGCCGGTTTTGTGGTGAAGAAGAAGAACGGGGAATCGTCTGACACTGCCGAAACATTGAAATCGTAGTTGCGTGCAAATCGGGCCGGATCGCCCGATTTCAGCAGGTCGCCAAAAGGCGCAGCGCCCGGCGGCAGGGTTGAAGCAAGCGCCGGTTGCGGGCTGTAGAGCAGAACCAGGTTCGGATTGTCGCGCAGGTGCTCGGCCACCGCATCCTGCTCGGCCGCGGTGAATGCCGATTTTTTGGCCAGCACGGCCACCGCGCGTCCATTCACATCGAGCGCGCCATCTGAAATCACAATGAAGTGCTGCGGCAGTTCTTTCGCCCCCACCCCCAACTGGCCGAGCGCTTCCATGGCGAGCGACACCACGCGCAGGGCTTCGTGAGGCGCGGCAAACTCCCAGCGTGTGATGGCCAGCATGCCCTCAGGATTCAAATGCTCGAAATACTCGCGAAATGCCTGCGTGGTATACAGGCTGTTTTCGCTCAGCGCCAGCGCGCCGGCAGCGGTCGAGGCCCAGGTATCGACAAGCGTCATCTGCACTACGTCATAGCGCTCATGGCTGGCGCGCACCCACGAGCGCCCGTCGGCAACATGGATATGAACTTCGGGACGGTCGTAGAGGTAGTAAGACCACTCAGCCCAGCGGCCGCGCATGATGTCATTCACAATGATGGGGTTAATTTCGATGCCGGTCACGCTTGGGCTTCCGTTGGCCAGCGCGCGCAGCACGTCGACGCCGCCACCCGGCCCGATGATGGCGTAGGTGCCGTGCGGCCGCAGCACATTGGCTACAGCAGGCGGAGCCTGCATCAGGTGCCGGTGCCACTCCGGCCCCCAGTGGTATGGATCGGTGTTCATGATGTAGGTGGAGGCATCGGCATCAATCACAATGGCCTTGGCGCCGCCCTGATCATCCACTTCCACGCGCGACAGTGCATTCCAGCGGGCGAACAGCACCCATGGCTTGTCGCGCCGCATGCCCTTCGCGTAAACGATGTCGATCAGCCTGCCCGAGTAGTTGGCGGCAATCAGCAGGGCAAATGCCGCGAACACAGCCCAGGCAATTTTCTTCAGCTTTCCGCCGGGGGACCAGACGATAGCCGCTATCGCCGAAGCTCCGGAGGCCGAGAGCACGGTGTTGGGCCCGCCCAGGAAATTGAGCAGCGGCACAACGGCCAGGCAGGCCGCTGCCCCCCCTGCAAGATCGGCCGCGTACAGGCGCGGAATGTCATGGCCCCGACGGGCGAAAAGGACCGAAAAAAAGGTTCCGGTGAGAAAGAAAGGCAGGGAAGAGGCCAGGTAGACCGCGGTGAGACGGAGGAAATTTGCCCAGGTGGTATCGAGGCTGACGGCCAAATGCAGATCCAGTTCCAGAACGCCCAGCAGCAGCAGGGCGTTGGCCGCGGCAATCCATGTGCCGAGCACCGGCAGGGTCCACTGTTCCAGCCAGGCTTTGCGAACGTGCGCAAACACGCCCCCCGCACCTAGCCCGAGCAGCGCGATCGAAATGGCCAGAAAGGCGAAGTGATAGAACAGCACGACCGAAAAGATGCGGGTCAACGAAAGTTCCAGCAGCAGGCTGGCAAAGCTCATCACCAGCACGGCGGCGACTTCTGCTCGCGACAGCGGAGCCGGCCCGGGCGTTTCCAAAACCGCCGACGATGGCATTTCAATGGGCGTAGCCATGAACGGCTAAGGTAGCACGGCGGAAAAGGCTAAAGGTAAAGGGTAAAAACAGGCTCTGCTTTTTATGGCTGTGGAATAGATTGTGGAGTACAATCCACATGGATGGAAACGATCCAAATCGTTCTCGACAAGGCATTGCTGCAGGCAGCCGACAGGGCTGCCCGAAGGACCCGCCAAAATCGCTCCGCTCTCATAAGAGACGCTGTGCGGGAGCATCTGCGCCAGCTTGACATTCGAGCGCTGGAGGAGCGGGATCGCAATGCTTACACGTCGCACCCGGAGACGGAGGAATCCGGGCTGTGGGAAGGCGAGGCGGCATGCCCGCCGGAGTAGCTCGGGGCGAGGTGCGGCTATACAGATTCACTTCTGCCGATAAAACCCGACCAGTGTTAGTCCTTACCCGAGCCAGCGCTTTGGCGTATCTATCGAATGTGACGGTGGCGCCCGTCACTTCCACAATTCGCGGCGCTCCCTCCGAAGTCGTCCTTGATGTGGAAGACGGAATGAAAACGCGCTGCGCGGTCAACCTCCACAACATCGTTACGGTGCCCAGGGCGCGTTTGGGCAAGAGAGTGACTCAGTTGGGAATTTCAAAACTGCGCGATGTGTGTGTCGCACTGCGATTTTCTCTGGGTTGCGATGGAAGCCAGGCGCCGCCGGCCTGAACCGCCTCACGCCATAAGGCAGGCAGAACTGCCCACCCATCGCAGATCCTTGTTGTGGTCTACTCCCATCATCTTGCCTCGCCCCATGCGCACCAGCGTCATCACCGGCATGAGTTGTTCGAGCCAGATGTACATGATGCGGAATTCGGCCTGGGTATCGCCAAACGGAGTTTCCACCGTGCGCGCGAACGACACTCTTTCCTGCAGTATGAAATTGTGGCGCTGGCAGGGCTCAATGGCGGCAATTTGGGCATCGCTGGGGGCGAAGACGATGCCCGCGCCGGCAAAGGAATAGAGCGGTTTCAGGACGTAGTTCTCGCGGTGAACCGGAAGATGTTCCAGGTCATCAAGGAACCACGTGCGCGGCACATAGGCGTGGCGTAGATAAGGCAGCGAAAACTTGCTGATGCGGAAATACCAGTTGGGATGGCCGGCCCACGTGACCTGCAGCTCGTCGCGATAATCAAACGGCAGCGCCACCTTGCGGCGCACCAGTTCATCCACGATGGCCCGGTTGTAAATGCGCTCGATCGGAACCAACCGGCCGTTGCTGCGGTAGTACAAGCGGCTCTGTTGCTTCACCACCGAGCGGACATCCACGACCGCGATGCCCAGCATTTCCGCCGTCAACGCGAAATCGCAGCGCGTCTTCTGGTTCCAGGGGTCAATCTCCAGCAGCACAACGTTTTCGGCGTTGCACTGCCCGACAATCGCCCGCCTCAGAAGCGCGGCGTAGCTCTCGGCAGTAAGGCCCTCGGGGAAGACTCCGAGTTCACTCGGAAGCTCATATGCCTCGCGAAACAACCGGGCCAGCACGGGCTGATACGCGTAGAGCGAGGGGAAGGCCTGCAACTCCACCAGGCGCGGCTCCAGCCCCCCCTGCGCTCTCCGCACCAGCCCAAAATCCACCTGAACAAACAATGGATGTTCGTCTTCACCCGCCACATTCCATTCGTCAGGAACGGTCTGATTGCTGGCGCGGCGATAATCCGGATCGCCTACGAGCTGCTGCACCATTTCGGCGCCGGCGCTGGAGAACCGCCGAAACATCTCCGGGGTAATGAAGCACGGAGTCTCCGAAATGCGAAAGTCCACGGGCGAGCGGCAGGCTTCCACCAGCCGTTGCTGCAGGCGGCAGTATTTTGCTTCCGTAAAGTCGCGGTTGAAGGCGCGCCGGAGCTCCGGAACCATAGCTCGATATTGAACCAGATTTTCACAACGCAGGCACAGAGGCACAGAGAAATTCAAGAACCCATCCGGGCGGGCCGGCCGCCCAGTGTCTCTCGCCAACATTTTTTGTGTCTCAGGGTCTCCGTGTCTCCGTTGTGAAGCTCGGCCCGCTCACAGCGTGAAGCGGCCCTGGCTCATGATCTGGCGATCGTCAGCCCAGATATCGAACTTGCGCCCCACCACATCAATGTGGGTTGAAGAGTACCAGTCGGCCCCGGTGTGCTCGCCGTAGGGGTGGCCAAAGGCAATGTGCACGCCGGGCAGCTTCTCATCCTGCAGAATGTGGCCAATCACATCCTTCACTGCGATATTGGTGCCGATGGCGAATTCCCCCACCCGGTCGCTGTTTTCGTCTGTATGCGTATAGCTCCAGAAATCCTGCTCCAGCCGGCGGTTCTCGCTGTGTGCCTCAACCACACGGTTGCGGGCCACACGGATCGTCAGCGGAGTTTCGCGCAGGTCGCCGTACCGGGCGCAGAGGTAATCGCCCACAACGCCGTCAATGATAAACGTGCCGTTCACCTCCCCGGGCGTGGTGAACACTTCGCCGCCGGGCAGGTTGCCCCACTTCTCAGGGCTGATCAACCCGCTGGTCTTAAGCCAGCGGTAATTCGGGTTCATTTCGGCGGTCAGCGACGTTCCGGCGGCGGTGCTGGCGCGGATGACCCGTGCACGGCCCACAATGTTCACTACGGCGGCGCTGATGCGGTCAACTTCGAGGAAGTCGGCGCGCATGCCTTCCAACATGATCTGGCGATTGATGTTCACCATGTGGGCGTGCCGCATTTTGCGCCGGTTCACCACATCCGTCATCTGCATGCGCGATTTCAGCTCGTTGCTCTGCACCTGAACGGCAAAGATGCTCGCCTGGCTCGTTTCCATGTCGGCCAGCACCCTCGGCGGCATCGCGGCCAACGGCCGGGGAGCCAGCGTCTCCAGCACAAACCCATGCCACCGGCAGCCCACCGCCTGAAGTTCTGACGCAAGCGCAGCCGCAATGTCCGCAGTCGCCTCATCCGTTATGAGCGTGACTCTTTCGGCAGGCCGGATACCCAGGCAGGTGTGGACGGCGTTGCGCGCCCCGGGCGTGTACTCGGGATCAAACGACAAGCGGCTCAGATCGATTGCGGATTCATGCACTGCCTGGCTCATTCGAGTATGTTGAATTGCTCCGGACAGCGGGGTCAATAGAGGAACGGAATTCGGAAGTGCCCTTCGTGTCCCCTGGACTGTGTTTAAGCCCGCGCGGATCCTGCAAGATCCACGTGGGTCCGGCCGCCCTCGCCGGGGTCCCCGGCAAGCCCGGTTTTGGCTTGCTGGGGTGGTCAGCCGGACACCGGCCGAAGGGCGCGTCCCAGCTTCTATGATGCCCGCGCAGTTGAGGTGGCTT
>JAFAIN010000340.1 GCA_019236695.1 Acidobacteriota bacterium | reverse complement strand
GCCCCAATTCGGCAATTCCGCAATTCGGCAATTCGGCAATTTTTCCGGGCGTCCACATGCTCAGCCGCGACCGTGGGTCGTCGCCCCCCGCCCTCCGCCTCACGATGGCGGAATTTGCCGAATTGCGAAAGATTTCTCGGAGCCGCCGGCGCAGCCCGCGCAGCGGGCGATAGAGACTAGCCCCGGGCGTAAGCCCGGGGAACGAGTTGCGAATCAAATGCGAGCCCTCGAAGAGGGCGAAAGAAATAACGCGCCACCGACCACATTTCTGACGCCGCAGAGCGGCGGAAGAATCTGGGAGTCCACATGCTCAGCCGCGACCGTGGGTCGTGCTCCGCTGCCGTTCGCACCACGCCCCAATTCGGCAATTCCGCAATTCGGCAATTCGGCAATTCTTCCGGGAGTCCGCATGCTCAGCCGCCACCGTGCGTCGTGCTCCGCTGCCGTTCGCACCAGGTCCCAATTCGGCAATTTCGTAACTTTCCCCGCTCTTCGGGGTTATTCCCGGTATCTCATGCCCACACTTGCAGACCTCTCGCGCTTCCCCACTTTCGCACTTTCGCACTTTCGCGGTTTCGCAGTCCTCCTGTTCGCCCTCTCCCTCCCCGCCCAGCAATCGCCTCCCACGTTTTCTTCTGACGTAAACGTGGTCAACATCCTGGCCGGCGTGCGCAGCAAAAAAGGCGAGCCCGTTCGCGACCTCACCCAGCAGGATTTCACGCTTCAAGTGGATGGCCGCCCCGAAGCCATCAAGTACTTCACCCACGACACCGACCTGCCGCTCACCCTCGGCCTGCTCATCGATACCAGCATGAGCATGCGCAGCGTGTTGCCCGAGGAACGCACCGCCTCGCGCGCCTTCTTCGATCAGGTCGTGCGCGAAGATCGCGATTCCGCGTTCCTCATCCACTTCGATCGTGAAGTCGAGCTCCTGCAGGATCTCACCAGCTCGCGCCAGAAACTCGAATCCGCGCTGCAGGCCCTCGATACTCCCGAACTGCGCCGCTCCGGTTCCTCCGGTGACCCCGGCGGTGACGATCGCGACGACCGCGCAGGCCGCAGCTCCCGCCGTGGCGGCGGCACCGCCCTCTATGACGCTGTCTATCTCGCTTCCAATGATGTGCTGGCCGCCCCCAAAGGCCGCAAGGCCGTGGTCCTCATCTCCGATGGCCAGGACCGCGGCAGCAAGGAGAGCCTCGAGCAGGCCATTGAAGCCGCGCAGCGCTCCAACGTCATCGTGTACTCGGTTCTCCTGGCCGAAAAGGACGAGCAGCGCGACTTCAACCCCATGGGCGGCGGCGGCCGCCGCGGCGGCGGTGGCGGATGGCCGGGCGGCGGCGGCGTTGGGTGGCCCGGCGGCGGTGGACGCGGCGGCGGTATGGGCCGCCCCGGTGGCGGCGGCTACCCCGGCCGCGAACACCTGGATGGCAAAAAAATTATGGAACGCCTCGCCCGCGAAACCGGCGGCCGCATGTTTGAAGCTTCAAAAAAGCAGCCCATTGACCGCATCTATTCCCAGATCCAGGATGAGCTGCGCAATCAGTACAGCCTCGGCTTCGTCCCCACCGGTGATGCCCTGGCCGCCGGCTACCACAAGCTGCAGCTCACCGCAAAAAACAAGGACGACGTCGTTCAGGCCCGCGAAGGCTACTACGGCAAAAACTAAAAGGAATTGCCGAACTAAGGCAATTGCCGAACTGCAGAATTGCCGAATTGCCGAACTGATCCCGAACTCCAATCACCCCGAAGTGTCATTCTGACGCCGCGCAGCGGCGCCCTCAATCACCCCGAAGTGTCATTCTGACGCCGCGCAGCGGCGGAAGAATCTGGGAGTCCACATGCTCAGCCGCAACCGTAGGTCGTCCTCCGCCGCCGTTCGCGCCACCCCCCAATTCCGCAATTCCGCAGTTCCGCAATTCGGCAATTGTGTTAATTCGGCAACGTTTCGTCTTCCCCTTCGCTTTCCTCCGTGCCTCCGCGCCTCCGCGGTGAAATCGGTTCCTAACTTCGGGCTCAATTCGGCAATTCTGCAATTCGGCAATTCCGCAATCTCCTCATGGTTTACTGCTCGATAACCCACCCCTACCCCCTCCCGACTTTTCCACAGCTCTTATATTCTTCGCGTTTTCGGCCAAACCTCGCCATCCGCCCAGCTTCCGCTGTTATTTTTCCGGTAATTTGTTACATTCGCGTTTTTTCCCGCCTTCTATCCCGCTCTCCCCGTTGCGCTTGCAGAATTGTCATATGACTTTCTCCAAAACCCATATTTGATCTTGCGCTTCTTTTTCGCCTGCGCGACTCTATGGGTGTAACGAACATCTCAGGCAGGCGCCGGCCAGGCGCCAAACCTGAACGTACGCCGCCGCGATAAAGAGCGTTTGACACTGATAGTAAGCACACCCCTGCAAACCAGCGGCAACGATTCGCTCAATAACCAATAACTTAATCCCCCATACTCTTATGCGCTATCTGGTTTTGCCCCACGATTCCGACGAGCCCATCCATCGCATCAGCCCATTCCGCGCGCGCGAGGAAACTCGCTCAGGGCGCGCCCGCTACATCGAATTCCTGCATCAGGGTCGCGCGCGGCCCGCCATCCGCCTGCTCGCGCCTCAGAATGAGGATCTGGAATGGGAATGGCGCGTAGCCCCCTCCCAGGTCCCGCGCGGCGGCCGCTACATCGTCCTGCAACTCACTCCGTGAGCTGCATAGCTGAATAGCTGTATAGCTAGCCATCCAGCCAGTTAGCCAGATAGCCAGTTAGCCAGATAGCCAGTCAGCCAGATAGCCAGTCAGCTCCTCCCCCATGCCTCTTTTCGCCATCTGGGCTCCGGCCATCGTCGCCGCGGCCTCCGGACTCATCACCCTCGGCATGATGCGCCAGGCATTGCGCGATTTCGCCGTGCGCATCGCCGGCATCGAGCGCCGCCAGGAAATCTTCCAGCACCGCCTCGAACAGAACTCGCAAAAAGTCTCATACCTCGAAGGAGCCATAAGCAGCTCTAAGTAAGCTACAAGCTCTAAGCTCTCAGTTCTAACTTCCGGCAATTCCCGGCTCCGCGCCTCAGCGCCTCCGCGGTGAAGAATTCGCCTCCGCAGTTCGGCAATCGTCCTATGTGGTCTTTCTCCCAATCCACCGGTTCTCTCGCCCTTGATGGCGTGCCCATCGCTTCCGGCTATTCCGGCCGCGGCGCCGGCCGCAATGATCCCGACATGCAGCACGTCCCCCATCAAGGCCCTATTCCCCGCGGCATCTGGAAAATTTCCGGGCCGCCCGTCGATACGCCCTCTCATGGTCCCTATGTGCTGCACCTGTTTCCCTCCCCGGCAACCGAAGTATTCAGCCGCGACGGCTTTCTCATTCACGGCGACTCGCTCGAGCATCCCGGCTGCGCCTCCCAGGGCTGCATCATCCTGCCCCGCAATATTCGCGAGCAGATTTGGAACTCCGGCGATCGCATCTTGCAGGTAATCGAATGACCGCAACCTCAATAATCTCCGCTTTCGATGAAGCCCTTTTGCCCCACGAGCGCTCGCGCGAACTCGATCCCTCCGGCGTTCGCCGGGATCAATTCGGCAATTCCGCAGTTCGGCAATTCGGCAATTTCTCCCAGCCCTACCGCGACTACTGCCGCTGGTGCGAGCGCCTCAACCTCGCCCCCGCCCCCTACGACGCCTGGTACAAAATCCGCCAATCCATCGACGAAGCCAATTACAGCGACTGGACTTAATCCCGGGAAACAAATTCGGCAATTCGGCAATTCCGCAACGTTTCGTCTTCCCCTTCGCTTTCCTCCGTGCCTCCGCGCCTCCGCGGTGAGCTCGGTTCCTAACTTCGGGCCCAATTCGGCAATTCGGCACTTTCGCACTTTCGCACTTTCGCAATTTCCCAAGGAGGATCATGTCCACTTCCACCGTGCTCTCCGATGTTGTTGCAGCCGCCGGCGGCGGCCTCCAGGTATTCACCGACGCCGCCAAACAACCAACCACCGAAGCCAAAGTGGCAACCGCCGTCCAGGAAGGCGCCCAGGTTGCCGCTGCCTTCGTCCCCAAGTCCATTGCCCCGGTCATTGCGGCCGGCGCCGCCCTCGAGCCCGAAATCTATCACCTCATCTCGGCGCTCATTCACCTGTTCAGCAGCAGGAAGCCCTAAGCTTTCAGCTCTCAGCTCTAAGCCACCTGCCCAGAACTGCGAAAGTGCGAAAGTGCGAAAGTGCCCGCAATTTCCGGGTGTCAACACCCGGTCCTGAAACCGGCACTTCGGACAATTCCGCACTTTCGCACTTCCGCACTTTCGCAATCACTTCGGGCACTTTCGCACTTTCGCACTTCATAACAAACTATGCCGCCATCAAAAAATTCCCCGCCCAAACCCGAAGTCAAAATCGCTCCCTACCCCTCCCGCATTGACGATGCGCTCTATGTTGGCGATTTCAGCGCCACCTTGGCGCGCGCCGTCATCGAGGAAAACCGCCACGCCATCTACGCCAGCTTCTCGCGTGCAGTGGTCAAAGGCAGCATCCCGGCTTTGAAAGAACTGGCGCAGCGCGCCTATGGCGCCCCCACCCCTCCCGAATCGTTCGATGATCGGGTCCAGAAAATGTCTGACAAGGAACTCAATGATGAAGTCAACCAGCGCCGCGCCGCCATGCAGCTTCCGCCAATGGCTCCTCCACCAACTGCTGAACCTGAAAGCGCTCGCGACCATGGAGAAGGAACGGAACCGCCGCCTGACCCGCCGGAAAATGCATAACTACTACGCCGATGCCGGGCCTTTGCGCCGCGAGCTCTATCCGCGCCACCTGGAATTCTTTGCCGCCGGGGCGACCCATCGCGAGCGGCTGATGCTGGCCGCCAACCGCGTGGGCAAAACCGAAGGCGTGGGCGGCTACGAGCTGGCCCTGCACCTCACTGGGCGTTACCCCGAGTGGTGGGTGGGGCGGCGCTTCCCGCGAGCTATCCGCGCCTGGGCGGCCGGCGATACGTCAAAGACGGTCCGGGAGATTCTGCAATACAAGCTGCTCGGGCCGCCCGGATCGTGGGGAACCGGGCTCATCCCCGGCGATGACATCATCCGCACCATCCGCGCCCAGGGCATTGCCGACACGCTCGATTCCGTCGTCATCCGGCATGCTTCCGGCAGCCAGTCACAGCTCGTGTTCAAAAGCTACGACCAGCGCCGCGAGTCGTTTCAGGGCACCGAGCAGGACGTCATCTGGCTGGATGAAGAGCCGCCCCTCGATATCTACACCGAATGCCTGCTGCGCACCATGACCAACCAGGGCATGGTGATGTGCACGTTTACGCCGCTCTTGGGAATGAGCGATGTGGTGCTGCACTTCCTGCCCGGCGGGAAGATGGAGCCAAATTTAAAATTTCGAAATTTCGAAATTTCGAAATCGTTTGTGGTGATGGCTACTTGGGATGATGCGCCTCACCTCTCAGAAGACGCCAAACGCGAGCTCTGGGCCTCCATCCCGCCATATCAACGCGACGCCCGCTCGAAAGGCATACCGCAGCTTGGCTCAGGAGCAATTTATCCCGTGCCGGAAGCGGACATTGCCGTGGCGCCGTTTCAGATCCCGCCGCACTGGCCGCAGGGCTTTGGTTTTGACACCGATTCCGGCGCCGGCTACACCGCGGCCGTTTGGGGAGCGCTGGACCGCGAGCGCCAGGTGCTCTACCTCACCGACTGCTACAAGCGCGAGCGCGCGGAGGTGGCGATTCATGTGCAAGCCATGAAATCGCGCGGCGAGTGGATCCCCGGGGTGGGCGATGCGGCTGCGCTGCGCGTTACCGCGCATGATGCCGAGCAGGTCATAACGCTCTACCGGCGGGCAGGGCTCGACGTCATGCTGCCCGATAAGAGCGTGGAAGCCGGCATTCATGACGTTTGGGAGATGCTCTCCCAGGGCCGGCTACGGGTGTTCTCGCACCTGAAAGCGTGGTTCGAGGAGTATCGCCTCTACCGCAGAGACGACAAAGGCTTTGTGGTCAAGCAGAACGACCACCTGATGGACGCCACGCGCTACCTGGTGCATTCCGGCATGCGGCGCATGAAAACCAGGCCCGCGCCGCAGGCCGAGAACTACCGGCCGGCATCGAGTTATTCGCCATGGAGCTAGCGAAATTTAAGATTTCGAAATTTCGAAATTTTAAATTTCGAAATCTTTTATGGCGACCTTAAAAGCTGCACGGCGCAGTGCGCTGCCGAAGCGGGAATTTGGCCTGCCGGACGAGCGCAAGTATCCCATGCCCGACCGCTCGCATGCCGCCAATGCCAAGGCGCGGGCCACGCAGATGGTAAAGAGCGGCAAGCTAAGTGCCGCAAGTGCCGCGAGGATTCGGGCCAAGGCAAATCGCATTCTGGGGGAATAGCTCTCAGCTCTCAGCTTTCAGCTTTCGGCCAAAGTGCTCCGGCTGATAGCTGAAAGCTGATAGCTGATAGCTCCCCCCTAAGGAGTCAGACATGGCAAAGCAGGAAGCAAAGCACGAACTCCACCATCTCGAAATTCATCCTGCGGAAAACGGCGGGCATACGGTGGAGCACCACTTCAAGATGAAGCACTCGAAGTCAGGCGCCTTCATCACGCATCCCGATCCGGAGCGCTACAGCTTTGGCCCGGAAGAGGGCCACAAAATGCTGGCGCATACCGCCAACACGCTGGGCATCCAGGGCGAAGACGCGGCCGGGGAAGAAGAAGGCTTGCGGGAAGAGCCATTCGTCCACGAAGAAGAGTGAAATGGCCTGGACCGCGCCAAAAATCCGCGCCCTGCTGAGCCGGGTCCCGGCGCCCCAGGTGCGTCCGCTCCGGGCACCGCAGATGAACGCCCCGCAGTTGAACTCGGCCCAGCCGGTGCGGCAGTCGCGCAACCTCTCGGTGCAGAAGCCATCCATGGGGCCATCGCCGCGCTGGGCGCAGATGGATTCCAGCGGAGATTATGGCAGGCGTTAAGCAGATGCTGCGCCGAGCAGGCCTGGCCGGGGTGGATAACCCGCGGCTGCTGCTTGACCAGGTTTCCGTGCTCATCCGCTCGCATGATGACCTGCGCCGGCTGCTGGCTACGGTGGAACCAGGGAAGCGCGAGGAGTGTTACCGCGAACTGCAAGCGCGCCTCCTGTTTCAGCCAAAGCCGCTGGAAGAGTACATGGCCGAGACCAAGCGGCTGGCCGAGCGGCAAAGGCTGCCGCTGTACGATCCCGAAAACGTGAATCGGCCCTACCGCGATTTCGAGAGCGTGGACCCAGGAATTGAGCGTATCGCCGA
>JAFAIN010000316.1 GCA_019236695.1 Acidobacteriota bacterium | reverse complement strand
AGCGCCGCGGAGGACGACTGACCTTTTGTGGCCGGTCAAGCGTGCTCCCGGATTCTTCAGCCGCTGCCGCGGCCTCAGAATGACCTTCAACACCATTGAACGTTCAGAGCTCGCCAGAGCTCTTGTCGCAAGCATTCATGAACTCTTCTGCTTGCTTCTATCGACTTCCACGCAAGCTTTGGACAACTGCTGGCAGCTCCCGGTAATCCGACGTGTCACAAGCGCAAAAAGCTGATTACCTCCTCAATGGGGAGAATGGAATGAAGCCCGCTGCCCGGGGACTATTCGCCTTCACTGTTTTTATTTACTTCAGCTTCCTGCTGAGCGGCTGTGGAAGCACGGCCGGGAAGAATTCAGTTCCCGGCAGTCCGGTCGCGCTGAGCCTGACGGCGACGCCAATGACCATAGCGCCAGGGCAGACTGCCACGCTGAACTGGAGTGTCCCAAATGGCGCGGCATCATCGCTCGCCATCAATGGCATTTGCACTACGTGCAGCCTGCCAACCGGCTCGGCGCCTACTCCGCCGTTAACTTCCACCACCACTTACACGGCCACAATAACGGATTCCGCCGGTCGCGCTGCCACCGCTGCCGCCACGGTGACGGTAACGAGTTCGCTGCCGGGTCCCTTAAAGCACATCTTCGTTCTGGTTCAGGAGAACCGCTCATTCGATAACTACTTTGGTGCGCTGGGGGCGTACCGGAGCTCGCGGTTGCAGCAAGCGGGAATTTCAGATGCGCAGACAGTGGATGCGTTCAATCCCAACCTCGCGCTCACCAATCACAACACCGGCGCAAGCGCGAAGCCGTTTCACGAGCCGACGGTGTGCACGGAAGATCTTTCAGCGGCCTGGGATGAATCGCATCACGACGCGGCGCTCTCGGGCGGAGACCCGGCCTGGAGCACGACCAGCAGCTTCAATGCCGGCCTGTTTGCCATGAACAACTTTCTCGATACCACTGCCTCGGTGACGCAAAACTATGACCCGAACGGCACGCGCGCCGTTGGGTTCTACGACCAGACCGATATTCCGTACTACTACGATCTGGCGACATTCTTTGCCACCAGCGATGCCTGGTTTTCGCCGGTGCTGGCCGGCACGGTGCCGAACCGCATGTTCCTGATAGCGGGATCATCGTTTGGCCACGAGTACCCGGATCTTACGGGGCATCCGCTATACGCCGCGCCCACCATATTCCGTGCCATGAACCAGGCCAACGTGAGCTGGCTGTATTACTACCGCGATGATGTGTTTCTCGCGAATTTCCGCGATTCGCAGGATCCGGCGATCCAACCGAAGATCCTTCCCATCACCGACCTGCTGAGCCGCCTGGGTGGCTCATGCAGCGGCGCCGCGTGTGACGCCGATTCGTCACTGCCGGAAGTGGTTTTTATCGATAGCGCGTCGGGCAGCAGCCAGCTCGATGAGCATCCCGGCAACAATATCCAGTCGGGAGCAGCGTATGTGCAGTCCCTGATCGCCGCCCTGATGCAAAGCGATGCCTGGAGCGACTCGGCTCTGATCCTGACTTACGATGAGGGAGGCGGGCTGTACGACCACGTTGCGCCCATACCTGTTCCCGCTCCCGATTCGCTTGGGCCGGGGCAGTGCCCAGACCCGAACAATGGCTCATCGCAATATTGCAGGGTTGGGACAATCTCAGGCGGATTCAACCTCAGCGGCTTCCGCGTGCCCCTGATGGTCGTATCCCCGTTTGCGAAGGCCCACTTTGTGTCACACACTGCGCGCGACTACACCGCCATCCTGGCTTTTATTGAGAACACGTTCAACGTGCCCGCCCTCACGGCGCGCGATGCTTTCTGGAAGCAGCAGGGAGACATGCAGGAGTTCTTCGATTTCAGCGCCGCTGCTTCCTTGAACCCGCCCGGCGGAAGCGCGTGGACCCAGTTCCTGAACTCACAGCCAACCGGCGGAGTCTGCGATCCCACGAAGGAAGCCGGGTAGGGAAACCCCCGGAAGTGGTAATGCCAGCGGCGTCGCAGGCTCGCCAGCCGAAGCCTCACGGCGCCTGAGCGCCCTGGGTGCCGACATAGACGGCGTACAGAGACTGGCTGGCCGCCATAAAAAGGCGGTTCTTTCTTGCTCCGCCGAAACACAGGTTGGCGCAGGGTTCGGGAAGATGAATCTTGCCGATGAGTGTGCCATCAGGGGCAAACACCCGCACCCCGTTGAACTCGGCACCGCCCCACCCTGCCGCGGACCACACATTCCCGTCCTGGTCGCAGCGAATGCCGTCGGATGTGCCGGGAGCCATATTGGCGAACAGGCGCCCGTTCCTAAGGCGAGTTCCGCTCTCGACGTCATACACGCGAATGGGATGCGGGTCATGCGATTCCATCGGCACGCCGCTATCAACAATGTAGAAGAACTCGTGACAGACGGAGCGTTCACTGCGGGTTCTATTCGAAATTCGGTCGGGGGACAGGATTCGAATTTGAGGCGCTTTGGCGGGGTGATGCAGCGAGAGCCGCCAGCCGAAATCCTGAGCGTTCTTTACGAAGGACCTCTCGATGAATTGGTCGGGGAGATAGGATTTGAACCTACGACCCCCTGGTCCCGAACCAGGTGCTCTACCAGGCTGAGCCACTCCCCGTGAGCCTCATTAT
This sequence comes from Acidobacteriota bacterium, assembly GCA_019236695.1. GTDB lineage: Bacteria > Acidobacteriota > Terriglobia > Terriglobales > Acidobacteriaceae > JAFAIN01. Next base: position 8,822 of record JAFAIN010000316.1, on the reverse strand, counting down.
ATCAGGGGCTCCCTCCTGCTTCCTCCGCGGCTCCGCGGTGAATCCTTTCTTGATTTTCCTGTCTGCCCGCGCTAACGTTTCCTTTCATAGGTAGTCTATGGAGGTAGACTATGGTCCGGTTCGCTTCCCGCAACGAGATGCTGCCCGGCACGCTTGACATGCTGATCCTGAAGACGCTTTCGCTTGGCCGCATGCATGGCTACGGCATTGCCCAGCGCATCCAGCAGGTTTCGGGCGAGGTGCTGCAGGTGGAAGAAGGCTCGCTTTACCCTGCGCTGCAGCGGCTGCTGGTGAACGGCTGGGTCAGGGCCGAGTGGGGCACGTCAGAGAACAACCGGCGCGCGCGTTACTACACGCTGACCGCGGCCGGCCGCAGGCAGCTCGGCGCGGAAGTGGCCAGCTTCCACGAAACGATTGCCGGGATTCTGCGCGTGCTGGAAACGGCTTAGGAATTGCGGAACTGCGGAAGTGCGGAACTGCGGAATTGAAATGCGAACCGCGAGCGCATGCAGGAGGCGCGTATGAACTTTACTCGAATGTGGCGGCGCATGCGCGCCAACCGCGACAGTATTGAATCCGAACTGCGTTCCGAAATGCAGCAGCACATCGAGCTGTTGGCTGCGCGGCTCATCGCCGAAGGTACGCCGGCCGAAGAAGCGCGCCTCATTGCCCGGCGCCGCTTCGGCAATCCCCGTTCGCTCACCGAGGAGAGCCGCCAGGCCTGGAGCTTCCCCAGCCTCGAAAGCTTCCTCCAGGATGTCCGCTTCGGGCTTCGGATGCTGATGCGCTCACCCGGATTCACGCTGGTTGCCGTTCTTACTCTTGCGCTCGGCATCGGCGCCAACACCGCCGTCTTCAGCTCGGTAAACGCGCTGCTCATTCGACCGCTTCCCGTCCCCAACCCCGACCGGCTGGTCAGCGTCTACCTCAGCTACCTGCCGATGGCTGGCTTTCGCCACTTCCGCGAGCGCGTACGCACCATTGATTTGGCCGGCTTTCATTACACAGGCCTGAACCTGAGCGGCCAGGGCGAGGCCGTGCGCCTGAATGCCGCCGGAGTCTCCGCAAACTTTTTCTCGGTAATCGGTGTGCGCGCTGCGCACGGCCGCGCATTCGAAGAGGACGACAGCACGCCTGGCCGCGAACACGTCGTGGTCCTTAGCCACGCTGCCTGGCAGACTCGCTTTTCATCGGATCCCGGCATTGTCGGCCGCTTCATTCAGCTTGACGACACCACCTACCAGGTGGTGGGCGTCATGCCGGCCGGGTTTTCGTTTCCTGATCGCGCAGTTGAAGTCTGGACTCCGCTGAAATTCACCGATCCCGACCTCTGGGGCACCTGGGTGCAAATGATGGGCAGGCTGCGCGACGGCGCAACCGTGTCCCAGGCAACCGCAGAAATGAAGGCGGTTCTTCCGCAGGTGGTGGGCTTATTCCCCTACCCCATGCCGCAGGGTTGGGGAAGCTGGATCAACGTAATTCCCACGCAGCGGCGCATGGTCGGGGACCTCAGGACCAAACTGCTGCTGATGCTGGGCGCCGTCGGTCTGGTGCTGTTGATTGCATGCAGCAATGTGGCCAACATGCTGCTGGCGCGAGCGGCATCACGCCAGCGCGAAATTGCGGTGCGCACCGCTTTGGGCGCCGGGCAGGGCCGCATCGTGCGCCAACTCATTACCGAAAGCGTTCTGCTGGCGTTGCTGGGCGGGGGTGCGGGCCTGGCCCTGGCGCCTTTGGGAATGCAACTGGTGCGGCGGCTCATACCGGAAGATCAGTTGCCCGTAACCGGTGTTTCTCTCGATTTGCGAGTGCTGGCCTTCGCCGCGGGGGCTGCCATGCTCACCGGAATCCTGTTCGGCATTGCGCCGGCGCTGCGGGCCCGGCGCATCAATGTCGAACCGGCTTTGCGGGCCAGTGGACGTTCGTCGTTGTCGCGCGAGCGCCGCCGAATTTCATCCTCATTGGTCATAGCCGAAACCGCGCTCGGAATGGTGCTTGCCGTGGCTGCGGGGCTGCTGGTGCGCAGCCTATGGCAACTCTCGCATGAGCAGACCGGCTTCAATCCCGATGCGCTGGTCACGGCGAGCCTCACCCCGTCAGTCGCAATGTGTCCTCCCGGTTTCGGCCCAACGCGGGCGGCTACTGCTTCCGCGCGCTGCACCGCCTTTTATGACTCGGTGCTGGCCGCGGTACGTTCTGCTGCGGGTGTGGAGGGGGCTGCGTTTGCCGACGATATTCCGTTTGGCAACAACATGAACACGGTGCTGGCGGTGGAGAACAATCCTCAATACACCGCCAACTCGCCATTTCAGCTAATGGACTTCACCGTTAGCCCCAGCTATTTCCAGACCATGGGAATTCCACTGCTTGCCGGGCGAACGTTTACCGACCAGGACAATTTGCAAGCGCCCGGAGTCGTGATCGTAAGCCGTAATATGGCCCGGCGCGCGTGGCCCGGTCAGAGCCCGATTGGCAAGCGGGTAAAGCCCTCCTGGATGAAGGAATGGCGCACGGTTGTCGGCGTGGTGGATGAAATCCGCACCTTTGGCATGTCACCCGGCGACTGGGCCGATCCGTCGATGGGATTCGTTTACTTCCCGGTGCGGCAGGGCATTGTGTCTCCGCCTGCCCAATTGAAGCTGGTGATTCGCACCATTGACCCGGCGCGCATGGTCTCGCAAATTGGCGATATTGTGTCCAGGGTGAATTCCACTGTTCCGGTAACGAAGATTCAGACCATGCAGGACGTTATCTCGGTTTTTAACGCTGCGCCGCGCACCACCACCTGGCTGTTCACCGCGTTTTCCGGTATCGCGCTGGCATTGGGAGCAGTGGGCATCTACAGCCTGATTTCCTATTCGGTGAGCTCGCGCACCCAGGAAATCGGAATCCGCATGGCGCTCGGCGCGGAACGCGGAGAGGTGCTGCGCCGTGTTCTCGGCGAGGGCTTTGTGCTCGGCGGTTCCGGCATCGTGATAGGGACAGTCGCGGCGCTGGCCGTGACCCGCCTGCTGCGCAACTTTCTGTACGGAGTCCAGCCCACGGACGCGCTGACGTTGGTTGCGGTTGGGGCACTGCTGATGCTGGTGGCGCTGCTGGCATCCTATTTTCCGGCGCGCCGTGCCGCCTCCATCGATCCCATAACGGCGCTGCGATACGAGTGAGCCGTAAGCCGTAAGCCATTCGCGGCCGGCCGCCCCCGGCGCCTCTTCCGCTTCTTTCGCGTCTTCCCCCTCTCGCCTCTTTCGCCTCTCGCCTCTTTCCGCCTTCGTTGCGGTTCCTCAGCGCACCGGTGTAGCATTCCCCACAATCGAAAGAAACCGGTATGCGCCTGCCATCGCTGGTGGTCATCGCCGTCATCCTCACTTGCTTGCCCTCTCATCGTGCCGCTGCTCGATCGCAGAACCCGACTCCCATGTCGCAGGAGAACATTCAGTTCCTGGTGGATTCCCAGGCCCGGATTGCAAAGGAAGGCAATCTCAGCCCGCAACTGCAGCAGGGGCTGAAAGACGCAGAGGGGCTGCTGCAGGAATTGCAGGCGCAAAGCGGGCGCGGCGACCAGCTCACCAAAGCCATCCAGAATTTTGTTGCCGGGAACACCAATCTCGCAAACTTCGCGGTTGACGTTCGCGCCCAGCTTGCATCCGGTACGGACCCGGCGAAGGCGAATGCGGCGTTCAGTGCATTCTCGGGCAATTGGTACGGGGTGTGGGACGGCATCAAAGTCGATCACATCTGGAGCCCCACGGTGGTTACCAGCTTTGGCGGCCAGTCCACCATTCAATACGGGAACCTGGCAGTCAGCTCTCTGCAGGGCGCCTGGGTGGGAACTGGATTGGGATGGAACGTCGTCGCCACGCCGCCGGGAGGCAAGCCCCTGATTTTCGGTTCCGTCACCCAGTTTGAAGGCTGGAATGAAAAGCCCGGCGTGGGCCACGTCGGCATTCTTATCGGCGAGGGGAAACTGCTGTGGATTACGAAGTACAGCGTGTATCTCGAACAGGCCAACGCCGATAAGACTTATACGATTTCGTACTTCGATTACAGCTACCAGAACGGCCAGGTGGCGCTCACCAAGGCAGGGAAGGCTACCTACACCCAGGATCCGAACAATCGGCCGGCATTCCAGGCCTACAACGTCAATGCGTCGCCCATCATTCCGGGTGCGCCGGCAAAAGCGGCTGCCACGCCTGCTGCGGGCGGGCAGGGGGACCAGCCAGGTTCGGGCGGCACCAGTGCTCAGGCGCCGGGGGCTCCGTCCGCTCAGGGAACGGGAGCCGGCACGAATCCTGCGCCGGCCACGCCGGCGGAAAAGAATGGGTCGCCTTCGCAGCCCGCCGCGCCGGCCGGCCCTCCTGCCACTCCATCCGCGGACAAATCCGAGCCGCCGAAATCCGAGCCCCAGACCGCACCGCAAAAGAATGATATGCAGGCGCCGCCGAACGGTCCCGGCGCAATGGCGCCGGCCAGAACGCCCATTGGCGCCATCAAATCGTCAAGCGGCAACTGCACTCTGGATGCGGGAGCAAAAGCGGTTGCGGCCGCTCCGCTGGCGCAGGGAAGCGTGCTGATGGTGCCGGCGGCAGGGCACCTTTCGTTTAAGCTGAATGACGGCTCCGAGTGGGCCGCAGGACCGCAATCGCTCATCCGCGTCACCGCGTTTGACGCCGACAAACAGCAGACCACAATCGAAATGCCGTATGGCCATCTTCTGGCCAGCGGTGTTCCCCAGGTCACAAAGCCCGGCGGGCTCATTCAGGTGCTTACGCCTTCCAGTCGCGTGGTCGCGCTCAGCAACACATTCGTAGTGGACGCGCCGCTTGCGCCCGGCGCACCGGCCAATCTGGGTACGCTGCCTGCTGCGCCTTCTCCGCCGCCGGCTCCGAGCGCACTTCTTTCGCCTTTCCGCGATCGCGTGTTGAACCTTGCCTCCGGCACGGTTTCGGGTGGCGCTTCCGGCAGCCTTTTTGGAACCGTCTCCGGCCCAACCGGCGCCGCCGTGTCGCGCGCCATTGTCTCCGCAAAAAACGATGCTACCGGCACGCTGGTCACCACGCGTTCTGACGGCAGCGGCGCGTTCTCGTTTCCAGGCCTTGCACCAGGGTCATATTCCCTGATTGCGCAAGCCTCCGGATTGCCGGGCACTACGCTCGGTAACGTCGGCGTGGTTTCAAGCGGCTCCACCAGCGTGGGGCAGGTAGGGCTGGGCGCGCCTGCGGGGGGTGCGCCGCCGGGCGCGTTCACTTATATTGGCGGACTCTCCTATGACGCCTTGGGGGGAAACACCACAAACGGCGGTTCGCAGTTCTTGACCTTCGGCAATAATTTTGTCTTCAATTCCAGCGCCGCCCTGCCGCTGCCGCGGGAAGAGTCCTGGGTTCTCAATGACAACTTCAACCGAATAATCGGCAAGCATCAGTTCAAGACGGGCGTGAATTACTCCTACCAGCACCCACTCACCACATTCCTGCCCGGCATCAATGAGGAAACCGCATTCGGCGGCAGCCCGGGAAGCTATTTCAATGTGAACCCGGCATTCACCAGCGGCTACCTGAACCTGCCGCCAAACGCGTTCACCGCGTTCCCCTTCGGCAACAATTTTGTTTTCAATCCCATCGCGCCGCTGCCGCGGGAAGAGTCGTGGGTTCTCAACGACAACTGGAACCGTATAATCGGCAAGCATCAGTTCAAGACGGGCGTGAATTACTCCTACCAGCGCCCACTCAGCATCTTGCCCGGCATCAATGAGGAAACGGCATTCGGCGGCAGCCCGGGAAGCTATTTCAATGTGAACCCGGCATTCACCGGCAGTTACCTGAACCCGCCGACAAACACGTTCGACTCCAATTCGATCACGCCCGCTTTCTCTCCCACGATTGATTGGACCGTGTTGCCGAGCCTCAATGCCGGGTCCGGTGTGCCCTATGTGCGCGATTTTCAATTCCAGTTTATGCAGCCGCCTTCGCCTTACGGGATTGCCCATGCGCCTGAATTCCCGATTCAGCCCTCAAGCGGAATGAACGGCTTCATGACCGGCGGCTTGCCATGGTTCGACAATGTGCTTCCTTTCGGGTCATCCGGCATTCCAGCGTCCAGCGGCTACCGGGATTTTCTGCATGATCTTTATGAGCTGGGCTATGCCACTCCCTGGGATTACCCCAGCTATTCGCAGTACCGCGATTTTCTCGATTATCTTGGCTACTACGACCTCGGCTACGATGACGGCGATTGGTCTCTCGATGACGTTTCCGATTACGTCCACGATCTGGCCTGGTACCACGACGAAGGGCCGCTTGCCGGTGACCTGCCCGGCAGCCGCTTCATAGGTGACTATCTCGGCTACGTTGCCCCTCCGCCGAAGGTTGATTATTTCGGAACCAACCTGTCGGCTTTCCCCTACGCCGGCGCCACTACGGCAATGTCGCTTGGCCGGACAGCGCTGGCTGTGTATCCGAATCCTCTGCTGCAGCCGCCGGTGGCCACGTATGGCTATCCCGGGCAGTTCATTTCGGTGGGCATGGGGCACAGCCCATCGCCGCCGAGCCTGCTGAACGTCAATTCGTTGAACCAGCCTGTACAGAGCCCGGCGGTTACGGATGTTTCGCAGTCCAGCCTCGTCGGCACGGTTCAAAACGCCGGCGATGGCGGCTGTGTCGCGCTGTTTGTGAATGGGGTTGCGAGCGATGCCGGATACACCACGCAACTGGAGGTGACGATCACCGGTCGCGGCACCTCCACCGGCGATGCCGTAGAGGTGAAGGTAACGAACAATGGCGGCTGCTGGGCGGTTTATCTCGTAATTTCCGGAACCGTACTCGATCCCATGGGAATGCTTGGCCGGCACGTGGGAGCGATACTCGGCCTGATTTCCGGGGTTGATCTGGATCCCAACAACTTCAAGAGCTTCCAGATTCTGGTGACGTTCGGCGGGGCGGTTGTCGTGCCGCCGGCCGCAGTTGGAGTGCAGAGCTCGGGCCGGCTGCATTCGGCGGCCGGTGAACTGCCGGGCGGCGGCGCGCCCGACACAAAGCCGGCGCGCAACGTGGCCACCATGCTCATGCGCTCCTACTGCCTTGAACTGCACAAGCTGGCGCCGGTTCCGAATACTAAATATCGGTTTGCCGCCGCCGATCTTCAGCAGAAGCTCAATGGCAGCGCTGACCTGATGCAGAGAGTTTTCACCAGCGTGCAAACCGGCGTGCTGAAGGTCCCGCAGGGGCATTCGCTCGATGGCGTAATTCAGTGGGCGGAATGGGCGCTTCGAGAAGGCATGGACGAGAAGAAGTTCAAGGATTCATACATGTTGCTGGTGAAGCATAACTACAACGTTCAGAAGAAGAAGTGGGACAAAGCGGCTGAGCAACTGGTGGAGAGCAGCGGCAATTCGCTGTGGCCGGTGGTTCAAGCCGCACTGCGGCAGCCGTAAAAGCATCTCGAGCTGCCGTCGGAGCGCGGCGCTCGCCAAGGAGACCAAATGAAAGCCCTGATTTCACTCGTAGCGCTGTCCACGGTTGCCGGCTTCGCCCAGACCGCCGCAACCGGCGGATCAAAAGTGGCCATGATCGACATCAAGCGCGCAGTGCTTGCCACCGAAGACGGCAAGCGCGACATGGAAGCTCTGAAGCAGAAATTCGAACCGCGCCAGGCCGAAGTGCAACGGCAGGCCAAAGATCTGCAGGAACTGGCAAAGCCGCTTGCGGAAGGGTCAAAGATTGCGGATGACGCGCGCGCCACTCTTCTGAAAACGGTTGAGCAGAAGCGATTGGCCCTGCAGCACACCGCCGAAGACCTTCAGGCCGAAATGCGCAGCGAACAAAATGAAATCGTGAGCCGCGTACTGAAGAAGCTGGTGCCCATCATCGATAAATATGGCCGCGAGAATGGCTACACCATGATTTTCGATGCCCAATTCTGGCCGGCCGGGCCAGTCCTCTGGGCCAGCGGCCCGGCAGCCGATATCACCAACGCAATCGTTTCGGCCTATAACGCACTGCCGGCGACCCAGACCGCCCCAACCCCAGGCCAATGACGGGCTGTCAAACGCGATCCGGGCACCACCCGACTGGACCACGTCGCTGGGGAGTGCCCAGTTTTTCCACTCGGGTACCAAAGTAACCAAGGCTGCTGATAATTTTGATGGCTATTTCTTCTATCTGTTTGATAAGTAATGGCTTGTAACAAACAGGCAAAAAATTCCGGAACCGAAGAAAATACTTGACCGTGGGGTTTGTAGCGGGTAGGGTAACGACTGTTATTTGGGCTTGGGGCGGCTGGGCTGTGGCATTGGCTGGTTCCAGCTCGAATTCTAGGCGTGTCCTACCAGTTTTGAATAGCGGTTCCTGATTCAGCCGTGTGTCTTTTCTGCCACGGTCTCGGCTCAAGCATGCAGTTGGGAACGTGTGGTGACAATGCTTAGCGTGTATTTTCTTCATCGAAGGGCGCGAATAAGCAGCAACTTGGGAACGCCGCGAAGCATCTAACGAGCTTCCGAGGCGTCTATTGTTTCCCGGTTTGGGTTGTGCTCTTGATTTTTCGCTTTCGCCCTGGTGCGAAAGCGCAACTAATGCCCGGCAAGAAAGGGGCGGCTAGGAGATGAAAAACGATATGAGATCCGATCTTGTTTATGACGCTTTAACGACGGTGCGCAACCGGTACATGCTTTGCCAGGTGGCAGCGAAGGCGACACGGAAATTTCATCGCCCGGCCACGCGCATCCAGGACACGACGAATGAAGTTTTGACGCGGATTTCCGATTCGAAACCGCAGCAGGTCATGCTGACTGACCGGGTAGCAGTTGCCTCCGAACGCCGCCGCGCTGCATA
>JAFAIN010000288.1 GCA_019236695.1 Acidobacteriota bacterium | reverse complement strand
AGCGCCGCCGGCGTGCCCAGGGCGACGATACGGCCCTCGTTCATAATGGCAAGGCGGTTGCAGTGCTCGGCTTCTTCCATGAGGTGGGTCGTAACCAGCACACTGATGCCGCTCTCATCGCGCAGTGATTCCAGGTATTGCCACAGGTCGCGTCGCGCGCCCGGATCGAGCCCCGTGGTGGGCTCGTCGAGCAGCAGCACCGACGGACGATGCAGAAGCCCTCGCGCCAGCTCCAGCCGCCGCTGCATGCCGCCGGAGAAAGTCTCGGCGCGGTCGCCTGCCCGGTCGGCCAGCCCAACACGCTGCAGCATTTCGCGAATGCGCTCCGTCAATTCCCGGCCGCTCAGACTGTAGAGATGCCCCTGGTGCCGCAGGTTCTCCTCAGCCGTAAGCTTCACGTCAATGCTCTGCGCCTGAAAGACCACGCCAATCCGCATACGCACCGCCCGGGGTTCTTGAGCCACGTCATAGCCCATGACCAACGCCCGCCCGGCGCTGGGCAGCATGAGCGTGGAAAGAATTCGAAAGAGCGTGGTCTTGCCGCTGCCGTTTGGCCCGAGCAGGCCGAATATTTCGGCAGGCGCAACCGTGAAGCTTATGCCGGCCAGCGCCTGCCGGTCGCCGTAGCGGTGCACCAGATCGCTGACCTCAATGACGGATTGGTTACGCTCTTCCAACATCGGGCAGGCTCCGCTACTTGCTGCTGTCAAGCATGAGCAGAGCGAAGAGCAGCGGCAGATAGAACACGGAGGCCTGAAGCACACGCCGGGCAAATACTTTGGACCGCGGTTCCTGCGGCGGCATGTGCTGAGACGCCAGGCGAAGGCCAAAATACAAGAAGGCGGCGCTGAGCAGGCAGGCGCCGATGGCGTAGGTGCGCCCCGCCATGTTCATCCAGGCCGGCGCCATGCTGATGGGCACCAGAGCCATGCCGTAGCCGATGATCTGGAGCAGCGTTGCACGGCCGCTTTCATCGGTTGCGGCGAGCATCTGAATGCGCGCGCGCCGGTAGTCTTCACGGTAAAGCCACGCGATGGAATGGAAGTGCGGGAACTGCCAGGCAAAAACCACTGCAAACAGCGCAACCGGCTCCCACCCGAGCGTGCCGCGCGCCGCAACCCAACCCAGCAGCGGAGGCATGGCGCCCGGAAACGCTCCCACAAAGGTGCAGAGCGTCGAGTGGCGCTTCAGGGGAGTGTAGGCGCCCGCGTATGCGGAAGCGGTCAATGCGGCAAGGAGCGCAGCCAGCCAGTTCGTGGCGAATCCGAGATACAGCACTCCGATCACGATCGTGCATATCCCCACAGCGGCCGCGCGCCGGGGACTCATGCGGCCCATGGGCAATGGTCGCATGGCGGTGCGCAGCATCAGCGCATCCACATCGCGCTCCATCACCTGGTTCAACGCGGCCGCGCCGCCCGATACCAGGCCGATTCCGAGCACCGCATGGAACAGGCCCCAGTGGCTCGTCGAGGTGGACTTCGCGGCGCCCATGTAATAGCCACAGCCCGCGGCCATCATCACCAGCGAAGTAACCCGCGCTTTCATCAGCACAGCGTAATCCGCCGCAGCGGCCGCAAGAGTGCCCCGCGCTTCTCCCCGGGCCACAGAACTGGCTGCGCTCATACCGTTACCGCCTCTCGCGATGGACTCTTATGAAAAGACCGCTCTTCCCCCGCTGCAAGCGGGCTCGCCCGGCGCACCTGGATGGCAAGCACCGTCGCGGTCAGCAGCATCAGCGCCCCGGCGGTCTGGTGGGCCACCGTGGTCCAGATGAGCGGGCCTTCCGGCTGGGGCGTATCCATGTGCCACACCACGCGGGTCAGCAGGGCGCCCACTCCAAGCAGAAGTTGCGCCAGAAGCAGAACGTGAAGGAACATGCCCGGCATTTTGAGGCTGCGGTTTCCTCCGGCGCGCTTCATCACCATCACGGTGGCAACCACCAGGACCGCTGCCGTAAGGATCGCATTCAGCATGTGAGGCACCAGGAACCAGGAAACAATGCGGCCCGCCTCCATCCTCTCACCCGTGCCCGGGCCCCATTTTGTCCATACGTGGCGGAAGGCGGCTCCGAGCACGAGCTGTACGAACAGCATGAACACCAGCAACCCAGTCCAGATGCGCAGCCTCGGCGCATCTGCGGCATCAATGGTACGCGCCGGCTCCTGCTGCCAGGAGCGGCTGGTCAGCAATGCAACCGACGCCAGAAGGCAAAACATAATCTGCCCGAAAACGCCATGTGCCGTTGCCAGCGCCAGCCGCCAGCGCGGATCGGCCCAGTTGGCCGAGAGTACGGAGAGGCCGCCCAGCACAGCCTGGGCAATGATCCCGGCCGCCGCCAGCGCCGTCAGCGTCCTCAGATGCCGCTGCCGCGTGCCGGCCCATGTCCACACGGCAAGGCAGAAAACCAGGATGGCAATGCTTGCCGCAATGAGCCGGTGACCGTGCTCATAAAGCACGCCGCCCGTCATTCGCGGCATGTGGAAGGAGCCGAAGCTGGTGGGCCAGTCAGGAACCGCCAGCGATGCGTCATTGCTGGTGACCAGGCCTCCCGCAACCAGCAGCAGCAGGGTGGCGCAGATCACAAAAACTGCAAAACTGTGATAGGCGCGGTTGTATGGCGTTGGCGCGGAACTCAGACCCAGTCTCCGGCAGAGCAAAGTATTGGTTTCGAGCTCCGATTCCGGGAACCCGGCTTCGGGGGCGAAAACTCAAGAGGGCGATTCTATCAGACGTGGGTCCAGTAGCCGCGGAGACTCCAGAAGGAAGATCGGCAATGTGCAATGTGAAAAGTAAGTACCCACATTTCACATTTCACTTTTCACATTGCCAATCCTCCGTGCCTCCGTGTCTCCGTTGTGAATCTCTACTGGCCGGCGCCGCCTGCGCCGCCAAATGAAAATTGCACCGTCTGCGAGCCCTTGGGATCCAGGTGGACCTTCTGTGTCTTCTCGCCGAGCGTCTCGTGTACGGCCGCAAGCGTGTAGTCGCCGGGCGGCAGGTCCTTGATGGTGAACTTGCCATCCGCGTCGCTCACCGCGAAATAGGGGTTCTTGGCCACGTTGATGTACATCTTCATCCAGGGATGCTGGTTGCACTTCACAGGCAGCATGACTTCCGGGCGGCCGAAATTCTTATCGAGCGGCGCCGCGCCCGGTCCCTGCGATTCATTCCACTCGCGGTTGCCGCTGTCGGCCGCAGGCGTGGGATGGATGTTGTGCGTGGTGGCATCGTTATTCTTGATTTCGATGGTCTGGCCCGCCATTACTCCCAGCACATGCGGATGGTAGCGGCAGCCCTCCTGGTCAATCACAACCGGGGTTGAAGGCGCCTGCGCCGTCCCGTTATAGCCGTCCTTCACATAGACGAACACGTTCTGCAGACCGGTCGCGTTCCCCATCATGCTCTCGACGGTGTTCTCGCCCTTTTTTGCGCAGACCGGGTCCTGGCTCATGTCGATCTTCTTTGCCGCCGGCTTCTGCCCGTCATAATTTACGGTGCCCTGCACCTGGCCCACCTGGCTCATGTCCACCGGCGCGGCCTTGGTTTCGGCCGCGTTGCTTTCTTCATTCGTGCCTTTGTTCTTGCTGCAGGAAACCATGGCCAGCAGCGCCATTGCGGCAACCACCGCCGCGAGAACTCTCCCGTTTGCATGCTTCATGATAGCCGTGCACCCTCCTTTGGGGGAATCGAGATTGATGCAAAACCAACCATGTTACGCCCGGAAATGATTTGCTGCCAAGTTGAGCGACGCATGGTGGGAACACGCTTTTTCGAGAGTGGATCCATCCCCCCGAATGACGTGGGTCCGGCCGCCCTCGGCCGGACAGGCGGCCAGGCAGGCTGGGCCGCTGCACCGCAGCCGGTTTACGCCGTATTCAGATGCGAAATTGGGGCTGGCGCGGTCGCTGCTACAACGCGATTTCGGCCGCGCTGCTTTGCAGCATACAGCGCGTCATCGGCGGCCTTCATCAGTTCGTCGCGGGTGCGGCCGTTGAGCGGGAACTCTGCAACCCCAATGCTGATCGTCACCGGTCGTGGCACGCCGGGAAACTCCCACGATTCCACCACCCGGCGCAGCTTCTCTGCTACCGTGACGGCGCGCGCCCCCGCCGTCTCAGGCACCAGGATGGCGAATTCCTCGCCTCCGTAGCGGCACACCACATCGAGCTTGCGAAGATGCTGCTCGAAAATGTTCGACACCCGGCGCAGCGCTTCGTCGCCCAGCAGATGACCGAACTCGTCATTGAGCTTTTTAAAGTGATCAATGTCGATCATCAGCAGCGCCAGGTTGCCGTTGTAGCGCTGGCTGCGTTCCAGCTCTTCCAGGATGCGCTGTTCGAAGTAGCGGCGGTTGTAAATGCCCGTCAGCCCGTCCACGTTGGCCAGGTTGCGCGCGCGCTCGAAGTGGCGCGCGTTCTGAATCGCCCCGGCACAGATATCGGCTGCTGCCTGCATGGTGGGAAGCTCTTCCGGATCAAACGCGTCGGGGCGCGCCGAATCCAGCGCCAGCACCCCCAGCGGCCCGCTGAAGGAAACCAGCGGCAGGCACACCTCCGAATGTGTTTCCTCAAAACCTGCGTAATAGTTGGGATTGTTGTGGACACGGTTTTCCAGCATCGGCGCCAGTTCCGCCAGCGCCCGTGTACACAGCCCGGCACAATCGGGCAGGCGCTGCCCCGGCTGCAAGCGGGAAGTCAGCCGGCCGCGGTAGTGCGCCACCGTCAGGTACCCTTCTTCGTACAGCACCACGCTCACCTGATCGGCAGCGAAATTCTGCAACACCACTTCGCACAGCCGGGAAAAAAGCTCATCGAGTTCGAACACCGAGCTGGTCTCACGTGCCACTGCATTCACCGCCTGCAACTGGCGGCGGCGGCGCCGTTCGCGCAGGTATCGCTCGGCATTCTGCAATGCCATGGAGGCCGGCGCGCAAAACAGCCTGAGCTGCTCCACCTTTGTGCGCGAGAAGAAGTTCGGCTGGCCGCTGTGGCAGTCGAGCACGGCAATCACCTGCCCGCCGGAGATGAGGGGAATCGCCAGCTCCGAGCGTGTATCCGGGTGAACGCGCACATAGCGAGGGTCCACTGTGACATCGGGAGCGTTCACCGGCTCCTTGAGCCGGGCCGCCCAACCCGCCAGGCCCGGCAAGTCGCCGCCGGCATCAGGCAGCAGAACGCTGCAATGCTGCAGGTGAAAATGCCGGGTTACGGCCTCAACGATTTCGTTGAGGGTCTGCTCCAGCGTGGAATCGAAAATCGCGGATGGGCCCGATGGCTGGCCAGAAGCTGTCGGCTGTGTGGACGCGCGCGTAAACAAGCCAGAGCTCCCCCGACTTCGCTTACTGCCGCGAGAGGCGTTGGGTCAAAAATACCATAAGCAGAGTTGCCGGACGTTGCCTCGGAAGGGACGCCCCATGGAGCTTCAACATTCCTGGATGTAACTGCAGCCGTGAAGGTGGCCAGCAGGAACCGCACACGCCGGCCGGATGCTACCATCGCGCTCACATGCTCGAGCTCTCCACCCCGGTGCAATTCGTCAAAGGCATCGGCCCGCGCATCGCTGAGATGCTCGGGAGCAAGGGCATTCATACGGTTGAAGACCTGGTCTATTACCTGCCGTTCCGCTATGAAGATCGCGCCAACCCGCGGCGCATCGCGGAGCTTCGGCCCGGCGAAATGGCCAGCGTCATCGCCGAAGTGCGCGGCTCCATGCTCATGCGCACGCGCCGAATGCCATTGTTCGAGCTGACCGTCGCCGACCTTGGAGCCGCGCCTTCCGGCAGCCGTGTTCCGGAAGCCCCCGCCGGGCTCCTGTTCCGCGCGGGAGCAGTGCGCACCCGTTCCACTCTCAAGTGCCTCTGGTTCCACGGGGCGCACCTGAAGGACCGGTTTCATGCCGGCCAGGTGGTGGCCTTGTACGGGAAGGTGGAACAGGACCGCCACGGAGCCATTCAGCTCATACAGCCGCAGTTCGAAATCCTCGGCGATGCGAACGAAAAAAATGGCGGATCAGGCATGGAATTCGATCAGTCACTCGAAGTCGGCCGCATCGTTCCGGTGTACGAATCGGCCGCCCAGGCAAAGCTGAGCTCGCGCTGGTTCCGGCATACGATTCACCGCACGCTGGATCAGCTCGCGCCCGATCTTCCCGATGCCGTACCCGGCACGATTCTTAGCCGGCTGGGACTGCCGCCTCGCCGCGAGGCCCTGCAGCAAACACACTGGCCTGACCTGGGCGAGAGCCTGGGGCTGCTCGCCGAGTTTCGCACCGCCGCGCAACGACGGCTGGTGTTCGAGGAGCTCTTTTTTCTTGAGCTTGGCCTCGAAATGAAGCGGCGCAGGCTTCGCGCTCAGCCGGGCATCCGCTTTGCCATTGACGATAAGGTCCGGCAGGCGGTCAAGCGGATTCTGCCCTTCCATCCCACGGTCGCCCAAAAGCGGGCGCTCAAGGAGATCGCGGAGGACATGCAGTCGCCCGCGCCCATGCGCCGGCTGCTCCAGGGTGACGTGGGCTCGGGTAAGACCATTGTTGCCCTCCAGGCCGCGGCCATCGCGATTGAGAACGGCTATCAGGCAGCCCTCATGGCTCCCACTGAGATTCTGGCTACACAGCATTTTCTTTCGGCGCGCCGGATCCTTGCCCATACCGGCTATGACGTTCGGCTGCTCACCGGTTCGCTGGAACCTGAGGCTAAGCGGGCCACTCAGCAGGCCATTGCCCAGGGCGAAGCCCGGTTTGTGGTCGGTACCCATGCGCTGCTGTCGGAAGGCGTGGAGTTTGCCCGGCCCGGCCTGGTGATTGTGGATGAGCAGCATCGTTTTGGCGTGATGCAGCGCTTCAAACTCATGAAGGCGAGCGCTACGCAACCGCGCGCCGGCGATGCCGGCGGGAACACCGCCGAACCCGACGTTCTGGTTATGACGGCGACACCCATTCCGCGCACGCTCGCACTTACGCTGTACGGCGACCTCGACCTCAGCGTCCTCGATGAATTGCCGCCGGAGCGAACTCCCGTGGTCACCCGCCGCGTGACCGACGAGCGCGCCGGGGAAGTGTGGTCATTCCTGCGGAAGCAGGTCGCGGCCGGCAGGCAGGCTTACGTTGTCTATCCGGTAATCGAAGGGCATGAGGACGAACACCCCGAATTCGATTTCGCCGGCGCCGAACCCGCACGCACCAGCCTCAAAGCCGCCGAGCAGATGCACCGGAAGCTGAAGACCGAAATTCTGCCGGACCTGCGGCTCGGCCTGCTGCACGGCAAGCTTTCGCCGGAGAAGAAAGACGCGGTGATGCGCAGTTTTGCGGCCGGCGAACTGGATGTGCTGGTCTCCACTACCGTGATTGAAGTGGGGGTCGACGTTCCTAACGCCAACCTCATGATCGTCGAGCACGCGGACCGCTTTGGCCTGTCGCAGCTTCACCAGCTTCGCGGCCGCATCGGCCGCGGTTCGGCCCGGTCATTCTGCGTGCTCATGACCACCGGCAAAGTCAGCGAGCCGGCGGAAAAGCGGCTCGATGCCATGGTGCGTACCTGCAACGGCTTTGAAATCGCCGAACTCGATTTTCAGCAGCGCGGCCCGGGAGAGCTCTTCGGCACGCGACAATCCGGCATGCCCGCCTTCCGCGTAGCCAACCTGCTCCGCGACCGTGAGATGATCGAACTCGCCCGCCGTGAAGCGCAGCAGGCGATGGCACAATCCGATCCCGATATCACACCTCAGGAACTCTCCCGCGCGCTGGTTCACGTGAAAACCTGCTGGCAACGCCGCTATGGGCTCGTGGAAGTGGGGTAACACGAAGTGCGGAAGTGCGGAAGTGCCCACCGGCCGCATGCGACCGTGCAACAAGAGACTACGAATTGGCCGCGACTGCTTACAAACCCTGGGCGGTTTTGGTCCCGAGTTTTTTCAATTCCCGGGCTGCGCGTTTGGCGGGGCCCGGGAACATGCACTTCTGCTGCTCCACCGATTGCAGAAGCGAAACTGCGCGGTCTTTATCGCCGCTACCGGCGAGCTCCAGAGCTTCCTTTAGCTGCGACTTTACTGTTTCCTCGCGTTTCCTGAACTCCCGGCCCACCAGGTCTTCCACTTTCCCTACATCCAGGTGGCCTCCGGCATCTGCGTCCGCTCTGCCCAGGATGGCGCCATCCGGATCCGTGAGAAACGCCATCGGGGCCTTGGCGTCAGCCGGCAGCTTCAGGGCGAAGGGGGTGTCAGAATCGCCAATTCCCATCGTGACGCATTGCGAGGCGTAGAGCTTCAGCTCGCGCGACCGTAACAAGCTCGATGTTTTCAGGTCCTGAAGCGAGGACGGGAACCAATACAGAAGCAGCCCGGTGGAAGGAGCGGGAGTTTTCGGCCCGATTACTCGCCAGGGCACAGCGTTGCTGTCCCCGCCAGAGCTGAGCGCGCTCGGCGCATTGGAAGTAGGGGGAGACATGCTGCCCT
>JAFAIN010000182.1 GCA_019236695.1 Acidobacteriota bacterium | reverse complement strand
CCGGCCGTAATGGTGCCCGCGTCGCGCTCGGCAAGCAGTTCGCGGAAATCCGTGCAGTTCCGCAGCGTCTCGGCCGCCGCCGTGAAGCCCGGCTCCGCGTACGCCTGCTCGATCTTCTGCCAGGCACGCTCCGCCGAGGCCGAAATTTCCTCCGGTGCCGGCGCTTCGCTGCGAATCGCCTCCAGCGCCTCGTCAAAGTTCATCTTGCGGTCCTCGCCCTTCATTGCTTCCTCCGTCCGTCCGCGCCGCGGTGAAACCCGCCCGCCCCTAAAACCGCTTTGCTGCCTAGTTTCTTCTCGTAATCCTTCTGCAGTTGAGCCCGCGTGCGATGCAGCAGCACCCCGATGGCCGTCTCCGTCATCCCCAGCAGCCGCGCAATCTCCTGGTTGTCCAGCTCTTCCAGGTAGCGCAGCGCAAACGCTTCCGCTGCCCGCGGGCTCAGCTCCAGCAGCGCGTTCTCCAGCCACGCGCGAATCTCTGCCGAAGCGCGCTGTCGTTCCGGCGATCCAAAGGCGCCGGTCGAGGGCAGTTCAAACCTGTCGTCCAGAGCCTGCTGCCGGCCCTCCTGCCGCGCCCGCACCACGTCCAGCCCCGCATTCACCGCCGCGCGGTGCAGGTAGCCTTGAATGTTGGCCACGCTCGCCTGGCTGAAGTCGCGGCCCGCCAGCCGCAGGAATACCGTTTGCAGCACGTCTTCCGCGTCGCTCATGCTGCCCGTCACCCGGTATGCCGCCTTTAAAACCAGCGCGTGGTGCGCGCGAAACAGCTCGGCAAGTTCCATTACAGGCTGCACGGGCATGGAGGCCGCCTTTGGTTCAGCTCCTATACTGCGCCCGGCAATGTTGATTGCTGATGTCATTTCCTCGCCCGGTTTCTTTCCCGATTCCCGCTCTGCCATGAAGACGCTCCCATCTCTGTTTTCTTACAGGCGAGTACGCGCGCCCAAACTCCCCAGTTCTCTTCTCTTCCTGCCTTTGAGCGCGCTCGCCGCCGACTACCCCATCCCGTGCAAGCGGGAGTGGGATCTGCATTTTGCAGCGGATGCGGCACTCTGTTTACGATCCGGTAAAGTCATGCACCTCGCCCGCAGTTTTCCACAGCTCTTATATTTTCTCGGTCTCCGGCCAAACTCGCCGAATTCCGCGCAATGCCCTGTTGTTTTTCTGGTAATTCGTTACATTCACGCTTTTTCCACTGCCCCATCCTGCTCTCCCCATTGCACTTCCCGGATTGTCATATGACTTTCCCCAAAACCCATATTCGCCCTTGCGCGCAATCACGCCATCGTCGAATCTGTAGGTGTAAACAAAATCTCAGGCAGGCGCCGCAGGCGCCAATCCTGAACGTACGCCGCCGCGATAAAGAGCGTTTGACACTGATACGCGGCGGCAGCCTGCCTGGAACGCTCGCCGCCGCGTCAAAGGCGTTTGAACAAGCCCATAGCGGTAGCCCGCCGTCGCGCGCTGAAAAGCCCGTGAAACGCGCGAAACAGAAGCCCGGTAGCGTTAGAGGCTATTACCAAACTCAAGCCGCGGAGACGTGTACTGGTTTTACCAGCTTCAGGAGTGTCGAGCTTTCCAGATTGCGGGGAGCGCGCGGAGGGGTTTCGAGCGCCGTAGGCGCGACCCAAAACTCCCCCAACGCGAAAAGCCCTCGGAAGGGCGGCCATCCACCAGCCCGCGAACCAGGCGGCATCGAACGAATTCACTCCGGCTTAGACCCTTATGCCTACGCATAGAGCTGCCGTCGTCGGCCCCGACGGCCGAAGCCCCGAGCCCGACGCCCTTCTGTTTACTCTGCAGTAAATGATCGCCCCTTGCCAAAAACTGATTTCTCCACTGTTAACAGTGGAAAAAAATTACTTTGTAGTAACTGCTCCGAAAAACTGAATGTACAATCGCGCTTCGGAGATCACTGGATGCCGGC
Organism: Acidobacteriota bacterium; assembly: GCA_019236695.1. GTDB lineage: Bacteria > Acidobacteriota > Terriglobia > Terriglobales > Acidobacteriaceae > JAFAIN01. The sequence goes on along the minus strand of JAFAIN010000182.1, from coordinate 4,742 downwards.
GCGACTTCCTCTCATACTGATCCTTTTTTATGCGTTCCCAGCCTTTGCCCAGAATCCCCCGGAGCCGATTGTGCCTCCGTTGATGCCTCAACCTGACAGGATGTCGGTCACCGCCGGCGCCATGCCGCTCACGCAATCGTTTGCCGCATCGCTTACCGGGTACACCGAGCCGCGGCTGCAGCGCGCTGTGGACCGGCTCTACGCGCGCATCACCGCGCAGACCGGCATTCCGCTGGAATACGGCACGCGTGTGCCTGACCATCCTGCGCTCGTCATCCACACCGGCCGGGCCTCCGAGAAGGTGCAGAAGCTGGGCGAGGATGAATCATACCGGCTCGACGTCACAACCCAGGGCGCCCGCCTCGAAGCCCCCACGCCGCTCGGTGTGCTCCACGGGCTTGAGACATTTCTCCAGCTCGTCACCTCCACGCAACAGGGCTATGTCGTTCCCGCCGTGACCATTGAAGATAAGCCGCGCTTCCCCTGGCGCGGCATGCTCCTCGATGTATGCCGCCACTGGATGCCGAAAGAAGTCGTGCTGCGAACCCTCGATGGCATGGCGGCCGTGAAGATGAACGTGCTGCACTGGCACCTCTCCGAGTACCAGGGCTTCCGCGTGGAGAGCAGGAAGTTTCCCAGGCTGCAGGGCATGGGGTCTGACGGGCTTTACTACACCCAGAACGAGGTTCGCGAGGTCGTTGATTACGCGCGCGATCGCGGCATCCGCGTCATCCCCGAGTTCGATATGCCCGGGCACGCTACTGCCTGGTTCGTCGGCTACCCGCAACTGGCCAGCGGGCCGGGGCCCTACCACATCGAGCGCACCTGGGGAGTGTTCGATGCCGCCATGGACCCCACGCGCGACAGCACTTACAAATTCCTCGATACCTTCATTGGCGAAATGGCGAAGCTGTTTCCTGACGATTATTTCCATATTGGCGGCGATGAGGTCAGCGGAAAACAGTGGCGCGAAAACGAGAAAATTCAGGTCTTCATGCGCCGCCATCATCTGAAAGACAACCCCGCGTTGCAGGCTTATTTCAACCAGCGCCTGCAGAAGATTGTGCGCAAGCACAACCGGATCATGGTCGGTTGGGATGAAATCCTGCATCCCGACCTGCCGAAGGACGTCGTGGTCCAGTCCTGGCGCGGCCAGCAGTCGCTCGCCCAGGCCGCCCGCGATGGTTATCGCGGGCTGCTCTCATTCGGCTATTACCTCGACCTGGCGCAGCATGCCGATATGCACTACGCCATCGATCCCCTCGGCGGCGCCGCCGCCACCCTCAATCCCGAGCAGCAGGCGCGCATTCTCGGCGGCGAGAGCTGCATGTGGGCAGAATGGATTTCCGATGAAACCGTCGATTCCCGTATCTGGCCGCGCAACGCCGCCATTGCCGAGCGGCTCTGGTCACCGGCAGGCGTAACCGACCTCAATTCCATGTACCAGAGGCTTGAAGCGCAGAGCGCCCGCCTGGAAACTGCAGGCCTCACCCACATCGCCGGCTACCGCCCCATGCTCGAGCGCATCGGCGGAGTAAATTCCTGGCGCGAGATGAAGATTTTGAGCGATGCCGTCGAGCCTGTGAAGGGCTACAAGCGCCGGCTCGATCATGACCAGCGCAAGCCCCTGAACCGCCTGGTCGATGCGGCTCGGCCTGAGAGCCTTTCGGCGCGGCGCTTTAATCGCACCGTCGATGCCTTCATCGCGGCTCCCGAAAATTCCACCGAGCGAAAGCAGGCGGCGGAAGAAGTTACCGGAAAGCTGAATGAATGGCTGGCCCTGCCCGAGACATTGAAGCCGGCTTTCGAGAATTCGCCCATGGGCGCCGAGGCCGCGGGCGTCGCTGCCGCGCTTGCCTCGCTCGCCCAGGCAGCCCGGAGCGCGATGCAGGCCATCGGCGCTCAACAGCCGGTCACCGCGGAATGGAAGGCCCAGCAACTCGACAACTTGAAGAAGCTTTCGACTGATCCCAACGCCGAAGTCGTGATCGCTGTTGCCCCAGGCATCCAGAAACTGATTGAGGCAGTTCCCTACAAATGATTGCCAAATTGCAGAATTCCCGGAGTCTTTAGCTGAAAGCTGAAAGCTTAGAGCTTAGAGCTACTTGCAGGATCCCCGGATTTGAGACGAATCAGTAAAAATGTTTTTGCGGTGTTCTCCGCGCCTCCGCGCCTCCGCGGTGAACACTCACGGCTTCTTTTCGAAGAACTGCCACTTGTTCATCGCAACTGGAATAGCGACGTCGAAAAAGCCGACCATCATTTCATCGCTGGTCTGGTCGCCCCAGTGAACCAGCTTGCCGGGATCGGGGTTGTGCGGGTTCCGCGCCGAGTTGTCGTACCAGGCGCGCGCCTCCAGCACCGTTCCGGCCTTCAAAAGGAGCGGCTCCGCCAGCTTGTAACTGAGCTGCCAGTGAAAATGGTAGTTCACCCGCAGCAGCGGTTCGAGCTTCCCGTCCGCGCGCACAATGTCGTATTCGAAGCGCTTCCCGCGCAGGTGCATGTGGGGAAACAGGCTGAGCAGCAGGGCGTCATTGGGCAGCGTCCCGCGTGCGTCCACCTCAAAATTGTCGGCCCCGGGCGGAATTAGAAGCGCATGATTGGTCAATTGCAGCGTCACTACGCGCTTTTCCGGCGGCTGCGCGGCAAATCTCAGTCCCACGGCCGTCTGGTCAACCGCCGGGCGCCCGCTGGTTGTGTAGTGCATCTGGAAAACCAGGTCTGACCCTGCAGGAATGAATTTCGCCATGCCCTCCGCCCAGTGGTCGGGAGAACTGCCCGGGGCATAAACCAGAAGCATGTCCGAATCCGTAGCATGCGCCTGCAGGCGCGATTCCCGGTCGGGCAGGTCGGCGGCCGTAAACGGTACGCCCGCGGGCGCCTTGCGCAGCCAGTTGGAATCGGGAGGCCGAATGTAGATCACGGCGTGGTGTACGTTGCCTCGCGCCGCCACTTGAACTTCCGACATTTGCACCCAGCGGTCGCTTGAAAAACCCGTCGGCACAATCTCGTACGTATAGTCCACAACACCCTTGCCCGGCAGCTTTACCGGCCCAGGCATGCGCACCACCGCGTCCGGCTTTCCGATGCTCCACTGGCCCGTCCGCTGGGGGCGAGGCGGGCGGCCGCGCGGATCGCCGGCCGGTGTGCCGTTTTCAGCCCACGCGCTTAGAGTGGCAATCTCGTCGTCCGAAAGCGAAGGATCGTTGGCAAATCGGCCCACCGAGCGGTCGGCAAACCACGGCGGCATCTGCCGCGACCCGGTAAGCCGGGCGATTCTCCCGGCATACTTCCGAGCCTGCTCGAACGTCACCAGCGGCATCGGCGCGATCCCGCGTTCGCGGTGGCAGCCCTGGCAGTGCTCCTGCAGAATCGGCATGACGTCGTGGTAGAAGGCGGGAGCAGTCTCGGGCCATGCGGCGAATTTGCAAAACAGGATGGAAAAAATTGCGATCCCGCCTGTTCGCCGCCACCCTCTCCGATCCGCCAGGCTCACTGGTTGCCGGGCGAGGCGTGCTGCTCGCGGTCAGAAGCGCCGAGCTCCGCGAGCACCGGAATTTCTGCAGGGCCGGTCGCAACCAGGGCGCGCTTCTCGATGTTGAATCGGCCGCCGCTCAGGTACGAAGCCGCAAGGCTCGCCGTAATCGCAGGATGAAATATCGCGAGCGGGACCAGGTATTTCTTGCTTTTCAATATGGATTCGAATACGCCGTGGATCGGGCGGCTGCGCGGGAATGCGCCCGGGATCTGGGGAATAAGGATTTCGCGAACCTGCGCCTCCGGATGCTTGTTGCCGTACCGCACCAGGGATCGGGCGAGTTGCTTCGGAGTCGTAATGCCGGAATCGGCGGTCAGGCTTCGGCGCACTGCGCCCCGGTAGTAGAAGTCAACCACCCAGCGCGCAAAATCCGCGCAATTATGGAAGAAGAGGCTGAAATGCGCCTTGTTTTCAGAAGAATTCAGCCGCGCGATAAGCGCCTCATCCTGTTCCGGCCTGGTCGCAAACTGGAAAGCGTAAGCGCGGCGCTCGTAAGCCACGCCCAGCAGTTCCTGCCAGTTCCGATCGCTCAACCCGGCCTCCGTCGGGTGGCTCCGCCGGTATGCTGCACGAAGCCCGTTCACTGTGGCCCGGTCAGTCTCCGCCGGCGGCCGCCCGCCATCCTCCACCGCATACAGGTATGCCGCCGCCGGCATCGCCACCCAGTCATACGAAACCCCGGCATTCCTCGTAAGCACTACTCCGCCCTCGCCGGGTTCGCAGCGGCGCAACCGTGTTGGCGATTCGGCGCACACCCCCGAAAGGTAGATCGCCGCATGGCCGGTAGGTGTGATCTGCCCGAACTCCCCATAGGGCTGTTCCACCAGCAATGCGCCATCCGCCAGCGCAATCTGGCTTGCGCCGAGCAGCAGAAGCAGGGCTGTAATTTCAAGACGCAGCATTCAGAATCTGAAACACAAGAATAAAGCGTTTTACTTTTCAATGAGCCAGGAAATTAGTAATTCGGGTGAATACCCGGGCCATGCCCATGCGGACAGGGTTAGAGTGGCTGCAGTTCCTTACTGCGCCGTGCCGCCGACCGTCAGGCGATCGACTTTCAGCGTGGGAATGCCCACTCCGACCGGAACCGACTGGCCATCCTTGCCGCAAATGCCGACGCCCTCATCGAGTTGCTGGTCGTTGCCTACCATCGAAACGCGCGTGAGTACGTCGGGGCCGTTGCCGATCAGCGTGGCGTTCTTTA
>JAFAIN010000109.1 GCA_019236695.1 Acidobacteriota bacterium | reverse complement strand
GAACTGCCGGAAGTCCATACCATCCTCGGCGTTTCCAATATCAGCTTCGGCCTGGCCGTATACGCGCGCCGCGTGCTCAATTCCGTGTTCATGCATGAAGCGGTAAGCAATGGCCTCGATATGGCCATCGTGAACTACTCCAGGATTTATCCCCTTTACAAAATTCCTGAGCTGGAAGTTGAACTGGCGCGGCGTTTGATCTTCTTCGATACATCGCAGGGCGATCCCCTGCAGAACTACATGCGGCATTTCAGCGGCCGGGAGGCGAAACCTCAGGAAGCCACGGTACATGCTGAGCAACTCAGCGTTGAGGACCGGCTGAAATTCTGCATCATCAACGGCGAAAAGGCCGTCGGTAGCGCGGCCCACCGGCAAACCCTCGAGCAGATTCTGCAGGAAGCGCTGGCGGAGTACTCCCCGCTCGACCTCATCAACACGGTTTTGCTCGACGGCATGCGTACCGTCGGCGATCTGTTTGGCGCGCGCAAAATGCAGCTTCCCTCCGTACTCGACTCTGCCTCCGTAATGAAGCAGGCAGTGGCCTTCCTGGAGCCGAAGATGGAGAAGAAGGAGGGCACGCAGAAAGCCACCATCGTGCTGGCCACCGTCAAGGGCGATGTCCACGACATCGGCAAGAACCTGGTCGATATCATCCTTTCCAATAATGGCTATCGCGTGGTCAACCTCGGCATCAAACAGCCTTCCGACCTCATCATCAGCGCCGCGCGTGAGCACGGCGCCGATGCCATTGGGTTGAGCGGCTTGCTGGTCAAATCCACGCTCGAAATGAAGTACGTGGTGCAGGATCTCGAGCGTATGCAACTCGGGTTCCCCGTCATCTGCGGCGGAGCCGCGCTTACGCGGAAGTACGTGGAAGACGATTTGCGGCGCGAATACTCACATGCCGTGTTCTATGCCGGTGACGCCTTTGAAGGCCTGCACATCATGGAGGACATTTCTTCCCGCAATGGAGCGCGTGAAGCCCGCTTGTCGGAAGGCCGCACCGTGAAGCAGTTCCGGGCCGCGGGTGCAGCCGCCTCGGCGAATCTGGCCGAAGCCGATACTTCGGCCGCGCCGAATGTCGCCATTCCGGCAGCAGAGATTCCGCGGCCTCCTTTCTGGGGGCCGCGCACCTTTCGCGATTGGGACCTGCGTGAAGTGTTTCGATACGTGAACCTCACCGCGTTGTTCAAGAATCAATGGCAGTTGAAGACGGCGTCGCAGGAGGAATACGTCCGCGCCGTGGAGTCGAAGTACAAGCCAATCCTGGCCTCCCTCGAGGACGAAGTGATCCGCGAGCAGTGGCTCGAGCCCAGGGCCGTCTGGGGGTATTGGCCCTGCCAGGCAGAGGGCAATGACCTCCTCGTCTACCCCCCGGATTGCCTGCGTCATGACATCCGCTCCGGGGATTTGCAGCCCATAACTCGCTTCAGCTTCCCTCGCCAAAAACAGGGCCGTGGCCTGTGCATTGCAGATTTTTTTGCTTCCCGGAACTCCGGGCGCATGGATGTGATTGGGTTCTCGCTGGTCACCATCGGCGGGCGCGCCTCGCATGAAACTGCCCGCTTGTTTGAACGTGGAGAGTACACGCGATATCTGTATCTCCATGGCCTCAGCGTGGAAAGCGCCGAAGCTCTCGCCGAGCTCGCCCATAAGCGCATGCGGCAGGAATTGGGCATCTCCGCAGACGATGCCCCCCGTATCAGCGATCTCTTTCACCAGAAGTACCGCGGATCGCGCTATTCGTTCGGCTACCCTGCCTGTCCCAATCTGGAAGACCAGGCAAAACTGTTCGCGCTGCTTGACCCTGAACAGGCTGTGGGCGTCCGCTTGACCAGCGGATTTCAGCTCGAACCGGAGCAGAGCACGTCAGCCGTCGTTGTGCACCATCCCGCGGCAAAGTATTTCGTCGCCTGACGATCGGCGTCGCAGGCCGCCATGCCCCGGAGGAGGGAGCCATGCGTAAGAGCAGCCCCGTACTTCGTTTCCTGCCTTTTGCCTTTTTCCTTTTGACTTTGTTTTCGCAAACCCGGCCGGCACTCGATGGCACAAGGGTGGTAATTCTCGGTACCGGCAATCCGAACGCCGATCCCGAGCGCTCGGGTCCGGCAGTCGCAATCATGGTCAACGGCTCGGCATATCTGGTGGATTGCGGGCCGGGTGTGGTGCGGCGCGCAGCGGCTGCGGCGCGCGACCGTTCCTTCCCGGCGCTGCAGGCGCCGAAACTGAACCGGGTGTTCATCACCCATCTCCACTCTGACCACACGCTCGGCTACCCCGACCTGATCTTCAGCCCGTGGGTGCTCGGCAGGGACACCCCGCTGGAGGCTTACGGCCCCAGGGGTCTGCAGGAAATGACCGATGCCATCGAAAAGGCATGGAGAAAAGACGTAAACATCCGCGTACACGGCCTTGAGCAGGCGAACCCCACCGGATACAAAGTCCGGGTGCATGAAATTACGCCGGGTGTGGTTTACAAGGATGCGAACGTTACGGTCACCGCCATCCCGGTGAAGCATGGAACCTGGGACGCAGCCTTTGGATACCGGTTTCAAACTGCGGACCGCACGATCGTTGTTTCAGGCGACACCGCGCCCGCGGAAGCCATTGCCACGGCATGTTCGGGCTGCGATGTTCTTCTGCACGAAATTTATAACCCACGAGGCCCGGCGCTTCAGGTCCGGCACTGGCGCGAATACTTTCGCGCGTTCCATACCGCCCCCGCCGAGTTGGCGCGCATTGCCCTTGCGGCTCATCCGAAACTGCTGGTGCTCTATCACCAGGTTTTGGAGGGGCTGCCGGAACAGGACTTGATTGACCAGATGAAAGAAAACTACTCAGGTGCCTTCGTCTCAGCCCGCGATCTCGACGTGTATTGACTTGTAGGAACGTGTGCCCACGGCGGCAAGTTTGAATTCGGCAATTCCGAGATTGTTGTCAGGCCCTTGCGGCCGACATTCGCTCATATTCGGTTGCCGAGTTCCCGCCCACCAGCGCCCACAACGTGTAAATGCCCAGAGCCGTGCCGAACGGCACATTCAGCAGCGAAAGGATGGCGAGTCCGATGATCAGCGGGCGCGCCCATAGCTCCGCTCGCATAAGGCCAATTCCCGCGAACAAACCAACGAAGCCGGTCACCAGCAGGAACACCGTTACGGCGTGGAGAATGGTCCCTACGAAGAACGGCGCGCCGGGGGGCGACCACACGCCTCCGAACACAAACATCCGGACGAAGAACATGGCCAGGCCGCCGCCGACATGCAGCACGCCGTACGCAATCCACAGGATTCCCAGAACCGTAAGGTGCCGTTCAATGCGGTTCGGCTGCACATATCGGCCGAGCACAGGGGCGCTGCATCGAGGGCAGATCGCCTGGTTGCCCTGAAGTTCGTTGCCGCAATTGTTGCAGAACATGGCCACCTCAATGCGGAAATCGCTTATTCTGCGTAATTCTACGGTCAAACCGCGGAAATTGTTCCCGGGAACTGAGTCCTCATGGTGCTTCACGCGCTGAAAGCCGTTGCCGCTATCCCGGCCGCTGAATGGATCGGCTTCGTTACCGGCCTGGCTTGCGTGCTCCTCGGCATCTACGAAAACGTGTGGAACTGGCCTCTGGGCATCGCCAGCAACTTCGCCCTGTTCCTGCTGTTCCGCCGCAACGGCATTTACGCTGCTTCGTGGCTGCAGCTCGCCTATATCGCGATCGCGCTGTATGGCTGGTGGCATTGGCTGCGCGGAAATACCGGACGTGGGGTCAAGTTGCCCATCCGGAAGGCCGGGGCGGGCGATCGGGCGGTGCTCGCGTGCACGGTGGCGCTTGCCACTATCACCATTCATGCGGTGCTGTATCGATACACCACCAGCACGGTACCGTGGTGGGACAGCCTGCCGGCGGCATTGTCCCTCGGAGCGCAATACCTGCTCAGCCGGAAGCTCCTCGAGGTCTGGCCGGTTTGGATCACCGCCGATGCCCTCTACATTTCATTGTGCCTTTCGAAGGGTCTGTACCTTACGGCCGCGCTCTATGTGCTCTTCGCCGGGATGTGCTTTGCCGGCTATCGCCGCTGGCGGCGTCAGGTCCGGGTTTTGCCGGCGACTGTATAATTGCGGCACCAGGCCCCGAGGAGGAGCGCATGCCTCGTCTCAGGTCTTCATCTGCCTCCATAGTTCCTGCCGTTGTGCTGCTGGCGGCTGCTCCACTGTTCGGCCAGGCGGCGGGCGCCCCGCCGACGACAAATCCTGCCCGCGGCACCTCGGCAACCACCGGGTCGCTGGGGATTCCGACGACCCCGGCCAGCCAGATGCTCCGCCCAATGTTTATCGCGGGCCGGGTCGCAATGGAGGATGGTTCACCCCTGCCTCAACGCGTCGCCATCCGGCGGTCGTGCCATGGCGGGTCTACTCGAAAAGAAACCTTCACCGACTTGCACGGGACGTTCAGCTTCCAGATCGGCGGGAGCCAGACGGCCATAACCCCCGATGCCGGCGACAACACGGCAGGAGTTACGACGTTCGGCGCCGCTCACGGTGATCCTCTCAGCCAGACCTTTGCCACCAGTTCCGGAATATCCCTTTCGGCTCAGCCCATGGAACAACAGGTGTGGAGTTGCGACGTAAGCGCAGAATTGCCGGGATACCATTCGGACGTTATTCCCCTTGCCGGCCACCACATTATGGATGACCCGGACATTGGGACCATCATCCTGCATCGGGTGGGCCCGAATGCGGGTTCCATGATCAGCCTCACCAGCATGAAGGCGCCCCGGGAAGCGCGCAAGCAGTTCGAAAAATCGCGGGCGCTCCTCGCCAAGGGAAAGATCGCGGAAGCCAGAGCTTGCGCCGAGTCAGCCGTGAGCTTGTACCCAGCGTACGCCGAGGGATGGAACCTTCTCGGCGGCATCCACGAGCGGGAACGCCATATGGATGAAGCCCGCGCAGCCTACACGCGGTCCGTGGAAGCGGATTCGAAGTACATGCCACCCTATGTTTCCCTCGCCCAGATTGCCGGCGCCATGAAGAACTGGCAGGAGGCTGACCGGATGTCGTCGAAGGTGATGGAGTTGGACGGGGTGGAATTCCCGCAGGCTTTCTTCGTCAACGCCGTTGCCAACCTCAATCTGGGTAATTTCACCTCCGCGGAAAGGAGCGCCCGCCGCGCGGAACAGCTTGACGCGCAGCAGCATCGCATTCCCCGCGTTCAACTCCTGCTGGGAGCCCTTCTGGAGCGCAAAGGAGAGTTCCAGGCCGCTGCCGCCGAATATCGTGAGTATTTGAGGCTGGTGCCCCAGGCGCCCGATGTTGCAGCGGTGCAGAAGCAAGTGGCGAGCCTCGACAAAATGACGGCGGCAAACTCGCAGCCGGCGCCACGGCCTTGATGCCGGGCTTCAGGAATCGCGCAGCACTGTTGCCGGGTCAACTTTGCTTGAGCGCACCGCCGGAACCCACATGGCCAGGGCCGCCGAGAGCGCCAGCACTGCGGTTCCCGTAACCACCACCGCGGGGTCGGAAGCCTGAATCCCAAACAGAAACGAATCCATCAACCGGCCCAGAGCCAGCGCCGCCACCGCGCCGAAAGCCGCGCCAATCGCCACAAATTGGGTGCCCTGCCCGAGCACGAGCTTCAGAATCTCAAGCCTTTGAGCCCCGAGCGCCAGGCGGATGCCTATTTCGTGGCGGCGATCCGTCACGGTCTGGGCCACCAGGCCATAGATCCCAATCACCGCCAGCAGCAGACCAAGCGCCGCAAATGCTCCGAGCAGGCGTGCCCGAAGCCGCGCCGCAGCCGTGATCTCATCGAGCCGTTCCTCGATGCTTGCAACCTTTTGCGGAACCCAGCTCGAATTCACTGCCGCAAGAGCATGCCGCACCGAAGGGGCCAGCGACATCGGGTCGCCTGAGGTCCTCGCCGCGAAGGCAGCCCATTGCGGGGGCTGCTGCGCAGCCAGCACGTACACCTGCGGCGGCGTCAGGTATGCCATTTCGTGAAGAGCGTCGCGTTTTCGCGTGTCTTCAGCCACGCCGATGATGCTGAGCCACGGGCCTCTTGGATGTTCGCGCTGGATGCGCTTGCCAATTGGATTTTCATTCTGCAGGTAACGCCGCACGAAGGCGCGATTCACCACCGCCACCGCCGGCGAGGTGGGGCTGTCGCCCGGTTCAAATGCCCGCCCTTGCAGCAAAGGGACTCCCAGTGTCTTGAGGTAATTGCCGCTCACCGGCGTGAAGCAGACGTCATCCTGCAGCGATTGCGGCATGCCTTCGATGTTGACGGCGTTCACGCCCGCAATCGCCAGCGGATCGCCCGAGCCGTAGGCCACGTCAAGCACGCCGGGCAATGCCCTCACCCGCGCGACGGCTTCATCGAACAACTCGGTTGAAGGCTTTGCGCTACCGGCCGCTGAACTCTGCGGCAGGGCCAGAGTGAACAGCAGCACATGATCGCCGCGGATGCCGAGCGGCGCCTTCGCCATTCTGATGGCGCTCTGGATCAGCAGGGAAGCGCCCACCAGCAACACCAGGCAAAGCGATACCTGGCCGATGACCAGCAGCCCCTCAAGGCTACGGTGTGCCCGTGAGGGCGTCCCACGCGTTCCCTGCCTCAGCGCGTTGGCCATGCCGGAACGCGTGACCTGAATGGCCGGAAAGATTCCGAAAAGGACGCCGCTGAACCCCGTGATCAAAAGTGTGAACAGCAGCACCCGGTAATCGAGCGCAACCACCGCGCTGCCTGGCAGCGCAACCGGCCTGGCTGCCCGGAATGCGGAGAGGCAGGCCGCCGCAAGCCCTGCTCCGAGCAGGCCGCCAAGCAGAGCCAGAAGGAGTGTCTCCGTCACCATCTGCCGCCCCAGCCGCCACCGGCTGCACCCCAGCGCGGCCCGGATGGCGAACTCCTGCCGCCGCCTTGACGCAAATTCAAGCACCAGATTCGCGATGTTCAGGCATGCCATCAACAGCACGAAACCCACTACACCCAGCAGCAGCAACAGGCCGGAACGCAGGTTGCGGCCGGTGAGCCAGGCCAGCTCCTCGTGGAGTTCGTATGGGTTCACGACCAGCCCGCGCATGGAATCCGGCGCGTGCGCTTCCATCCCCTGCCGTAGAGCGCTCAACTCCTGAGCGGCGGCGGAAAGCGTTGCGCCCGCGGCAAGCCGGCCCACAATCGCCAGGATGTGCAGGTCGGGATGCGTCACCACAAAACTCTCGCGGTCCGCCAGCATCCAGAGGTCGGCGCCGGCCGGATGGAGTGAAAATGAGGCCGGCATTACGCCCACAATCCGGCAGCCAGCGCCATTGATTTGAAGCATGGAGCCCAAGCGGCTCGCATCCGAACCGAGCTCGTTTTGCCAGAAGCGGTGTGACAGCACAATAGTGCAGTCTTCCGCCTCATCGGAAGCCAGGAAGGTCCGGCCATATTGCGCATTTACGCCCAGCACGCCGAACAGGTTGGTGGTTACGGGAATCGCCGTAATGGAATGCGGCTCGCCTGAACCGGTCAGCACGCTATCCACTACGGCCCAGGTATAGCCGGCGAGCGATTCAAGCTGCCGGGAGTGCGTTTGCCATTCGCGCAGGTCGCGATAAGAGGCGAAAATTTTGCTGTCGCTGACCCAGCCGGGCCGGCCCTCCCAGAAAAAACCGAGCTGGCTCGGCGCCCGGTAGGGAAGTGGCCGAAACATGACGGCATTCACAATGCTGAATACCGCCGTATTGGCGCCGATTCCGAGCGCCAGCGTTGCAATCGCAATGGCCGTGAAAACAGGGTTGCGCCGGAAAAGGCGGAGGGCCAGCCGCAAATCTCTAAAAACCTGGTTCAATATGGCCAAGAATGACACAAAACAACTCTTCAGCCAGCCGCCGCGGACAACCTTGGTAACGTGTGGGCCCGTTCGACCTCAGCGCGCCCGCGTTGTGCCGACATAGGCGGCCCGCTACTGCTTCAGGCTCAATTCCTTCAGGATGCCCTTCTGCCGGACCACAAGGTCGCGAATTCCTGCGCGCGCCAGTTCCAGCATGGCGCGAAGCTGCTCATCATCAAACGGGCGTTGTTCCGCCGTGGCCTGCACCTCAATCAGCCGGTTGCTGCCCGTCATCACCACATTCATATCGACTTCGGCGCGCGAATCCTCCTCATAGGCCAGGTCGAGGATGATTTCCCCATCCACAATTCCAACGCTGGTGGCAGCCACAAAGTCATGCAGCGGCGCGGCGCTGAGCGTGCCGGCGTCCACCAGCCTTTGCATGGCCAGGCCCAGCGCGACAAACGCTCCCGTCACGGATGCCGTACGTGTGCCCCCATCGGCCTGGATTACATCGCAGTCAACCCAGATGGTGCGCTCGCCCAGTTCCTCCAGGTTAACCACCGCGCGCATGGAGCGGCCGATCAGGCGCTGGATTTCGAAAGTGCGCCCGCCTTGCCGGCCCCGCGCGGCCTCCCGTGCCGACCGCGTGAGCGTGGCCCTGGGGAGCATGCCGTATTCACACGTAATCCACCCTTTGCCGCGGTTGCGCATCCAGGCCGGCACGCCCTCATCGATCGAAGCTGTGCAGATGACGCGCGTGTTCCCGACTTCAATCAAAGCCGAGCCCTCGGCGGTCGAAATAAAATCGGGAATAATATTCACCGGCCGCATCTGGTCGAACGCGCGATTATCGGAGCGATAGATCATTTGTCAATGTGGGTCCGGCCGCCTCCGGCCGGACGGGCGGGAGCAGGCCGCCGCATCCGAGTTGTGGCGCAACTGCCAGCAGTCCGGAATTACGAAATCACAAATTACAAAATTCCCTGCTACATCGCGTCCAGCGCCTGGTCCAGGTCGGCGATTATGTCGCCTGCGTCTTCCATGCCCACCGAAATGCGGACCATGCCATCCGTGATCCCGATGGCCTTCCGTCCTTTTTCCCCCAGAGCCGCGTGGGTCATCGTTGCCGGATGCGATATCAGCGTCTCTACACCGCCCAGGGATTCGCCGAGCGAACAGACGCGAACTCGCGCCAGCATCCTTTTTGCATTCCCCAGTGAACCGGTTTCGAAGCTGATCATGGAGCCGAAGCCCCGCATCTGCCGCGCCGCGAGCTGGTGCTGAGGATGGGAAGCAAGCCCGGGATAAAAGACCTTCTTCACCTTCCGGTGGCCGGCCAGGAATTCGGCAACCTCGCGGCCGTTCTGGTCGTGCCGGGGCATGCGCACTTCCAGCGTCTTCACTCCCCGCAACACCAGCCAGCACTCGAATGGCGACATAATCGCCCCCACGGATTTCTGGATGAAGGCAAGCTGCTCGGCCTGGTCGTCACGGGTGCAGATAATGGCGCCTCCCAACCCGTCGCTGTGCCCGTTGAGGAACTTGGTCGTCGAGTGCACAACCATATCGGCGCCCAGTTCCAGCGGGCGCTGCAAGTAAGGAGACATGAACGTGTTGTCGACCACCAGATCCACGCCGCGCTTGTGGCAAATGCGGGCAATGGCTTCAATGTCGCTGATGGACATCAGCGGGTTGGTGGGGGTTTCCACATAAGCGAACCGGGTGTTCTTTCGCAGTGCCCGTTCGACGGCGAGCGTATCGGAGGTGTCGGCGTAGGTGAACTCCAGCCCGTAATGCGCCAGGATCTGGTTGAACAGGCGTGGCACGCCGCCGTAAACGTTGTGCGAGCACAGCACGTGGTCGCCTGCCTTCAGCATGGTGCAGAGCGCGCTGACAGCGGCCATCCCCGACGCGAACACGCGAGCATGCCGCCCGCCTTCGATGGCCGCAAGGCTCTGCTCCAGCCTGGTGCGGGTTGGGTTCGACACCCGCGCGTACTCGTATCCCTTGTTCTTTCCAAGGCCCTCCTGAACGTATGTGGAGGTGGCGAAAATCGGCACCGCTACGGCGCCTGTCGATGGATCCGGCTCCTGACCTGCATGGATACAGGTAGTGGCAAAACCCGGAGTCCGTGCTTTCTGCCTGGCCATTCCGCTTACCCCTGCCCCCCGGCTTTCGCCGGTTTGGGAAAAATTCCTTTCGACAAATACCGCTCCGACCCATCGGGAATGATGGTGACTACGCGCTTGCCGGAACCCAGCTTGCGCGCAACCTGAATGGCCGCCCACACGTTTGCGCCCGAACTGCCTCCGCCCAGCACGCCTTCCTTTCGCGCCAGTTCCAGAACCGTGGCAAACGAATCGTCATCCTGAACCGTAATCACCCCGTCGGCGAGAGAGAGATCGAGGGTCCTGGGAATAAAGCTGTTGCCAATCCCTTCTACCCGATGCTTTCCCGGTGGGCCGCCGCCGAATACCGAGCCCTGCGTCTCGACTACGTACGCCAGGCACTCCGGCAGGCGTTCTTTCAAATAGCGCGCCACGCCCGTAAATGTTCCGCCGGTTCCCGCGCCGATGGTGATGGCGTCAATGCGACCCTCCATCTGCTCAAAGATCTCGGCCGCGGTTGTCTTGTAATGGAAGTCAGGGTTGGCGGGATTTTCAAACTGCGATGCGATGAATGCCCCGGGAATTTCATCGGCGAGGGAAATTGCCTTCCAGATTGCCCCTTGCATGCCCTCGGCCTCGGGTGTCCTCAGCACCTCGGCGCCGAGGGCGCGCATCACCATGACTTTTTCTTCCGAGAACTGCTCCGGAACGCAAAGCATCACGCGGTATCCGCGGCCGAGCCCGATGATGGCAAGCCCGATTCCGGTGTTGCCAGCCGTAGCTTCCAGGATGGTGCCGCCGGGCCGCAATTTCCCGTCGCGCTCCGCCTGCTCGATGATACCGAGCGCGGCACGGTCCTTCACGCTGCCGCCCGGATTGAGGTTCTCGAGTTTGGCGTAAATGCCGGCACCCCCGGCAGGAGAAATGTGCCGCAGGTGCAGCATGGGTGTGCTGCCCGCCAGTTCGGAAATGTTTTCCGCCACGCGCAGCCGTCCTCGAAGCTCTTCATTCGCGAGGTTCTCTTCGCGCGATATGGATGGAACCTTCATGGGGAAACTACCCATTGTAACCTCGGCCTGATGCAATGAGTTGGCTCCGGGCCGGGACAGGCCGCCCTGCAGGGGCCGTGCCGCTATTCTGCCGTTTGCCCTTCTTGCTTTTGCCTTTTCGATTCCCGGGTTATGATACGGAAGCCGATTCTGCATGCTTTTCGGGGGAAAATCTTCAGTTCTGCCGCGCGCAGCGCTCCTGCTGCCTTTTCTCGCGCT
>JAFAIN010000079.1 GCA_019236695.1 Acidobacteriota bacterium | reverse complement strand
CACCCGAACCCGCCGGCCGACACCCGACACCCGACACCCGCAGCTTCACCCCACCACGACTTCATAGTTCTGGCCTTCCCAGTTGCGGGCTTCCGTCCACAGGAAGGTGAAGGCCAAAGTTGTGCCGGGCGGCATCTGGGCAGTCGGCAAGTCAGCGTAGTGGAGGCTGAAGCCGCTGTCGCGGGTGGGCAGGTCCGAGGAAGTCTTCCAGTTATCAGTGGACCAGTGGATGGTTGCCGGCGCGGGGAGGGCAATGCGCAGCCGGCGGCCCGGCTGCAGCGTGCGGCACTTGTTGTTGAAGCGCCACGCCTGCAGGTCAGTCGTCACCCCGTCAATCAGGTACCGGCGCGTGGTCTGTTCCGGCTGGTCGAAAACGCGGCGCTCGTGCAGCGAGCGGCAAAGCTTCAAGTACTCGGCATGCGCCCAGGCCAGCGGCCGGGCCGAGCCTGAGGCTTTGCCGAAAAACAGCTCGAGTTGCGGAAGGTCGGGAGCATCCCATACCTGCTCGGGAAGCAGTCCGCTGCCTTCGGCTGCGGCGGCGAAGGCGCCGCGCAGCCGCATGGCTTCGCCGTAATTGCCGGCGGCAATCTCATAGTGGGCGCGCTCGCCCGTAAGCAGCGGCCATACGCGGCCAATGCCGGTGCCGTCGAATGGCGAGCCATCATCGTGTTCACCGTAGCCATCACCGTTGTAGCGATGCCATCCCGGGCCTTGTGGCAGCTCAGTCTTCAAAAGCGCGTCAACCACTTTCAGCGTGTTCAGAATGCGCGGATCGTGCGCATCGCGCAGGCCGAAGCGAACCAGAGCCAGGAAGTCGGGGCTCACGATGTCGCTGGCGAGCCGGCTGGTTTCCCCGGGCGCGCGGTTCTTGATGGGCACATAACCCTGCATCGGCGACGCCGCTTCCGGATCGTCGGGCTCCCCGATACGCACGTAGTAGCCTTCCACGCCGTGCCGCTCGGCGAGTTCGGTGCCGGTGACGTACGTCCAGCGCTCAATGCCCTGGTTCCATATGTCGGCGGTTTCACGCAGGAACTGCGCCCGGCCCGGATAGCCGGCCACATCCTCAATGTCGGCCGCCGCCAGAAGAGCCGCAATTTCGGCGGCCAGCGTGAACGGCGAGTAACCCGGGTCCTCTTCCCACCGGTCCTGATCGGTCACCGGCCCGTACTGCACCAGATAAGCAGCGGCGGCGCGCACCATTTCGTGGTAACGCAGCACTGCCCTGCCCTCGAGCACATGTTCGCGCCGCAGCAGGTCGAGCAGCAGGATGGGGAACGATGTCTCATCCATCTGGATCCCGCGCCAGTATGCGGAGCCGTCGAGCCACTGGTTCTGCGGCCAGTGCCCGTCAGCTTCCTGGGTCGATTCCAGGTATTCGAACACCCGCAGGGCAGTGTTGTTTGCCCCTGCAGCCAGCAGCCCTCCGGCCGTTTCCACAACATCGCGCGGCCATATGAGGTGGTAGCCGCCGAGATCGTCATCCCCCTTGGCCATGCCCCAGGGAATTGACAGGCTGGCAATAATGCCGCCCGGGAAGCTCTTGTCTTCGTGAGTGCGCAACACCGCAACGCTGGTGCGCGCCAGCGGATCAAACGCCTCACCGTAGGGGAAAGGGAACCTCTGCTGCCATTCGGCCCACTCTTCGGAGTAGCGCTTGCATGCGTCCTTGAAGTCCACCGCCAGGCTCGCGCGTGCGCGCTGCCCGGCCTCTTCGGGAACGTCGCCAAACGCCAGCGCCAGCACAACGCCTTCCGCCGCCGCTGCCGCTATATCGAGTTCGCCCGTTACCGCCACATTGCCGTTTTCCGCGCGGGTGTAGAACCAGGTGAGCCGGCGATTGTCTGAGAGGTCCTGCCAGCCATCCGATTGGCCCACAAAACCCACCGACCGCGCCATCCAGCCGGCTGAGCAGCCAAGTGCCAGCGCGCGCCGGTCACGTGAGGCAAACAGCAGCGGAACACCTTTGTAGTCGCCGGTCCAGGCAGTGTTCCCCATTCCGCGGTTGTACAGGTGGGGCGCCGCGATCACATACAGGCGGAAATCGCCGGCCTGACCCTTCAGAGCCTCGAATCGCACGTGCTGCAGCACCGTGGGACGATCGGGGTCGCAGATTACGGTCTTCCGGATGCGATAGGCGCCCTGATTGCAGGTGTTGGTGAGCCGGTACGCGGGAACGCCTTCCCCCAGCATTTCCACCTGGCTCATTGTGCTGCGCTTTTCCTCGGAAAAAAAACCTTCCGGCCCGGTCACGATCAGCCCCAGGTCGCGCAGGCACGCTTGATCGATGCGCGGGCAGTACACCTCATCGAGAATTCCATGGCTGAGGGTGAACCATACGCGCGAGTTGCGGTTCAGTGCGGTGCCAACCCCGGTTTTGGCGCTTGAAGTCCAGCGCGCCTCGATGCCCGGCCAGCCCGGGGCAAAGTTTTCGCGTGAGTCCGGCATGCGAGTGATTAGGGTAATTGGAAAGTGCGAAACTGCGGAAGTGCGGAAGTGCGAAATTCCCGGCGGAAGGCGAACTTCGTTCTCTAAAGCGACAGTCCCGCCCCAGGCGAACACCCTCGGCAGTTGTCATCCCGACCCCGCAAAGCGGGAGAGGGACCTGCATTCCCTTCCGTCAGCAAAATGCAGATTCCTCGCGCAAAAAACCAGCGCTCGAGATGACAAGTGCCGGGGGACCCGGACGGCCGGGAATGACGAGTTGCCCGATTTCGCACTTTCGCACTTCCGCACTTTCGCACTTGTCTTACCTATTCCTCCCCGCTGCGGCGCTGGCGCCCTTGCGGGCGCTCTCCGGGCGCGGGCTTGCCGGCATCGAGCGCGTTCCAGTTCATGATGGCGTTAAACCCAAGCGAGTACGTTCCCTGGCTCTGCCAGCGCCAGAATGGCCGGATGGCAAACATCACGATATGGCCTTTGCCCAACGCTACATCCACAACCGCCGCGCGGTTGGCCAGCGCTTGCCCGTTCGCCAGCGTCCCGGAGAGCAGCATGTCATTGGGATTCGAGGGGAACTGCATGACCACGCGCGGGCGCGATTCATCGAGCGTGATGCCGAATTGGCGGGCAATCTGGCGGGCCGATTCCACATCGGGCTGGCCCTCGCCGGCTCCCGGCGCGCCGGCCTTGGGTTCCGAATCTCCATCCTCCCACGGGGAAAGCTTTACCGGTGTGGCATTCGGCGTAATGTTCTGCCCCAGCCCGCCATTCACTCCCGCTCCTCCTCCAAAACCGAAGAAGGCGCCAAATTCGCCCAGCGGATTGCCGGTTCCGGCATTCAGCACCGGGTCTTGATTGAAGTACACCGGCAGGTCTTTGCCTTCAAAGCCATAGGCAATCGGGCTCTTGAGATCGCTGAAGCGGCCGCGGAGGATCGAGCCGCGAACGAACAACTGTTGCGGATGTTCGACCGTAACCCCGCTGACCAGCCCGTAATCGGGAAAAATGGTTGTGGTTGAGCCTTCGGTGATGAGCGTGCCCCCCTGCTCCACGAAGCGGGCGAGTTCGAGCAGGCCTTCCAGCCCCATGCCCCCGCGAATGTCATCGGTGGAATCGAGCGCGCCCAGGCTTGTAAAGGCATCGCTCTTCTGGTAAGGGAGCGGCGCCCCGGCGGCTTTCGGCATGCCATTCACCTGTGAAATGGAGCTGCCGCCAACGTGCGGATACACGATCACGTCATACTTTGCCCGCAGATTGCCTTCCCGCAGCTTCTGGTCGGAGAAGTAGGTGTAGGGAATGCCGAATGCATCCAGCGATGCTCTCACCCAGCCTTCATCCTGCGTGCGCGTCCAGTTGTGAACGTAGCCGATGCGCGGCACAACCAGTTCGTGGGTCTTGACCTGCGGTGCGGTATCCACCGCCCAGCCGCTGAGTCCCAAATCCTTCAGCGAAGCCTCAATGCGCGAGCGGTCAGCCTGCGGAATCACGATGGCGCCCGCGCGGAATTTGTGGCCGTTGAGCTCAAAATCGTCTTCCGCGGCAAGCATCTTCACGTCGGCATTCTTGAAGCGGAACTTCGCAACGTTGTTGTCGCCGGTGTGCTCCACTACCACTACCGGGCCGCTGCCTTCCACCCCGCCCGGGGCCTTGGCATCGGCCGTGAGCAGCGCCATCGGCTGCATCAGGAGCGACTTGTCGCCAATCGGGATGGTGCGCACGTCGCGCATCAGCGGGAACGTCCACCCGGTGTCGTCATAGGGCCGCGGGTTCTGCGGGGCATAGTTCTGCACCGCGAAGTACATATCCGCCAGCGTGCGGAACGGCTGGTCGCCGCGGATGATGTAGTCGCCCGGCTGCACCTCGAGATTTCCCATTTTGAACGAGGATGACGCCAGGCTGATCTCCAGCCCCTGTGCCCGCAGCTCATTCATGGCATCGGCGGCATCGGCCTTCCGCCGCTGCCGCGCCGGCACTACCCAGCCGTAAACCGGGCCGTTCCTGCCTTTTTCCACTGCCCGCTTTGCTTCGATCCAATAGTTCTCGAGGAACAGGTCCTTGTCCTGGGCGGTACGATGCAGGGCAAACAGGATGGCCGATTCCTGGATGTTGGTATTGTTGCGCGGGCCCCATTTGATGCTGGGCAATGGCGGGTTGGGCCGGAACCATTCCTTGCTGGTCACGGTTGAGCCGGGGCGCACGTCATATGGGTCAGGGCCGTAGCTCTGCACTTCGTAAAAGCGCCCAATGGCATTGTGGGTGTGGGCAATAAAGAACATGTAGTTCGGCACCCATCCGTCGTAAAAACCGTACGTCCACACGCCGGGCACGCCGCGCTTGGTCATTTCCATCACATCGTTTTCGGCGAGCAGCCACCATTCATCCACCGTGATGGGATCCAGCGAATCGTTGTAAGGGCCGGTGCCCGTTGACGCGTATAGATACGTCTGCGCCTCATGCAGGTCGTGCACGATTGTGGGGTGCCATTGCAGGTCCATTTGGGTCACGGCCTGGGTCAGCTTCAGGAGCTGGCCCATGCCGTCGCGGTTGTTGTCGTGCTGCACGTACTTGCCCCAGTACATCAGCGGAAGGCGCGCATCATTCTGGCCGCGCTTCTTGTTGAAGTAATAGGTGTCAACCTGCTTTTCGCGCCCATCCACTTCGATCACCGGCGTGATGAGGGTAATTACGTTGTTGCGAATGCTCTGAATGAACGGCGTTTCCTCCACAATGAGCCGGTATGCCAGCTCGATCAGCATCTCGGGGCCGCCTGTCTCCGGCGAGTGCATGCCGCTGATGATGTAGTAGATGGGCTTGGCGGTTTTCAGCAGTTCTTTGGCCTGCTCGTCGCTGGTTTTGCGCGGATCGGTGAGCGCCGCCAGCTTGTCGCGATACTGGTCGAGTGACTTCATCGTTCCCTCATCCGCAATGGCCAGGGCGACAATGTCACGGCCTTCTTCGGTGATGCCCACCTTCCAGAACTTTGCCCGCGGCGAAGCTTTTCCCAGCGCTTCGTAATAGCGCTCGATGTCCCTCGCGTAAGTGAGCTCGCCCGGCGTGCCCGGAATGCGCCCAAAGAATTTCAGCGGGCTGGGTACCGTGTCCGATGCCGGCATGTGGTCCACCAGTTC
>JAFAIN010000280.1 GCA_019236695.1 Acidobacteriota bacterium | reverse complement strand
ACACCGATCGCAGCAGCTTCGCCTATGTCGCGCGAGTGCTTTCGCAAATCGAGAACAGCGTCGAAGCCGCGCCCGCGCCCCCCACGCCTACCCAACTGGCGGCCCTCCAGGCGGCGCAGAAGCTGTTCGACGCTGGCATGGCGGCGTGGAACGAATTGCAGAAGGCAACCCAGTAACGCCGGATCATCATGGAGACACTGAGGCACGGAGGAATTGGTTCCTTCATCTTGTCCTTCGTCGGGTGGCCTTCACCGTTTGTCGCCCGCCCCTCCATCTCGAGCCTGCATTATCCTGCCTCGCCAGTAGGCCGCGCGCTCGCGCGCAGCCTTGTCCCCATTTTGCGCCTGCCCGTCGAGTACTGCGGTCAGCTTCTGCACCGCAGTCAGGGAACCCCGGTTCGCAGCCTGCTCCAGCCAATAGGCAGCCTGCACGGCATTGGCCGTCGCTCCCACTCCATCCGCGTACCGGAACCCCAGGGGTTCCATAGCGGCAACAAAGCCGGCCCGGGCGGCCGCCTCGTAATACCTCGTTGCCTGGACCGCATCCTCCGGAACGCCGCGTCCTTGCGAATACATAATCGCCAGGTTGGCCAGCGCGGCCGCGAAACCCGCATCCGCAGCCTTGCGGAACCAGCGCACCGCTTCCCGATCGTCATGCCCGGCGCCCTGGCCATTCGCGTAAAGCGCTCCCAGGTTGTTCTGCGCGGCCGCGCTTCCTGAAACCGCAGCTCGTGAGTACCAGCGAAACGCGGCATTCACATCTTTGGCCATCCCTATCCCCTGCGCGTACATTGCAGCAAGGTTGTTTTGCGCCGGAGGGTAGCCGTGGTCGGCGGCGATGGTGTACCAGCGCAATGCCAGTCCATAATCCTGGGGCACGCTCTCGCCGCGCTGGTAAACACGCGCGAGTTCGTACTGCGCTTCCGCATCCCCGGCTTCGGCCCTTCGCTGCAGTTGCGGTACGGAATTCTTAATCAGCCGCCCACCAGGATCCGCGGCGGGGGGATTTCCGGTTTGCGCAAGCGCACCAGCGCACAGACAGAGCAGCAACAGTCCGCGTGCAACCATGATTTCTCCGGTCGAGCAACACCGTAACTAATGCTGGAGTGTGCGCAAGTTAGCGCAGACGGTGCGCGGTGTCAAAGGATTTTTGCCCCGGGGATGGCGGGCAAAAGTCGCGTGCCACAACCAGAGTAGCTACCGAAAAACATATCTAGCTGATATGCGAAACCGTAACTAATTAGTTACTAGGCTCAATTACTTAGCCGGAGGTTAAGGTGAATACCCGCAGCAGCAACCGAAAACCATAGCCTCCGTGTTCGCCATTGCCCGCATTCTGTTGAAAACACGCAAACACCACGTTGGCATGCCGCGTGCCTTCTTCCTCAGGTTCAGCACGTCCGTCATCCGGCAGCGCGAAGAAAAATATTGAGAGAACACGGAGGCTGAACGGCGCATCGTACGCGCTGTTTGGAAACTCGTAAGGGCTCTAATGCCAGCAGTTCAGGTTTTACCTACCCACCTTGCATCGCCCCGCCAGACGGCGAACCGAGCGACGCGATCCCCCAACCTACCGCAATCCAGAAAGGGAACTCGCATGAAATTGTTGTTTGCAAGATGCACCGCCATCCTCTTTCTCACTCTTATGGCGGCGGGGCAGGCAGGCACGGGATCCGTGAACGGCACACTGAAGGATCCGAGCGGCGCAGTTGTGCCGAATGCCACCGTCAAGGTTACGAACATCAACACCGAGGCAACCCGCACCGTCACCAGCAGCGGCAGCGGTGCGTACAACGTTACCGGCCTGCTGCCCGGAACTTATGAGGTTTCGGCCACGGCGCAGGGCTTCACCCCCGCGAAGCAGCGCGTGGAAGTAACGGTCGGATCTTCCAACGCGCTCGACCTAACCATGGGCATGCAGGCCAGCGGCACAACGGTCGAAGTGTATGGCGAAGTTGGCGCTGCCGTGAACACCGAGAACCAGCAGCAGGGAACGATGGTGAGTTCCACCGAGATCGCCACGCTTCCTACCGTGACGCGCAATCCTTACGACCTGGCCCGCATTTCGGGTGATGTGCAGCAGGATCCCGACGGCCGCGGCGTGGGATTCGACATCAACGGCCAGCGTTCAGCCTCAACCGACATCATGCTCGATGGCGGCGAGAACGTAAACCTCTTCACCGCCATGGTGGGCCAGACCGTGCCGCAGGACTCGGTTCAGGAGTACCGCGTCATCACGAACGGCATGACGGCGCAGTATGGCCGGGCGGGCGGCGGTGTGGTGGACTTGACTACGAAGTCCGGCACCAATAACTTCCACGGCAGCGCTTACGAGTTCAATCGCATCTCTGCGCTGTCCTCCAACACCTACTACAACGTGGCCAATGGCGTGAGCAAGCCGGTATTCACGCGCAACCAGTTTGGTTTCTCCATTGGCGGCCCCATCATTCACAACAAACTGTACTTCTTCAACAATACGGAATGGTTGCGGGTGCGCAGCCCCGCTCCGCAAATTGAACTGGTTCCCGATCCCGCCGAAATTGCGGCGGCATCGCCGGCAACACAGGCATTTTTCGCCACCTACGGCAAGCTGAGGCCTGACGTCCGAGTGCTCGGGACCGTAACCTCGCCGAGCGGCTTCCTGCTCGACCGCGTGGTGTACAACGCTCCCAGCGACGCGGGCGGTGGCTCTCCGCAAAATTCGGTCAACACAGTTGGCCGCGTTGATTTCAACCTTTCGAGCAATACGACCTTGTTTGGCCGTTACTCGCTGTTCGATTCCACGTTCCAGCCGGGCACCATCAATACCAGCCCCTACATAGGTTTCGAAACCGGCCAGACGTTCTTTGACCAGAATGGGGAACTCTCCGTTACTCACACGTTTGGCCCCACGCTGGTGAGCACGTCTCGCGCGATTTACAACCGGCTGAACGACGTTCAACCGCTGGGCGCCGCTCCCGTAGGGCCCACGCTGTATGTCACCAACGCGTCGGCCGCTCGCGTCGGTGGCACAATCGTGGCAATGCCCGGTTACAACGAATTCACTCCGGGCAACGCCATCCCTTTCGGCGGGCCGCAGAACGTAGGTCAACTGCTGGAAGACCTGAGCTGGACGCGCGGCAATCATACGTGGCGCCTCGGCGGGGCATTCATCTACGTTCAGGACAATCGCGCCTTTGGCGCCTACGAAGAAGCGGTCGAGGCACTGGCTACCTCGAGCCCTACGGCCGGATTTGCGAACTTCACGGCCGGGCAATTGCAGTTGTTCCAGGCAGCGGTCAATCCGCAGGGCAAATATCCTTGTCCGGTTGACCTGGCAACGGGCATGCCGATCCATAGTTCTTCCTGCGCGGTCACACTTCCTGTGGGCGCGCCGAATTTCTCCCGCAGCAATCGGTTCCGCGATGGCAACGCCTACGCGCAGGATACCTGGAAGGTATTCCCGCGCCTGACGCTCGATCTCGGGCTGCGCTGGGAGTACTACGGTGTGCAGCACAACGTGGATCCTGCCCTCGATTCCAACTTCTATCTGGGAGCGGGACCCAGCTACTTCGACCAGATCCGGAGCGGCTCTGTGCAGTTGGCCTCCAACAGCATCGTAGGCGGCCTGTGGCAGTCGCATCCGCATAACTTCGGCCCGCGAGTGGGCTTTGCGCTTGACGTCTTTGGCGACGGCAAGACCGCGCTCCGCGGCGGCTATGGCATCTCCTATGAGCGCAACTTCGGAAACGTAACCTTCAACACCATCCAGAACCCCCCGAATTATGCCGTTCTGTCGCTGCAATCGGCGAGTTTCGGCCCGATTCCCGTGACCACCAACAACGCCGGCCCCCTGGCGGGTTCCAGCGGAAGCACCTTCCTTCCTGCGACCTCGCTGCGCGCAGTCGACCAGAACCTGCCGATCGCTTACACCGAACAGTGGAACTTCGGGTTCGAGCACCAGTTGAGCACAGCCACAATGTTCAACGTGTTCTACAACGGGGCGCGCGGCATCCATCAGTACGGCATTTCCAACATCAACGACCTTGGGTTCGGTCCGCTGTACCTGGGCGACACCAAGAACGCAAGGCTCGATCCCCAGTACTCGAACATCAACTTCCGTTCTTCCAACGCCGATAACTGGTACAACGGCCTGACCGCGCAAACCCGCGGGCGCGTCTTTGGCCAGACGTATAACGTCAGCTACACGTGGTCGCACACCATCGATACGCTCAGTTCCACCTTCAGCGACGAGCCGGTAAACAACGGCCTGGGATTCCTTGATCCCTTCAACCCGTTTCTGGACAGGGCAAGCGCCGATTACGACGCGCGCCACCGCGTGACTGCCAGCATGCTGCTGGATGAACCGTGGTTCCGCAACAGCGGGCGCTTCGTGCGAAATGTTCTGGGTGGGTTCCAGTTCTCGCCCATCTACACCTTCCACACTGGCTATCCATTCAGCATCTTTGACTGCACCAACTCCATTGCAGCCTACAACTGTCCGCGCGTCCAGACGGCCGGCGCTGTGCCCGCCACTGGCACGCCGGGAATTGATCAGGGCCACGACCTGTTCAACTACATTACGTTCCCGGCGCTGGTCGGGCAATACACTGGCCCGACTACCATCCCCGGAACCGCCACGCCCATGCCGATCACCGGCTCCAACCTGCCTACCTGCACCGGGCTGCTGCACACGGGCTGTTCGTTCCCCTCGAACATGCTCGGGCGCAACGTATTCCGCGGCCCCAGCGTGTGGGATTGGACGCTCGGCGCCTACAAAAACTTCAAGATCACGGAACGTGTGACTGTGCAGGCGCGCGCGGAATTCTTTGATCTGCTCAATCACAAGAACTTCTACGTGGTCGGGTTCCCTGAAGGCGGAGCTGACGTCAGCGCGCTGGCCGGAACCCCGGGCTGCCCGGGAACCGGTGTTGCGTGCGCCTTCTCGGCTCAGGTGATGAAAGGTGGCTACGGAACACCGAACGACGACCACCGCAACACGCAACTCGCGCTCCGTATCACCTTCTAGCCGGCGACTTGTTTCACTTCAGAGCGGGGGAGCTTTTGCTCCCCCCAATTCTTTGCTGCTTCGGCTTCTTTGCAAATCGTGACCTCAAACTCATAATGACTGTTCGGTCGTCAGTCGGCTTTAGCCGCTTCCCACGCATCAGCGTGAACTCGCGCTCGCGGCACAGGTTACAATCGCACCAACGACTTTGATGGGAGGGACCGTGGCTGCTGCACTTGCGGCATTCTGGGTGCGCGTGTGTCCGGCGGTGTTGCGGATCCTGAGGAATGCCCCAACCTTTTGCCTGGGCTGTGGCAGCCCAAGCGTCCACCGATGCCATCGCAGGAAATGGGAGCAGAAACTCAGCAGTGCCGCGCGCGCGTATCGCTGCAGCGCATGCGGCGCCCGCTTCCTTATTGCGGCGGATACGGGAAGAAGGGGCATATAAGTCCTGTCAGCAGCTGCATCCTGGAAGTGCGCGGCGTACACAGTCATGTGGGGCTTCCGTTGGTGGGCAACGCCGGCGCACGCCGCGCTCAATTGTGAATACCTCCAGCCCCTCTTCAAGCACGCGCGCGCCTGTTTACAGCTCATTTGCCGAAGAACTGCAGCAGGTTTCCATTGTCGTCACGGATGGCAAACATTCGGCATTGCATTGAAGGATCAAAGAAAGGTTCAAAAGCCAAGGTCACATTCCGCGCCCTGAACTCCACCAGTGCGGCATCGAGATCATCAACGAACAAGCCTGACTTAAAGATGCCATGCACCTGGTGCCCGCCCTTCAGTGCGGGCGCGATCCTGGCGAGAGCTACCGCCTCCGCAAGGAAGATCAATTCCACGCTGAGGCCGTTGCCCTGAAGGATGGTGACGGCGGACGCTTTGTCGGGCGCAACTGCGTGCTTAACGACGGCCAAGCCAAGTTTTTCCCTGTACCAGCGGCTGCTGGCCCCGAGATCGGGAACCGAGAGCGCGAAGAATGCGCCGCCCGTTGAGCGGAAAGGTGGATGCATGCACAGCGCCGCCTAGGAAGCTTTCTTCCGCTCGGCCCAGCGGCGGCGCATGCCCTCGGAAATTCGCTTGCGCGTGGCCGCGCTCGCGGGGCCGCGCCGGCGGTCAGGACTCGTGGCCCTGGTTCCCGGTTGTGACCCCTGCCGCTGCAGAGCAGTGATGGCGCGGTTGATTTGCTGCCGATGTGCCTGAAGTTCGGCGAGAATTTGCTTGAGGTTCATAGAGAAAAAACTATATACCATCCGCGCCGTAACGTTTACGACGTCCCAATGAACTTCGAGCCAGAGATTCTTGCTTACCAAGCGATACCGGCAGTTCCTCCCTCACGTCCCTGCGGCTTCGGCAGATGCTTTAACCCCGAGCATCTGCCGCCGAAACCGAGCGCCGCTTTGCCCGTCTGGGTAGCCGGCCCCCGAGGCGAATTCAAGGCCCATCCGGAACTTCCCGGCAAGCACGATTGCACAGATACAGTTTCAGTTCGGGTGCTAAGATGCAGCAGTCTCAGTACACGGGGTTGGATTTGTGCTTTTTGCCAGCCTGCAGTCTTAAAAATTGAATGCGACTCGTTCATGATTTGAGCCGCCGGATACTCGGCAACGCCGCTTCCGCGCACACCGCGGGCATGCCGGCGCACGAACCGCTGACGGCCCAACTGGCAGAACGCTTCCCCGGAGCGACCTTCGCCTGGGTGCATCGAGAGCAGAAAAGGGGTTGCGACTTTGTCGAGCGATGCCGCCCGGCACAAGACCGCCTGGTATTCCTTCTCCTGGATCTGTCGGGAAAAAGGGAAACTGCCGCCGGCCGCCTGGAAATTGCCGCTCAAAAGTTCCGCAGGGGAGCAGATGATCTGTTCCGGTCGGCGCAGCTCAATGTGGCGGATGCCATCTCGTCACTGGCCCTGAATCTGAATCGCGCCCTGGTTCATCCCGGCGACATTCGATGTGCTGCCGCCTTTCTGGCATGTTATGAAGTCCAAACCGCTGCGCTGTGGTACGTGAATGCCGGCCACACGCCCGGCCTGGTGTGGGACCGAGAATCGTTGCAGGAGTTGAGCGCGACGGGAGTGCCATTCGGTCTGTTTTCGCACGCCATTCACGATGCGCAGGTCACGGTCTTGCCCGCTGGCAGCTCATTCCTTCTGGTGTCGAAGGGAGTTATAGAAATGCGTGCCCGATCTGAGGAGTTTGGCCTGGAGAGAGTGAAGGGAGTGCTCTCGGTTCGCCACGCCGCCGCGAATGATCTTTGCCGTGCGGTTCTGGCCGCTGCTGAGCAATTTGCCGCATCCGGAAGAGCGAACGCCCGCCAGGATCGCACTGCACTGGCTCTCGTCAAAGTGCCGTAAGATACGGGCCGATCTCAATGCATCGCGTGGTCGTGGCCGTGCTCCATTTGCCTTTCCACTGACCAGATCTGCGCCGGATTTTTTTCGTCGGGATACACATGCACCATCCACCCAAACACCTGCGGGAGAAACCTGCCACCCTCCGCTTCGCACTGCTTCCGGGTCGTGATGCTGCCCAGCAGGCCGAATTTTGGGTGTGAGCCAAAGTACTCGCGCTCTCTGCCTTTTGGGGCGGTGCAGAAATTCACATGAGCGTGCCACTGCCCAACCGAAAGCGGGACACGTTCGTCAAGCTGGTCGAATGAAGCAGCCGCCGGAGCTGTGTACATTACCCCGATCAGCCGGTATGCTCCTGGTCCCTGTTTCTCGTAGAGCAATGACGTAGGGTGTTCGGGATTGAACGTAAAGGCCTCTTCCCAGGCGTACCGGTAGTTGGTGAAGTGGTACATCTTTTGCGGCAGGTTCGGCAGAAAAATCTGAAACCCCTCATCCATAGCGACATGGTAATCGCGGTAGCGCTCCATAGCCTTGCGGGCGCCGGCGAGAATGTCATCGGCGCGCTGCTGGTCCCCCGGCTTCAGCGGCCTCAGTGAGGTCATTCTCATGTGAGCGCTGTCGCTGAGATTGCGCGAGGCCATCTGCTGGGCCGACTGATCCATGCCGGACGTGGGCGCATCGGAACTCTCGGTAGATTGCGAGGCATGATGATGGTGAGCGCCAGGCTGGTCTTGCGAATACACGGCCGCACCTGCCAGGCAGAGAACCGCCGCAAACCATGGGAAACCGGCCGATTTCATAACATGATTCTAAACACCAGAAGCAGGTTGCGGAGAGCCTGCCAAAGCCAGAGCCGCCTGTGCGCCCGTGCGCACGCAATCGGGGACGCCGATGCCCTGCAAAAAGTTTCCTGCCAGGCCAAGGCCTTTGCACTGAACACGCAGCCGCTCAATTTCGGTCACGGTCTCGAGATGCCCTGGCGCATATTGCGCCATAGCGCGTTCCCAGCGGGTCACGTGCACGGAACAGGGAGGCGCTTTAACCCCGGCAATTTCGCGCAGCTCCCCAAGGGCGGTTGCCGTCAATTC
Organism: Acidobacteriota bacterium; assembly: GCA_019236695.1. Classification (GTDB taxonomy): domain Bacteria; phylum Acidobacteriota; class Terriglobia; order Terriglobales; family Acidobacteriaceae; genus JAFAIN01. The sequence goes on along the minus strand of JAFAIN010000280.1, from coordinate 8,070 downwards.
CGAATCGTTCATTCCGAGGAGCCGGCCTTCATCTTCGGGGGCAGCGAAGAAGCAGCGGTATAGCGCCATTCCGGGCGCCGCCCGGTGCGGGAACTTGTTTTGCACGAAAGTGCATGCCAGCATGGCTCGGCCTTCACTGCGGGGAACCAGGAACCCGAACCCCTCCGGTGACTGCCCGATCCGGGCGGCATCGAAGGCTAGGTTCACAATCGCAGAACTGCTGTAAGGAATGGATGCCAGGCCCGCCGACAGTCCGGGCGAGACACTTCGCAGCAGGTTGGCAGAAGCCCAGGCGGGCACGGCCATAATGATCGCATCGAAGCTCTGCGGACCCGAGGCGGCGCCCACCAGCCAATTCTCCCCGTCCCTCCCGACGCTGGAGACCGCAACGCCGCGATGCACCCAGGAGGCATTGAGCTGTGCCGCAAGGGCGTCCGTCATTTGCTGCATGCCCCGCCTGAGCGCCGTAAAAAGGGGGCGCCCCGGCGGCGTCCGGAGATTTCGGCGGGCGCGGAGCATGGCGCGAATCAGGCTGCCGCTTTGGCTCTCCATGGTCACCATCCGCGGCAGTACGGCGCGCACGCTGAGCTGGTCGGCGGAACCACCGTAGATGCCGCCTAGCAACGGATCCGCGAGGGTTTCAACCACCTCATGGCCGAAGTGGCGCGCCACAAAAGCGGCAACGCTTTCATCGCCCCCGCCGAGCGGCGCAGGCGGAGCCACATACTCGCGCGCAAACCGTAACTTCGTCCTGAATGAGAACAGCGCCGAGCCGGCGACCGGCAGGATGCGCGTAGGCACAAAGAATTGCAGGCCGTCCGGCAAAGGTCGGAGGCGATCACGGAGAAGAATAAATGTGCGCCGCGCCGCATCATTCGAGCCGATCAGTTCATCCGCAAGCCCAAGTTCCCTGCACAGGTCTGCAGCCCACGGTTTTTCGGTCAGAAATGAGTCAGGGCCTTCCTCGAACAATGAACCATCGGAGAGCCGGCGGGTTCGAATAACGCCGCCAAGCTCGGCGTTACGCTCGAAGACGCGGTATTCGACCTGCAAGCCGGCGCGCCGGCGCTTTTCCAGTTCCCAGGCCGCGCTCAGGCCGGCAATGCCGCCTCCGATGATAGCGATCTTCATGTGATTGCAGGCTTCTTCAACCCAGGCGCGAGCGGGCCAGGTCGGCGAGCGCATCGGCAAAAATGGGTGAGTCGTTCAACGACCCGGCTCTCCACAACCTCATTCCATGGCTCGCAGCAAACTGCCGGAATGCTATGTCGATGTCATATAAGACTTCCACGTGGTCAGAAACAAAACCAATCGGCTGAATGAACACTCCGGAATGGCCGGCCGCCTTGAGTTCCAGGATGGTATCTTCCACGGTGGGCCCCAGCCAAGGTCCTCCCGACATTCCCTGGCTTTGAAAAGCAAAACTCCAATTGCCTGGCCCAAGCTCCGGTGCCGACCCGGCAACCAGTTCCGCTGTGTGCCGGGTTTGTTGTTCGTAGGGATCCCCTTCCTGCACAGTTCTCTGAGGAACGCTGTGAGCCGTGAAAATTAGGGGCAGCGGGCGGCCATATTCCGACGATGCTGCCGGCCACGCCTCCCGCAATCGTTCGACGAAAGCTCGCACCAGCAGGGGATGGTCGTGCCAGGATTCAACGAACGCAATCTCCAGGCCATCATGGGGTCGCTCAAAAAGCGCCTTCCGGTACAGTCCGACACTTGTGCGCGAGTTGTGCGGCGCCAGGCAAATACTCACCGCGCGAACAACCCCGGCTGACTGCATGGCTCCCACCGTATCCGGAATATAAGGCGGCCAATTGCGCATTCCTACATAGACGGGCAAGTCCAGCCGGTCGCGAAGAAGTTGTGCCTGCCGCTCGGTAATGCGATGCAGCGGCGAGCCGCCAATAAGCTCATAGCGGTGCCGGATCTCTTCAACCACTGCCGGCGGCATTGGCCGGCCCCCCGTTACGTTGCGAAGGAATTCAGGTATGCCCGCAGGTGAATCGGGGCTGCCATGAGCCAGCAACAGGACGGCTTTGTCGTCATTTGCGGCCAAGCACCCACCTGTTGCAGAGTGGCGAGGAAGCGTGTGGGTAGCTCATTGGCCGGGTGCGGGTGTCGGCGCAGCCGCAGCCGGGGCGCCTGCGGCCTGCTCGGTGTTCACCAAGTCCTTTAATTCCTTGCTGGGCTTGAAAAAAGGGATCTTCTTGGCCGGGACTTCCACGCGGTCGCCGGTCTTGGGATTGCGGCCGATGCGCGGCTTTCGCTGCCGTGTACGAAAGCTGCCAAAACCGCGAATCTCGATCTTGTCGCCCGTGTGCAACGAACGAACGATGCTGCCAAAGATGGTTTCGACTATTACCTCGCTGTCTTTCCGAGTGAGTTCCACAACGCGGGAAACCTCGTCAATCAAGTCAGCTTTGGTCATAGACGCCCCTCTCGCAGCAGAAGTGAAGCACTAAGTTCTCAAATTTCAGCAGCTTATGCAAGCCTCGCGGCTCCGGGCGCCGTCCTGGCAATTTGCGTCACCAGGCGCCCCGTGGTTCCCTTCTCGGCACGATACGAAAAGAGCAGATCTGTACGGCAGGAGGTGCATAGCGGCGAAATGTCAATCGCTCCCTCAGGCACACCCGCCGAGACAAGCTGGCGGCGGTTGGCTTCAACCAGGTCCAAGTGGGGCTTTGAAGGCTGTTCCCCATGCCCCGGAGCACGCATATTCATGAACATAAGGGGATACTTCTCGCGCACCGGGTCAGACGAAAACACTTCAGTGAACAAAGCGTTGCCGTAGTCAAATTGCGAGCTGAAATGGTCGCGCATCTCGGCACTGACCTCGTAACAGCAGGAGTGGATGCACGGCCCGATGGCTGCAACCAGTTCCTCCGGGGCAATGTCGAGTCGCTGGCGGAAAGCGCCGACTGCCTTCTCTGCGATACGCGCCAGGGTGCCGCGCCAGCCCGCGTGGAATGCTCCCACGGCGCGCCCATCGCTCGCGGCGATCAGCAATGGCACACAATCGGCAGTGCGAATTTTGAGCGCCAGGCCGGCGACCGCGGTGATGAGGCCATCTCCTGTGAGTTGGCTGGCGGTCTGCTCATTCACTACGTGAATCGTGTCAGAGTGTACCTGTCGCAGCGCGGCAGTGCTCTGCAGGCCGGCGGATTTCGGCGCCTCCACGCCCAGCCTGGTGCCAAACCCATGAACCACTCCAGGAATGGCTTCAAGCAGGGCCGACCGTATAACCGAAGATTGTGTGTTCCAGGAGGCCAATATGGTTGAACTCACGCCGGCTCCGGCCAGGGTGTAATGGGTTGCTGCGGCGGTTCGCCATGATCGGCCAGCACAGCGTGCAGATGCTCCATCGCCTGCCGGCGGGTAAGCGAATACATTTCGCGGCCGCCATCCAGTCCCGACTCGATTGCATACTTCAGGAAGTGCCCCGCCACCTGCACGGCCAGCGGATCCGTGACCTTCCGGCCTGTTTCCTTTTCGTAATCAACCCACATCATGCAGGGCAATGCAATCCAAACCGCGCGGTCGCCTGCCTGGAACTTGATATCGACGGCGTCGGCATGGCGTGTGGCAATGGCGACAATGAGTGCCTGGTAAGCACAGTGCACCTGCTTCCTGCTCCAGCGCTCGACGGCCTGAAAGTCGTCGTACATACCACGATTGTATCGCGAGGGTCTCTGCCCCCTCTCGCCCACGGCTTCGTCGTTGAGCTGAAAGTGAGACTGACTCGCGCCTAGCCGCGCGCGAGCGCCACGGCTCTTATTTCGGTGCTCTCACGAGCCATTGCGAGCCCGACAATGCGCGCAATCATCTCGGCGTAGTTGATGCCGCTGGCTTTTGCCGCCATGGCGAATTCTGCTTGCGCCGAGAGCCACGGGTTGGGATTGGCCTCAATCACATAGACCTGCCCATCCTCTTTCAGACGGATGTCAATCCGGCCATAATCGCGCAGCTTGAGCGCATTGTATGCAGCCAGAGCGGTTTCGCGAATCTGAGCGGTTGTCTCTTCATCGAGATCCTCGGCGGGCGCGGATTTGGTGAGCTTGTAGGCTTCGGTTTCCTTGTTGAATTTCACGTCGCGGCAAGCGATGCGTGGAGCATCCTTGCTCAACTTCGAAAGGTCGAGTTCGATCAGCGGCAGAACCTCTGCACTTTCGCAGCTTCCCCAAACCGCAGCGTAGATCTCGCGCCCTTCAATGTATTCCTCCACCAGTGCCGGAGAGTTGAACTGCTCGTGAACGTAATGGATGCGCTCCATCAGTTCCTTTACCGAGCTGACGACCGCTCCGGCATCAATGCCGATCGAGCCGTCCTCTGACGCGGGCTTGACGATGAGAGGGAACGAAATATCATGCGCGTGGTCGAGCCGCCCGCGGTAGCTGGTGGCGAAGAATGGCGTCTGGATGGCATGAAAGGCAAAGATTTTCTTTGCCAGGCTCTTGTCCTGCGCCAGGTAGAGGGCATGAGGGCCGGCGCCGGTGTAGGGAATACCCAGCAGGTCGAGATACGCGGCCACATTCATGTCGCGCGTGTCATTGCCCCCATAGGATTCCACCAGGTTGAAAATGAGGTCGGCATCACATTTCGCTACCGCCGTGAGAGTGGCGGGTCTGCCATCCAGTGCGTGGTAGAACGGCTGATGCCCGAGTCGCGTCAGCGCCTCAAAGATCTCATCGCGGTCGTGAACCGGCTTTCTGCGTCGGGGGCGACGGCCGTTTCCGTTTCGCGCAGCGCGTTCGGGCTCCACTGACGGCGCTTCATCTTCATTCAGCTCGTAAAGGATACAGATCTTCAATCCATCCATAATCACCTGCGCCGGCGGTTAACGTGCATCGGGCTTTTCGCGGCTGCGCCGCCGTTCCGCAGCCTGTTTGCGTCTTTGTTCAAGGTTGTTTAAAGCCAGCATGGCAACATACGTGGCAAGATCGACGAGGTTGATGGCCTCAAGCCGCACGTCGCTTTTCAGCCGAAGAGCCTCAGCACGTAACTCAATGTCCTGCAGAAGGCGCCGGATGATGGGCCGCTGCACCCCTGTCCACCGGGAAACGCTGTCGGCAAGCGCTTTTCGGTGCTGCCGCACCAGCATCGCAGCCGGGAGGTTCTTGCCGCGGCCGCGAAGCCGGGGGCGGAACATCTCGGCCAGGTCATTCTCGGAAGACAGGGCCGCGGGCGTGGGTTGCTCCTCGAGAGTGCGCTCATAAAACTCCGCGACTGTAAAACCCATTTCGTCCACTGTAACGTCGGGCCTGCCGCGCGGCCGCACAGGTGGGCGGCTTCGCATCTCACGCGCAATGCCGTCCATGTACTGCAGCTTCGCAAATGCGGGCGTGCCCCTGTATTTGCGCCGCCAGGCTGACCCCGGTGTAAGCCAAACGGCAAATGTTTCGGCGAAATCCTCGTCGGGATGTTTTTGCGCGTACCAGCCCGGCAGGTATGTGACAAACTGCCGGGCAAACGGCACCGCGCGGTAGTCATCCCGATAGGCACGGCGGAAGCTGCCGAAAAGCCGGCCCCAATCTTCGCGGCGATACAGTTCGTACGCGTAATTGAAGGCGTGGCCGGCCTCGTGCCGCAGGTACATCATGATCTCCTGCGGCCCTTCCAGATCATTGAGTTCGCGCTCCAGCACGGCCAGCCGCGAATCGGCCAGGTAGAGCGGGATCCCAATCACCGGCTCGCCCGACGGACATCCCCATTCGTCGGTGAGATAGCAGCGCGGGTGAAAATGTGCGAGCCGCTTCTGCTGTAGCTCGCGGTAAAGGCGGGCTACGTGCTTTTCCAGCGGCGAGCCTTCAATGCGCAGGCCGAGATCGCATATTCGCGTCGCGAGAATCGTCTGCACTTCCGCGGGCAGGCGGTCGGCCTTCAGTGGCGATGCCGCTTCCGTTTCCTGCGGCGCCGCAGGCAGGGTGATGCTGCCGTTTGCCGGGCTTACGCCCGGATTTGCTGTTGAGAGCGTGGCCAAGCTGATATTAGTTTGCCGCATGAATGCCCCGGCTGTGCCTCAAGGTAGGTAACGAAAGTCATGCGGAACGCAGGCGGCGCGGAACTGCTATTGGCTTTAGATGCAGCGGGAGTGCGGGGGTTTGCGGCAGCATCAGCTCAGTTAGGAGGCGATTCTTTCATCGGCGATTGCCCAGCCTTTCAGCAACCGAAAGGCGCCGGCCACCATTCTCTCAGCCGCATGGGGGCGACATTCGTTGCAATTGTTCGAATTCCGAAAGGGCTGGCAATATAATGCCGCCGCATGTCGCTGGTCATATTCCTAAGGGGCGTCAACGTCGGTGGGCACAAGACGTTTCGCCCGACCCTGCTGGTGGAGCAATTGGGCGGCTACGGACTGGTGAACATTGGCGCGGCTGGAACACTTGTAGCGCGCCGCCCGGGCCGCAAGGCGCAATTCAGCGCTGACCTCCGTCGCTGCCTGCCTTTCGATACCGAGGTGATGATCTGCACGGGCCAGGAGTTCATGAAAGCTGCCTCGCAACATCCATTTGGCGATCATTTGCCCACGGCAGATATTGTGCGGTTCTTGAGCATCCTGGGGACGCGCCCCCGCCTGTTACCATCTGTTCCGCTTCAGCTTCCCGACGCGGGCCCATGTCTGTTGCAGATCCTTCAAGTGCAGGGGCGTTTTGTGTTTGGAACCTACCGCCGGGAAATGAAAGCCATCGGCTTTCTCGGGAAACTTGACAGTTTGTTCGGAACACCGGCTACTACCCGCAACTGGAATACGATTGGCCAGGTCCTGAATGTCTTGCAGAACGATTAGCAGTTTCACGACAACCGGACTGCGCGGTGCACCTGTTGGCATGCGAACCGGCCGAAGTGACAAGTGAAGCAGATCAACTCTGGGGTGACAAAACGAATGAAAACCTACCGGCTGGCTCTTGGGATTGTGGCGCTCTTGCTGCCGGCGATTGCTTTCTCACAATCGTACGACGTGGTCATCCGGGGCGGGCGCGTTCTCGATCCTGAAACCGGACTTGATGCCGTTCGCGATATCGGCATCAGCAACGGAAAAGTTCAGAAGATCTCGGCTGAGCCGCTCGCCGGAAAGAGGACCATCGCGGCCAGCGGGCTGGTGGTGGCGCCCGGCTTTATTGACCTTCACCAGCATGCGCAGGACCTTGACAGCCAGCGGGTAAAGGCGCTCGACGGAGTCACGACTGCGCTGGAACTGGAAATTGGCAAGCCTGATGTCGCCGAGTTTCTGCACGAGCGGGAAGGACGCTCGCTCATCCATTATGGAACCGCGGCCAGCCACGCTGCCGCCCGCGCTCTGGCGTTCGGAAACCCTCTGCCCGGCGACCAGATTTTGCCCAGGTCCGGACCTGCAACCGACCAGCCGGCCACGGCCGCGCAGATGGCCGCGATCGAAGCGCGCATGCGCCATGAATTCGATGCCGGCGCTCTAGCCGTAGGCATGGGCCTGCAGTACACGCCTGGGGCCACGCGGCTGGAGGTGATTCAGATGTTCCGCCTTGCTGCAGGCCGGCATTTGCCCGTGTACACGCATATCCGCAGTGCCGGTGTGAATGAGCCCGGCTCCAGCATCGAGGCAGTCGAGGAGGTCATCGGCTCTGCCGCCGTTTCCGGAGCGCCTCTCCATATCGTTCACATCAACAGCAGTTGTGGCGGCCAGGCGCCCGAATGCCTCGGCCTCATCGCCGGAGCGAGGGCGCGGGGGCTGGACGTCACGACCGAGGCCTATCCGTATGAAGCCGGCATGACCGCCATCAACTCGGCGCTCTTTAATCCCGGGTGGCAGGAAAAATTTGGCGTCACCTATGGCGACCTCATGCTGCCCGAAACCGGCGAGCGCCTTACCCGAAAACGGTTCGAGCTATTACACAATTCAGCCAAGGAACAACTGGTCGTAATGTTCAGCAACAAAATGGCAAATGTGGATGGCGCCATCCTGAACCCCCTGGTCATGATCGCCAGCGATGGCGAAAAAGGGCATCCGCGGAACGCCGGAACGTATTCGCGCGTAATCTCCCGTTACGTTCGTGACCAGCGCACCTTGAGCCTGATGGATGCAGTCCGCAAGATGTC
>JAFAIN010000277.1 GCA_019236695.1 Acidobacteriota bacterium | reverse complement strand
CCCTCCGTTTCCAGCGGGGTCATATTGGCAATGGCCGCGTAGCGAACGCCGGGCAAGCTTTGCAGGCGCTGCAGCAGGTCATTGTTAAACGAATTCGCCCAGTTCCAGAAGGTAACGGAGGAAGCCTCCTCGTAGCGGTAATGCGGCAACTGAACCTTCGCGATCAGCACATTGCCGGGCTCGAAGCCGAGGTCCTGGCTCATCAGCCGGCGAAAACTACGAATCAACAGGCCGGCGCCAATCAGCAACACCAGCGCCAGTGCAAGTTCGGCGACCAGGAATCCGCGGCGGAGCGCCGAATTCCGGTCATCCGAAACCATATGCATGGGTGTGGCTTTCAGCGCCTCGAACGGGTTTACGCGGCAGCCCAGGCGCGCAGGCATGGTTCCGAAAACTGCCGCCGACAAGACGCCCACGACCAGCGAAAACAGGAAGACTTGCGGCTCAAGGCCAATGCTCTTGATCCACGGCAACGCCGCGGCATTGAGGTTGCGCATGAAGGCTACGATCCAGAAGGCCAGCGCCAGGCCGATGGCGGCTGAAACTACTCCCACCAGAAGCGATTCGGTGAGCAACTGCCGCGCAATGCGCCGTCGCGAGGCGCCCAACGCGCTGCGCACCGCGACCTGATGGCGGCGGGCGGCGGCGCGAACCAACTGCAGGTTGGCAACATTGGCGCAAGCAATCAGCAGCACCAGGCCGACCGCAGCCAGCAGGATCAGGATGGGTGCTCGCGTGTTGCCGACGAGGTGAACCTGCAGGCCTTCGAACTGGAGCTCCCTTCCATTTCTCGCCCATTCCACGATGAATTGCGGATAGAGGGAGAGCCGAGCTGCCTCGATCGGCTCAAGCTCCGCTCGCGCCTGTGCAACGTTGCGGCCCGGTGAAAGGCGTGCGATTACACGAGCCACACGAATGCCTTGATCCTGGGTTGGCACCACCGAGCTTTCCGTGAATTCCAGCGGGACCAGCGCCTCCGGCCGGGTTGACATATCAGGAAACCGGAAGCGCACCGGCAGGACACCGACAACCGTGTATGGTTTGCCATTGAGATCTACGACTCGACCGACCGCTCCAGCATCGGAGTGCAGCCGGTTCTTCCAGATGGAATCGGAAACGATGACCACATGGGCCGCGCCGGGCCGATTATCGCTGCGAACAAAATCGCGCCCCATTGCGACCTTGAGGCCGAGCGTGGTTAGGAACTTGGAATTCACGGCGGCCACCGAGAGCCACATAGGATCACCGGCGCCCGTCATCGTGAGCTCATCGAAGTTGTAGGCCGCTACTGACTCGAAGGGATGGCCGCGTTCGCGCCAGGCAAAGACGTCGGGCGCAAGCACCATCTGGCTGCTCCTGCCGTTTAGAGCGTGCCAAAGCTGCCCCACCCAAAGCAGCCGCGCGGGATTGCGATACGGCAGCGGGCGGATGAGAAGTCCGTACACGGCGGAAAAGATTGCGGTTGTCGCGCCAATTCCCAGCGCCAGCGTGAGCACGGCGGTAAGCGTGAACCCAGGGCTACGGCGCAGCCCGCGGAGGGCATAACGGACGTCCTGGAGAAATGTCTCGATAAATGGAAGACGCGATTGATCGCGGTAAAGCTCCTTTGCCTGGTCAATTCCTCCGAGTTGAATCAGGGCCTGCCGGCGGGCTTCGGCCGGCGCAATGCCTCGCTCAACCAGTTCGGCAACGTGGAATTCAAGATTGCTCGCGATCTCCTCGGACAGTTCACGCTCAGCCGCCTGATTCATGAACCGCCGGCGAATGCGATGCAGAAGAGCGCGCAGTGAGTTCATGATGGTCCCTAAGCTCTATTGAGCGCCAGAAAGCGAGCCATCATGGCGGCGGTATCGTGCCATTCGCCGGCCTCTCGCTCCAGTTGTTTCCGGCCGGAACGCGTCAGGCGGTAATACTTCGCCCGGCGATTGTTATCGGAAGACATCCACTCCGACGAGACGTAGCCCTCCTGCTCCAGCTTCAGCAAGGCGGGATAGATGGTGCCGTACTGGACAGCCAAAACCCCGCCGCTGACCCGTTCTATCCGCCGAGCAATGCCGAAAGCGTGCAGCTCGCCCATGTTCTGCAGCGTGGTCAGAATCATCAGCGCCAGCGTTCCCTGCCGAACCTCTTTCCTCCCGCCCATTCCTGCTCCTATTGGTTTCCTATAGTCACCCATATTCATATTGGAAAGCAATAGCAATTGGATGAACCAGCTCATAAATGGATATCTGGTAAATGGGCGCGCGCTACATACGCGGCACACTCTCAGCGGACTTATGGGCAGCCGAACAGCCAGGAAAACTCGCTCCGCCGTCGCTGCGCTCCGGCATCACTCGCAGGGAATCCCTGATACCTTTACCCGGCATTCCGCTGCGTCGCCCCGGTCCGACCGGGGCGACTCCGCTCCATGCCGGGCTACATTCTGCCGCGCCTACCGGCGCTGGAGCAGCGCAAGGTCAGACTTCTTCCGTTTTTCATTCACGGTCGCATCCAGCAACCTTCCTTGACCGGGCCTGGAAGCCATGCCTTCCCAAAGCGATTTAGGGGACTCTAGGCGGCTCTGCGCTCGTGTGCTTGTTTGATCCGTTCGGAGAGCAGCTTCTTTGCCTTTTCCAACTCCCTGCGCCGGGCGGCGGTGAGCCCCTGGCCGCCGCGATTGAGGAAGAAAGTCAGCATGCGCATGCCGGAGCCCGGACCCTTGGGCGAGACTCTCTTCGAAGCAAGCGTGCGCGCAATCGTTTCCGCATTCTTTGTGAACAGGCCGGCGGGAGGATAGGTTGATTCGGTTGTGACCTTCGCTACCCAGCGCTTGCCGGCCCGCCTTTTTCCGTGGCTGCTTTGCTTCATATTGCGACGGATTCCATTCAGAGAGCGGCTGTTGCCCTCATGGCGGCACAACCGGCCCTTATTACTTCGGTTGTGGCACTTCTGACCGGGGCGGGCGCTGCCCCGGCTTGACCTTGCCCCCGCCAACAAAAACAATGGTTAGGGCACGCTCCCATTGCCATGTCTTACAGCGTTTCCATAACCCAGGTTAGCGACGTTGCGCGTCCTGCGCCTGCCCGCGGGGCGAAGACACGCGCAGTTTTTCTGCTGCTCCTTGCGCTGGCGCTGATCGCGGCGATCGCAGCCGGAACCTGGGTTGCATGGCCGCGGCTCTTTCCCGGAATCAATCCCAGGCTACTGCGCACGCTCGCCGGGCACAGCGCAGGGGTGAACTCTGTTGCCTTCACGGGCGATGGCCAGTACCTGGTTTCAGCGGCTGATGACAATACGGTGCGCGTGTGGAATGTGGCCACCGGCGAAAACCTGCACACATTCTCCTCCCAGGGCAGCTACCTGACCTGCCTTGCCTCCGGCCCTGCGGGCCACCAGGCGGCGACCGGAAACCTGGCTGGCAAAATCATGCTCTGGAACCTGGATTCGGGCCAGGCAACGGAGTTTCACGGCAGCCACGAGGAGGCTGTGAGTTCCGTTATCTTCAGCCCTGACGGCAGGCATGTGGCCTCCGGCAGCCTGGATGGGGCAATCAAGATATGGGAGGCCGCCACCGGCGAATTGGCCGGAACGATCCCCACCGGGCAGGGCGGAATCGTGGGGCTTGCTTACAGCCCAGATGGCAAGTGGGTGGCCGCGGCCAGCAGCGCCTCAACCGCGAAGATCTTCGATGCCGCTTCAGGTGGGCAGATCCAGATGCTGTATGTCGGTACGCCGGCCCCCGGCATCACGTTCAGCCCTGACGCGCGCGTGCTCGCTATCGGCAGCTACGGAGAAACTGTTGACTTCTGGGAAGTCGCGAGCGGCAAAAGGCTCCGCAGCCTGAATGGCGGCGCCCGCTACATCCACTCGATTGCGTTCAGCCCTGACGGGCGCTGGCTCCTCTCGGCCACCCATGGAAAGTCTGTACAGGTGTGGGAAGCGTCGACCGGAAGGCTGGTGCGCACGCTGGCGGCGCACACTGGACCGGTAGTTTCGGTGGCGTTCAGTCCTGACGGCCATTATTTTGCTTCCGGCAGCAGCGACCGTACCATCAATCTCTGGGCGACGAACGGCAAGTAACGCAGTTCCGTGAAGAACCTCGAGCGGCCTATTCCGCCGCCCCTTCGGCAGGCTCAGGGCAGGCTTGTCCGGCTGAGGGCGGTCCGCCAAACCAATGGCGGCTCTCCGACCGGACCCACGTCGGTTCGCCTACGGCGCGACCCGCGTTATCCTTATAGGCTCTCCACTGGAGGCTGCCTTGAGCGAGGCGACGCAACCATCTGCCGGCATGACGCACATTTCCGATACCGCCTTATGGGTTGCGGTTTACCGCGCCCGCGAGTCCGAGCGCCCCGATGCGGCATTCCGTGACCCATACGCTCGGGCTCTTGCGGGCGGGCGCGGCGAGCAAATTGCGAGCGCCACTCCGTTCAGCGAACAGAATGAGTGGTCGTTCCTGGGCCGCACCTGGCTGTTTGATAAGTACATTCAGCAGGAGGTCGAAGCCGGCGCCGATCTGGTTCTGAACCTGGCATGCGGGCTCGATACGCGACCCTACCGCATGGCATTGCCGGCTTCCCTGCACTGGGTCGAAGTCGATTTTCCCGGCCTGCTGGAATACAAGGAACAGATCTTGAATGCCGCCGGCGCGAAACCCGCGTGCGGGTTCCAGCGGATTGCGCTGGACCTTGGAGAGAGAGATGCGCGAAAGGCTCTTTTCTCGGAGCTTGGCAGCCGCAGCGGGCGCGCAATCGTCCTGACGGAAGGGCTCTTGATTTACCTTACCCGCGAAGAAAACGCTGCCCTGGCCGATGATCTCGCCGCGCAAAGCAGCTTCCGGCGCTGGATCATCGATTCGTGCTCCCCTGGGCTGCTGAAGATGATGAAGCAGGCCATGGGCGACCGTGTAGCTTCCATGCCCTTCCGCTTTGCCCCGGAAGAAGGCCTGGCGTTTTATGAGGGCCATGGCTGGAAGCGACTGGCGGTCGAATCCATGCCGGAAGGCGCGGCCGAAATAAATCGCCTCCCCGATTTCATGAAGCCCTTCGTCAACGTTCCGGTACCCGATCCCCCGGGCGACAATATCTGGGGCGGCGTGGCATTGCTGGGCAGGGACTACTGAGAGGCTCCGCAGGCGGGGCGAAGCGCGGAGGAGCATAACCACAGGGAAGACCGCCAGAGTCTTCACTCGACGGCGAAGTGAGGGATGACCCGTTGGGTTGGGAGGGCACATCCGTACCCGAACACCTGTTCAATATGGAACGGGGTTGGGAGGGGTTGCGGACTCTCATAGAATGTGTGGGCACACCTTCGAGCCTGGGCCAATGCTTCCTTCTTCAGTCCTGGAACGCTACTTCACAAAGTCCGTGCGCCAGCGGGGCGCGGATTACTTTCATGGGCGGCGGGTCCGCATCGTCCACGCCTCCAATTCCTATCTGGAAGCGGAGGTAAAAGGCTCTGAAACCTACGAACAGAAGATCGCCGCAGGTGGGAATATATTCACGGTCGCGTGTTCGTGCCCGTATTTCAGGGATAACCTGATCCCCTGCAAGCATCTTTGGGCTGTACTGCTGGCAAGCGACCGAGAATCCCTGCTGGGCTCGGCGAGTTCAGCGTCTGATGTAACCCTGAAATATGGCGACGTATTCAAGGGGGAGCAAGCTTCCACGTTCTCCGCCCGGCAATTCGGCCTGGCGCGATCCG
>JAFAIN010000268.1 GCA_019236695.1 Acidobacteriota bacterium | reverse complement strand
GCGAGCTGCAGGTGCAGGCTCTGGTAGCTGACGGCAAGGGCGGGTTATTCGCCGCCACATCGCCGGACGGCAAGGTCTACCACATCATTCCGGGCGGTTCGGCATCCGAGGCCGGCAAGGACAGCAGGAAGGCTGCCGCCGGAACTGCCGAACCGGCAGCGGAAAACGCCGCCAGCCCAGGGGGCGCGGGTTACAGCAGCAGCGTCTATTTCGATCCCAGGACCAAATACATCTGGGACCTCGCACTGGCGAAAGATGGAACGTTATACATCGCGACCGGCGACCATGGCGAAATTTACAAAGTGGAGCCCGGGGGCAAAGGGTCTGTGTTCTTCAAGAGCGATGAGGCCCACATTCGTGCCCTGCAGGTCGATGCCAAAGGCAATGTGATTGCCGGCTCCGACGGCAGCGGACTCATTTACCGGGTTTCGCCGGCGGGCGAGGCGTTTGTTCTGTACAGCACGCCAAAGAAGGAAATCACGGCGCTGGCGCTGGATGAGAAAGGGAACATCTACGCCGCCGGCGACGGGGAGAAGCATGGCGGCTCGGCCTCCGGAGCAACGGCGATGGTGACGGGAGTGGGGGCATCGGCGTTGGGCTCGGCGCCGGCAGTGTCGATTCCGCTTTCCGCAAGTTCTACATCCTCCACGGGCGGCTCGGAAATTTACCTGATCTCGCCCGACGGAGCGCCGCGCCGGCTGTGGAGCTCGGGCACGGACCTGGTGTACGCGCTGGGGTTCGACAGCCGTGGCCGCCTGCTTGCCGGAACCGGCAACCGCGGGCATGTCTATTCAATTGGCGTGGATGACAGCTTCACCGACCTGCTGACGGTCAGCGCCAACCAGGTGACGGGTTTCGCCAAAGCGCCGAAGGGCGCGCTGTACGTGGCATCAAGCAACCTGGGCAAGGTGGGCCTGCTGGAACCCAGCGCCGAGGGCGACGGCAGCTACGAAAGCGATGTGTTTGACGCGCGCATCTACTCGCGCTGGGGGCGAGCCGAGGTTCGCGGCGCCGGCAACTTCGATGTTTACGCCCGCAGCGGCAACGTTGATAACCCTGACCGCAACTGGAGCCCCTGGACAAAGATTGACCTGCAGAAAAATGGCGAGCTGAACGTGCCGATGGCGCGATTTGTGCAGTGGCGCGCGGTGCTGCATCCGGGTTCCACCGCCGCGCGGGTGGAAGATGTGGGGCTGAATTACCGGCCGAACAACGTGGCGCCCACCATTGAAGACGTGGTCGTGCAGGTAGGGGCGCGCTTCCAGCCGGTTCCAAAGCCGGCGCCGGAGAGCACGCCACTGATGGTTGGCGGGCCCTCAGCCCTGGCGAGCGGGGTTTCGCTCATCGGTTCCCGGATGGATACGCCCATGCCCGCGCTGCGCGACCGCGATTCCATCGCCGTAAAGTGGAGCGCGCACGACGATAACGACGACCAGCTTGTGTATTCGGTTTTCTACCGCGGCGAAGGTGAAAGCCGCTGGAAGCTGCTGAAAGACAAGATTACGGATAAGTTCTACTCGTGGGATGCCGGCCTGCTGCCAGACGGAGCCTACACAGTGAAGGTTGTCGCCTCCGATTCGCCCTCGCATACGCCGGATGAAGCGCTGGTTTCGGAAAAAGAGAGCGCGCGCTTCGAAGTGGACCATACGCCGCCGCGGATTGACGATCTGGTGGCCCGGGTGGAGGGGGCCACCGTGCACATCACGTTCCGCGGCGCCGATGACTTTTCGCCGCTGAAGCGCGCCGAGTATTCCATTGACGCGCAGGACTGGCAATTCGTGGAGCCGGTTGGGCAACTCTCCGACAGCAAGGTGGAAAATTATGATTTCTCGGCGCCGCTCCCCATGG
This sequence comes from Acidobacteriota bacterium, assembly GCA_019236695.1. Taxonomy (GTDB): domain Bacteria; phylum Acidobacteriota; class Terriglobia; order Terriglobales; family Acidobacteriaceae; genus JAFAIN01. The sequence goes on along the minus strand of JAFAIN010000268.1, from coordinate 1,895 downwards.
TGACGCGCCGGCCGGATCAGAACGAGGCGAGCGCCCGCGGCGGCGATGGAGGCGCCACCGCCGTGGCCGCTCCCTCGGAGCACGTAATCGTGGTGCGCGTGTACGACCGGTACGACAACATGGGAACGGCGAAGGTAGTCTTCAAAACGCCGTAGGGAGGGTCAGTTGTCAGGCGGCAGCCGACTGACAACTGACGACGGACAGGAATGAGCCCGGAACCCCAATTCGCGGCGGCGGCTGCGCCGGCGCCGGTAATCAGCACGCCTTCTCCCGGCCCGCTGGAGCGCGGGTGGCTGCAGTTGAAGTCCAATGCGCGCGGGCTCGGCGCTTACCTTGCCCGCACGGAAGTGCATACTTACGCTTTTTCGGTGGCCGCCAACGCGATCCTGTCGTTTTTTCCGTTCGTGCTGGTAATGCTGACGCTCACGCGCAGCATCTTTCACTCGCGCGCCATGTATGAAGCGCTGCTGGCGCTGGTTCAGGACCACCTGCCCAGCAACCAGGATTTCGTGATTCGCAACCTCCGGGCGCTCAGTTCCCACCAGGGAGTGAGGGTGTTCAGCCTTGTCATGCTGCTGATCACCTCGACAGGCGTTTTCCTGCCGCTGGAGGTGGCGCTGAACCGCATCTGGGGGTTCGCGAAGAATCGCAGCTACCTGTGGAACCAGGTGGTATCGCTGGCGCTGACGCTGGGGTGCGGGGCATTCGCCATGCTCTCCGTGGCTGCCACCGCGGGGAATCAGCGCGCGGTGGAAGCGGTGTTGCTTGGGCACTCGGATAACTTCGTATTCCGCGGCGCCACGTATGTGCTAATGAAGCTGGTCGCGCTCGCGGCCAGCATCGTCATCTTCTTCCTGATTTATTGGATTCTGCCGCACGGCCGAGTGCCGGTGCGCGCCGTGGCCCCGGCTGCGTTCGCCACCGGCATCGTATGGGAGGCGGCGAAATATGCGTACGTGCTGGCCCTGCCGTGGCTGAATTTTCAGGATGTGTATGGGCCATTCGCCGTTTCGGTAACGCTGATCATGTGGGCATTCTTTTCCGGCATGCTGCTGCTGGGCGGCGCATATCTGTCGGCTTCGGGCGCCGCCGGCGCGGCCTTACGGCAGTCCGCCGCACAGGCCTGATGGGAATCCAGGTATCGAAGCGGCTGCAATTGGCAATGAATGGCGCCTGATGCAATGCTTACGAGCGGCAGGCCTTCAGCGGGCGACCCGCTGCCGGCGAAATGTGCCGTGATCGAAGTGCACGTGGCGGAGCTGAAGCAACTGTTCAACTCCATCGATCCCTCGCCTTTTCGCAACAAAGACCTGGATCCGAAAGCGGAGGAGTTCATCGTTGACTGGGCCAAAGACATCGGCCATGACAAGCCGCTGGGCCTGGTGGTGGATCTGGACCGCCCTGCCGGTGTTCCGGACGAAGCGGCGGTATTGAGCGAGGCCATCCATGAGTTTTTTCACCAGCGAGCCCGGGCATTTCGCGTGCGGCTGCGGGAGCTGTTTCGGCTAGGCCGTACCAGCCTGCTGATTGGATTGGTATTCCTGGCGGCCGCGGTGGCGGCGGGTGATTTTATCGGCTCGGTTCTGCAGGGCAGCCGCATTGGCGAAATCCTGCGCGAGGGCCTGCTGATCATTGGCTGGGTTTCGATGTGGCGCCCGCTGGAAATCTTTCTCTATGACTGGTGGCCAATTCGCAATGAAGCGCGGCTGTCGGACCGGCTTTCGGCCATGCCAGTGCGCATCCGATACCTGAACGAGACATCGCCGGAAGCCTGGCGAGGTGATTGGCCGGTAGTTTCCGGTTCCGGAAAAGCTGCCGGGGGGCCCCCTCCGGAACACTCCAAATAAGGAACCGGCTGATCGCGTCGGCCGGCGTCCGCGGTGGGGAGAACGTCC
>JAFAIN010000267.1 GCA_019236695.1 Acidobacteriota bacterium | reverse complement strand
ATGTGGGTCGCGCCTACGGCGCTCGAAACCCCTAAAGGGAAAGTAAGGTTGCTATATCTCTCTGCCCTACATACGACCTGTCAGCAGAAAAGCCTCAGGGGAGGATCTCCGAGCCGCGCTACCGGTGCAAGCCTTGCGGGGGTCCTTCGTCCGCCGCGGCGGACTCTGCAGAAACTCAATTCGCAAGTGCTTTCGATAGAGGGCCCTGGAACTGGACGGCGAACACCGGGGTGAGGGGCGGGGCGCGGCGGTTGGATCTGCGTGCGATGTCGCGGTGTAAGCACTGTGGGGGTCCCGTTCGCTTCGCTCAGGGCAGGCTCTTCGCCCGCCGTGGCGGGCTCAGGATGACAGTGATTTTTTCCCCGGAGTGATTGGAACCAGCATGGGCGAGGCAGTTTCTGCTCATACACCGGCGGCTAACTGCCGTGGGTGCTCTGCAGAAACTCAATTCGCAAGTGCTTTCGATAGAAGGCCCTGGAACTGGACGGCGAATCGAACACCGGGGTGTAGGGCGGGGCGCGGCGGTTGGATCTGCGTGCGATGTCGCGGTGTAAGCACTGTGGGGGTCCTTCGCCCGCCGTGGCGGGCTCAGGATGACAGTGATTTTTTTACTGAGTGATTGGAACCAGCATGGGCCAGGCAGCTTCTGCTCGTACACCGGCGGCTTCTCTGCCGTGGGTGTTCAGGATGACAGAGCGGGTTATGGATACAGCAGCTTTAGTATTGCTCTAGAGTGAGCTACTGCGAGAGGGCCTGGCGGAGCGCGGGCTGCACGCCGACGGATTGCAGGCTGGCGGCATCCCAGCCGCCGCCAAGCGCCTTGATGAGGGCGACGGAGGTGATGAGCCGCTGGCCAAGGAGCTGGGTGGCCAGACGCTGATTCGAGAGCAGCGTCTCCTGGGCGTTGATGACGTCGATGTAGGTGACGAGGCCGCCGACGTAGCGGTCGTTGGCAATCGTAAGGGCACGCTGCGCGTCAGCAACGGCCTGCTGCTGAGTGCCGGCAGCGCCGGCCAGCACGCTGAGCCCGGAAAGGCCGTCTTCCACCTGCGAGATGGCGGTGAGCACGGTTTCGCGGTATTGCGCCACGGCGGCACTATAAGCGGCACGGGCGCCGGCAACCTGCGCCGTAGTCCGGCCGCCATTTACGAGAGGCTGTGCCAGGCCGGCGCCAAGAGACCAGAAGAGGCTGGGAGCGTTGAAGACCTGGGAGATGTCGCGGGTGAGCCAACCGGCGCCCCCCAGCAGGTTCAGGCTGGGATAGCGCGCGCTGGCAGCGACGCCGATCTGCGCATTCTGCGCAGCAACCTGCCGTTCGGCGCCGGCGATGTCGGGGCGGCGCTCCAGAAGGTCAGAGGGCACGCCCAGCGGGATGGCTGGAGGCTCGGCCTGCAGCGGGCGTACGGGGAGGGTGAAGCTGGAAGCGGCGGTGCCTACGAGCACCGCAATGGCATGCTCGAACTGCGCGCGCTGCTGCCGGAGCAGGGCTGCCTGAGTGCGTGTGGAATCAAGAACGGTTTGCTGCTGGGCCACGTCAAGGCCGGAAGCAATGCCGCCGTTGTGCCTGCGTTCCACCAGGTCGAGGCCGCGCTGCTCATAGGCGACGGCATCATCCACAACGGCAATTTCGGCGTCCAGTTCGCGAACGCTGAAATAATCGGCCGCAACTTCGGCTTCAATTACAAGGCGCACATTCTCCAGCCCCGCAGCCGAGGACTGGTATTGGGCATTGGCCGATTCAATTCCGCGACGGATGCCGCCGAACAAGTCAGCTTCATAGTTGATGGTGAAGGGAAGCTGAAGCGTACTGGCGGTGACCGCGGTTACGGGCGGAGTGACGAAGGCGCGCGTGCCTGACAGGCGCTGGCGCTGTGCACTGGCAGCGACGCCGGTTTGCGGGAACAGCCCGGAGGTGGCCACCTGCGCTGAAGCCCGAGCCTGCTCAAGCTGGTTCCGGGCAGCCTCAATGCTCTGGTTGGCAGCCAGTGCCCCGGCTTCCAAATCGTTCAACTGCGGGTCAGCGAAAATCGCCCACCACTGTCCCCTGGGCAATTGGTCGTGGGGCGAGGCAGCGCGCCACGGCGCCGGTTCCTTATACTCGGGCGGCATTACGGCCGCAGGCCGGCGATAGTTGGGTCCTACGGTGCAGCCCGCCAGAAGCACCGCAGCCAGGAAGGCAGGCAGCAGCACAGGCGCGCACAGGGATGGATGAGAAGGCCGGGCCCTGGTGGTCGGGGTGGGGCGCCAGCGCACGCTCTATTCCCCTTTGCCGGTTGCGATTTTTACCTGGTCGCCTTCGGCCAGCGAATCGGGAGGATTGATGACGATACGATCGGCAGGGGCGAGCCCGTTGACGATTTCGACGTGAGTTCCAAAATCGCGGCCGATGACGACCGGCTGCAGATGAATTTTCTCGTTGCGATCCACGAGGGCTGCACGGACGCCCTCGCTTCGGAACAGCAGCGCGTTCACGGGAACCGACATACGGCGCGCCTGAACCGGAAGGTCGAAGTGTACCTGGGCGTATGCACCGGGAAAAAGGCGGCCGTTGCGGTTGGGGACATCAACTTCGGTATTCAGAGTCCGGGTAGAAGGGTCAATGGCCTCCGCGGTGCGCACCACCCTGCCCTCAAACGTCTGGCCGGGAAACTCGTCAAGGCCGAGAGTGACGCGCATTGCGGGGCGAATGGACGCGGCATACGCTTCCGGAATACTGACGTAAACTCTGAGCACATCCACCTGGGCCATTTCGAACAGCGGCTTTGTTTGCCCGCCGCTGCCGGCGGTGACCAACGCCCCGATATCAACATCGCGGCGGGTGATGACGCCGGCAAAGGGCGCATAGAGGTGCTTGAATGATTCCATCTCCTCCAGGCGCTTGACGCTGGCTTCGGCGGCGGCCAGGTTGGCCTCGGCCTGCTGGTAAGCGCTCACCTGCTGGTCGGCTTCCTGCTGCGAAACGGAATCGCTCTTGCGGAGCGCCTGCCAGCGTTCGGCGGTAGTTTTGGCCAGTTGCAACTGGGCTTCCACCTGCTGCCGCGCGGCGCGCGCCTGGCGCAACTCCTGATCGATTTCGGGGGTATCGATGTCGGCGAGCAACTCGCCCTTGTTCACCCGGCTGCCGATATCGTGGTACCAGCGCACCAGGTACCCGTTGGTTCGGGAATAGATTGGGGAATCAATGTATGCCTGCAGGGTTGCAGGCAAGGCCAGGGGATCGTTGCTCTGCTCGACGGAAGGCTGAATCACCGCGACGGTGGGCACGGCCAGTTCTTCGGTTTCGGCGGCCAGCGCTTTGCGGCCGGCGAGCCGCTTGCCGACCACGATTGAGCCCGCGACGATGAGCACGAGCACGACAAAAGCGGCCACGCGTGCCAGGTGCGGCTTCTCGCCGGGCCGTGCCGCGGTTTGCGGTTCTTCTACCATGAATTCAGTTCCGTTCATTGCTAGACCTGCTGCACTTCCATCATGAACTCGTCCTGCTCGCTTCCCGGTTCCGCGGCGGTTGCCCGCCCATGCAGCATGCTGAACACCACCGGCACGAAAAACAGAGTTGCGACGGTCGCGAACAGCAGACCGCCGATTACGGCGCGGCCCAGGGGCGCGTTCTGTTCGCCGCCTTCGCCGATTCCCATGGCCATGGGCACCATCCCGATGATCATGGCGAGTGCAGTCATGATGACCGGCCGCATGCGGGTGTAGCCGG
>JAFAIN010000139.1 GCA_019236695.1 Acidobacteriota bacterium | reverse complement strand
ATCATCTCAGCTATTGAAAACGAGACGCGCCTTTGGGCCGCGCCTACGGCGCTCGGCACCGTGATGTGTTTGCCCCCTCTGCGCCTCCGCGCCTCCGCGGTGAAAATCATCCTTGTCCGGGCGCTGCCTGCGCTGGCCGCAGCCCAGAGTGCTTCGAACCCAAAGCCGGCGGCATGCATTGCAGGGGAACAGAAAGGCGCGGAGGATATCCTCCGCGCCGGTTGTCTCTCGAGCATTACATGTGGTGGTGCGGCAGCTTGTTCTTCGCACTGTCTTTTGACTGTCCGTGGGTGTGGGGCGGGGTGGGAGTGGTGCCTTGGATGTGAGTGTAGGGTGCGGTCGCCGCAAACGTGGGCAGGTTATGTGCGCGCGTTTGGGTGGCCGCTTCGAACGCCGATGCCAGCTTGATGAGTTTGGGCTCGCTGAACGCGGTGCCGAAGAAACTGATGCCGAGAGGCACGCCGAATTGGGTGCAGTCAGCCGGTTTGGCGGGATCGGAACACTGTTTGGGGAACGCCGCCGGAACCTGAATGATGGGATATCCCGGCGAGGCGGCCAGGCTGGAGGTCCCAAACAGGAAGTGATCGCCGTAAAGCAGATCGGTGGCCCAAGCCGGGTTATCGGTGGCCGAGACCACGGCATCGAGATTGAACTGGCTGATGGCGGCATCAATGCCGCCGGCGCCGGCCAGGTGCCCGATTTTCAACGCGTCATTGTAGGTCATGCAACTCGCAGTGCTGGGCAGCACAGCCGAAGTAAAACGGCTGTCGCAAAAATTGCGATCGGCATTCATGGTGTTGGCAAAATCGAAGATGTCCTGGTTGAAGAAGGGCATCTCCGAATCCACATGCGCGTTATTGAAGTCGATGGCAGTCTGCAGCGTTCCACCCGCCACCGGAACGCCCACGCGAGTGGCGAAATAGCTGGCCACGTCAAACTTGAAATCGTAAAGCAGGACCATGAACTCGCCATCGGCCGGGGAGAAGGCGAAGTTGTTGGGATTGCCGTCGTCGAGTTCGATGATGGTGGCGCCTGCGTCCTGCAATGCCTGCACGGCTTCATCGAAAGCATTGAGCACGGATTGAGGCGTGGAATTACCGGGAAAGCCGCTGAGGCCCGCGCGGGTGATTCCCACGCGCGCTCCCTTAAGGCCATTCTGGGGATCGAGGAACTGCGTGTAGTCGGTGGGTAAGGCGGGGCGGTTATGGCCGGGCAGGGGAGCATTGGGGGAGCAGGCGGGGTTGCAGGCCTGCCAGCCGAGCGGCACGCCGCCGGTGGCGGGGTCGCTGCCGTCGAAAGTGCGGCTCTGGATAATGCCAAGGGTCGCCGCGGCGTCGGCAACCGTGCGCGCATGAATGCCCACCGTATCCTGGGTGTGCGATATGGGCACAACCCCGGCGCGGCTGGTCAGGCCAATCGTCGGCTTCAACCCCACTACGCCGCTGGCGTTTCCGGGGCAAACCACGCTGCCATCGGTTTCGGTGCCCAGCGATACGGCAGTGAAGTTGGCAGACGCGGCAGCGGCCGAGCCGGAACTCGAGCCGCAAGGATTGCGATCGATTCCATAGGGATTGTTGGTCTGGCCCCCGCGGCCTGACCATCCGCTGATGGATTCAAACGAGCGGAAGTTAGCCCACTCCGAGAGATTGGTTTTGCCGAGAATCACGGCGCCCGCCGCGCGCAGGTTGTGAGCGATCGTGGAATCCTGCACTGCGGGATGTCCAACCAGGGCGAAGGAGCCTGCGCTGGTCTGCATGCGATCGCCGGTGCCGATATTGTCTTTCAGCAGCACCGGTATGCCGAGCAATGGGTTGTGGAAGCCCTGATGCCGGAGCTGGTCGGCGTGCTGCGCCATCACCAGCGCATCGGGATTGAATTCGATGACCGCGTTCACTCCCGGCCCGGACTGGTCGAGCAGTTCAATTCGCTTGATGTAGTAGTTGGTAAGCTCGACCGAGGTGAGCCTGCCGGAATCCATATCGGCCTGCAGTTGAGCGATGGTGGCCTCATTGAGATGCGTGGGCACGTGCTGGCCGTCCTGCGCTACCGCGAACCATGCAACCAGCAGCGCCGGCAGAGCGAGCAGAAATCGATAAGCTGGGAATTGGGGCATGCGGTTTCTCTCCTTTGGCATCCCGCCATTCCGGCAAAAATGCCAGTTTGCCGAGGCGGAGAAAGGTAAGTTGCTGCTGGATGAAAAGTCAAGCGGGGCGCAGGTTTATCCCGCAATTTGCAAAAATGCCGCTGTGCTTCAACCCTGACCTCATAGCGCGGGATCTGCATCTTTCTTGGAGCGCATCCCGAGCACCCGCCACCCGAACCCGACACCCGACACCCGCCACCCGCCAGCCGACACCCGCCACCCGACACCCACCATCC
>JAFAIN010000095.1 GCA_019236695.1 Acidobacteriota bacterium | reverse complement strand
GAACTTGATACCGGGAAAGCGGAAGGGAAACGACGTGGGTGCGGCCGTATACCGCTGGTTCTCCTGTGCTGTTGCGTTCTTGCCCAGCCCCAGGACCTTCCGCTTTCCCACCTCGATGCAGCGCCTCACGATCCCCTCTACACCAGTTACGCCGCGCCGCTCGAGAGATCAGAGTACTTCGTCGATCAGGCGTTCTACCTCGATGCCCACTCACCGGAGAAGGGCGTCACCTACAGCAACGCTGCGAGTGGCAGTTTCGCGCTGGCATGGAGAATGGGCAGCATCGGCGTAACCGCGTGGCGCGAATATTTCAAGCCACCCATTATTCACCGTTCCTACAGCGATTTCGTTGAGCTCGAGTACTGGCCCTTCACCACGGTCGAAGTGCGCGAGCGCTTCAATGTTTACAGCTCGCGCTTCGCAATTCTCGATCTCGAAATCCGCAGCCACGACAGCCGTTCGCAGAAGCTCACCGCCTGCATTCACTATGACCGCGGCGAATTGGTTGAGGTTCGTCGGGATGGCGGCTCCACAGTTCTGTTTTCCCACCGCATTGACCCGAAGACCTGGTCCGAGAGCCCGCATCCGCAGTTCGATCCCGACCAGCGCGACATCCTGATGGCGAGCCTGCCCGCCGAATCCGTTTCCGGATACGCCGAACCGGCTGACGCATTGCGAGCCATTGCTGCCAATCAACTGACCGGGAGCCTGCAGGGCGGCATTCGCGCTTTCGTAGTGGCCGTCCCGGCGGTGATTGCGCCGGGAGCTACGGTGAGCCTGCGCATTGTTCGGGGTATGCAGCCGGCCCGGGAAGCCGCCGCGGAGCTTGCGTCGTCAGCGCGGAAGCTGCTTGCCGAGCCTCTGGCGCCCGTCATCGCGGCCGGCGAGCGCGCCTATGCCCGCATTCCGCGCGCCTGCACGCTGAGCCGGCGCGGCTGGTGCGTGCGTTTTCCGTCCTCTGATTGGGAACTGGCTTATTGGAGCGCTTTTTCCGAAGTGCGCGCGCAGATGATGCCGCGGGAAGGCGAATCGCATTTCAACTACTACGTGTTTTCCCGCGAACCCATGTGGAGCTGGGGACACGATGGGCAGGTGTTTCACGAAAGCATCGTCATGCAGGCCTATGCGCTCATGGACCCGAGAGGGGCGCAGGATTCCCAGCGCGTATTCATGGAGCGCCAGCGGCACGACCCGAACCCCGAACTGGATGGCTACATTGGGTACCGCGTTGGACCCTACGTGAACCGGACGTTCCCGGTGGCCGGCCAGGACACCAGTTCGGCTCCCTTTTTCTCCTGGACGAACTGGGAAATCTATGCAATCTCGCGCGATCGCGCATTCCTCGCGGATGCCTACCGCTCCGGCGCGGCGCTGGCAACCTGGTTCCTGCGCACCCATGACCCCGACCACGACGGCATGCTGGTGTGGGGCGGGAACGCCATGCTGGAAAATGTCCGCGATTCTGTGGACGTCATCTGGAGCCTCTTCGGCGGCGGCGACGAATCCCCCAAACAGGTCAAAGCGCTCGACCTCATGTGCATGATGGTGAAGGAAACGCGGGCGCTCGCGCGCATGGCGGGCGAACTCGGCCACACGGCAGAGCAGCGGCAGTGGGCTGGCAAAGCCGATCAAATGGCCTCCGCGGTCCGCAACCGCATGTGGGATCCTGATACCGGATTCTTCTACAACCTGGCGCGCGACACCGGTACATTCACTACGAAAAGCGGACTCAGCCTGAAGCGCAAAGAGATTATCGGCTTTCTGCCGCTGTGGGCCGGAATCGCCACCCCGCAGCAGGCCGAGCGCCTGCGAGCCCACGTCGCCGATCCGGCGAGTTTCGCGCGGCGCTTCGGCATGCCCACGCTCGCGGCTGACGACCCATACTACGATGCCGAGATCACCCGATGCTGCCAGTGGAATGGCGCCGTGTGGCTGCTTTGGGATTACATGGTCGAGCGCGGCTTGCTTGACTACGGCTTTCGCCCGGAAGCCGAACAACTCGTCCGCCGCGCCATGGAGGGAGTGCTGTTCCAACTCCGTGCCAATCACCGGCTCTGGGAGTCCTACAGCCCCGACTACACCCAACTCAATTCGCCCGGAAATTACATCTGGGACAGCATCATCGCCCGGATGATCTTCGATCTGTATGGCTCGAAGTAGTTTCGCGATTTCCGCGCTCTTCCCCGCGCCTCCGTGTCTCCGTTGTGAAAAGGCTTACCGCTCCACCGCCATCGCCACCGAGTTGCCTCCGCCCAGGCACAGCGCCGCGATCCCTCGCCGCGCATTGCGGCGAATCATCTCGTAGATCAACGTCGTAAGCACGCGTGCGCCGCTGGCCCCGATCGGATGCCCCAGCGCCACTGCGCCGCCGTTCACATTCACCCTCTCCGGATCGATACCCAGCTCGCGCACTACTGCCAGCGCCTGTACGGAGAACGCTTCATTCAGTTCGTAGAGATCAACGTCATCGGGCTTCCAGCCGGTTTTTGCCCAGATTTTGCGCACGCCTGAAACCGGCGCCATCATCACCCATGCCGGATCCACGCCGCTGGTGGCCTGCGCCACAATGCGCACCATGGGCATCGCGCCGAGTTCTTTCGCGCGCGAAGCTGACGTAACCACCAGCGCTGAAGCGCCATCGTTCACTCCCGGGGCATTTCCGGCCGTGACCGTGCCGTCTTTCTTGAATGCCGGCTTCAGTGATCCCAAAACCTCGGCTGTAGTGTCCTCGCGCGGCGATTCATCGCGGTCGAAGATAACTGCGGGCTGGCCCTTCTTCTTTGCCGGCAGCTCCACCGGAACAATCTGTGCCTTGAAACGGCATTCGCGCTGCGCGCTGACTGCCTTGCGGTGCGAATGGACCGCGAACTCATCCTGCTCGGCGCGGCTGATGCCGTATTTCTCCGCCACGTTCTCAGCCGTCATCCCCATGTGGTAGTTGTTGTAAATGTCCCACAGCCCATCGTGCACTACGGCATCGATGATCTGGGCATTGCCCAGCCGGTAACCTTTCCGGGCCTGCGGCAGCAGGTATGGAGCGTTCGTCATGCTTTCCATGCCGCCCGCAACCACAAGGCCGCTGTTGCCGGTTTGAATTGCCTGGGCCGCAAGTGCGACGGCTTTCAACCCGGATCCGCAGACTTTGTTGACCGTCATAGCGCCCACTTCGGGAGGGAGCCCGCCGCGAATCGCTGATTGCCGCGCCGGGTTCTGACCCAGCCCCGCTGACACCACGTTGCCCATGATGCACTCGTCCACCTGTGCCGGCTCGAGATTTGCGCGCTTTACCGCCTCGCGAACCACGATGGCGCCGAGCTCCGGTGCGCTCAGGTCCGAAAGTGAGCCTTGGAATTTGCCAATGGGCGTTCGGCAGGCGGAGAGGATGACGGCGTCTTCAAGCTGAGGCATGAATTCGAGCTCCTGAAGGTAATGTAGGAGGAAGAAACCCCTCATTATAAGATGACCTCAGCCGCCTTCGGCTTCTCAATGAATTCATTCGATTCACCCGCGCTTCCGGATGCGCCCGCGGCCTCTGGCACTTCGGACAGTCAAACCATGCTTCGCCCCGTAGCCCCTGCCTGGCACACTATTCTCCTGCTTGCCTTCATCCTGCTCATGTCGCTGCAGTCGACCTACGCGGTCACGGGGAGCGCAAGCGCCCGGCAGACGAATTTCCTGTTCCTGCAGACCATCGCCATCCAGTGGCTCATCTTCGGCTACATCGCCTGGGGCTTGAAGCGCGGCGGCGTGCGGTTGCGCGATCTCATTGGCGGCCGCTGGAGCTCGCCCGAAGATTTTTTGCTCGATTTTGCCGTCGCAGTGGGATTCATGGTTTCCGCCTTCTTTGTCCTCGGCGGCCTCAATCTGGTGGTGACCACCATTCCGTGCTTTCTCGATCGCCTGCATCACGGGCTTCCCGTGTTTGCGCAGGGAGGAGTTAAGGCGGCAATCGATTGCGCGCTGAAGGGAAGGACCGGCACAGCCACCCGGCTCATCAAGTTCATGGGGCCGAAGACCGGGTTGCAATTATTGCTGGGGCTGTTGGTGTGCTGCACCGCCGGCGTTGTCGAGGAAACCATGTTCCGCGGCTACCTGCAGCGGCAGTTCGGCGCGTGGACACAGCGCGCGTGGTTCGGCCTGCTCGCTTCGGCTGTTGTGTTCGGTCTGGCGCACGGCTATGAAGGCCCCGCGACCATGTTCGTCATCACCGCCTTCGGCGTGATGTTCGGTCTTGTCGCAATATGGCGCAGGAGTTTGCGACCCGGAATGATGACGCACGCCATGTTCGACGGTGTTCAGATGATCCTGCTGTTTCTTTTTTCCAGCGGCGCGGTGAAGATGCCGTCGTGAAAATCCACCGAAGTCACTTTTGCATGAAGCGTCGTTGCACTTTTTGCTTGACATGCAAATTCGTTCACTCTATACATCAACCAATTGCAACGTTGTGTGTTGCGATCCATGAAAAATGGAAGGGAGAATAGATCCATGGCAACAAAGAAGGGCGGTTCGAAAAAAGGCGGCTCGAAGAAGGGCAGCAAGAAGCACTAAATCAGCCGCATCGAACGCACAAACGGGGACGCCGCAAGGCGTCCCCAAAACTTTTGCGCGAAAATTGCGGTCCTCACGGTGGATTTGCCATCCACGCCGCGCATACAGCCACCGCCGCAATAGCCGCGGTTTCGGCGCGCAGGATCGCCGCTCCCAGGCTCGCCTCGCGCCACCCTGCGCTCTTCAACAAATCGAGTTCCCCGGCAGTCCACCCGCCCTCAGGCCCGATCGCAATCATAATGTCACTCTCAACCGTCACCGATGCCGGCACTTCGCCCCTGGAGTTCAGAACGCTGCCGAGAACGCAGGGCAGGGAAGCGTCAGTTGCCGCTGTCTCGCTGGCCACGATCTTCAGTCCGGCGGAAGCTGCCGCTACCTGGCGGAAGTTCAAGAGGTCAGAAATTTGCGGGGGTGACGTTCGCCGGGATTGCTCCGAAGCGGCCAGCACCACTCGGCGCCACCGCTCGATTCTCCTGGTGGCGGCGGAAACCAGGTGAGGATCGCTGCGCCGCGCGCTGAACGGAATGATAAGGCTCGCGCCGAGTTCCGTAAGCTTCTCGATTGCCCATTCCATGCGGTCAAACTTGAATATGGCAATCGCGACCGCAATATTGTTCCCGGGCGCTGTCGCGAGCTCATGTGCGAGCTCAAACTCCACTCGCTCGGGCGTAATTCGGCTGACCCGTCCTCGCCATACCCTGCCGCCCGCAGCGATATCGAATTCGTCGCCAGGGCGCGCTCGCAACACTCGGCTGAGGTGTTCGGCATGCGCCCCGGTGAGCGCAGCATGCCCCTCCCTCCATTCATCCGCAATCCAGCGGCGGCGGGTCACCGAATGCAGGCCCTCCTGTGATCCTTCTCAGATGGGGAGTGCGACTCGCTCAGGCAAACATGTCCTTCATTTTGTGGATGAGTGAGCGCCGCTGCGGCCGGTTTTCGAAGGCCTGGCCGTGTTCCAGTTCCTGCAGGAGTTCGCGCTGCCTTTTGTTGAGGCGCGCCGGCGTAACCACTTTCACTTCCACGTAGAGATCGCCCCGGCCATGGCCGTTTAGCACCGGTACGCCCTGATTGCGGATGCGGAAAATGGTGCCGCTCTGTGTTCCCTCCGGCACCTTCAATGCGTGCTCGCCTTGCAGCGTTGGAATGCGCAATTCCGTTCCCAGAGCAGCCTGCGCATACGAAACGGGCATGGCGCAGTACAGGTTGTTGCCTTCCCGCTCGAAGAACGGGTGATCCTTAACGTGCAGCACCACGTATAAGTCGCCTGCCCCCCCGCCATGCGCGCCGGAGTGCCCTTTTCCGTTGAAGCGCATCCGGGTGCCATCTTCCACTCCCGCCGGAACCTTTACTTCGAGCGAGCGCTGCCGCGTTACGCGGCCTTCGCCGCGGCACTTCACGCATGGCTCCGTAATCACCTGTCCGGCGCCGCGGCAATTTGGGCAGGCGCGCGCGATGCTGAAGAATCCCTGCTGGTATCGAACCTGGCCTCGCCCCCCGCATGCGCGGCAACTCTGCGCTGATTTTCCCGGCGCAATCCCGCTGCCTGAGCAGTGGTCGCACTGCTCGTAATGCCGGTATGCAATCTGTCGTTCTGCGCCAAATACCGCTTCTTCGAACTCCAGCGTCAGGTCTTCGCGAAGGTCTTCGCCGCGCTGCGAGCGGCCCCGCCGCCGGCCGCCGCTCCCAAACAGGTCGCTCAACCCGAACAGGTCACCCAGAATGTCTTCGAACCCTGAGAATGAATTCGGGTCGAATCCGCCGAAGCCTCCGCTCGCGCCGCTCACCCCGGCATGGCCATAGCGGTCATACGCAGCGCGTTTTTCGCTGTCAATCAGCACCGCGTAAGCCTCGCTGGCCTCCTTGAACCGCTCCTCCGCTTCCGGATTGTCGGGATTACGGTCAGGATGATATTGCATCGCCAGCTTGCGGTAGGCGCTCTTGATTGCCTGGTCGCTGGCGCTGCGGTCAATCCCCAGCACCTCGTAGAAATCGCGTTTGGCTTCTGTGTTCAGTGAACTTCACCTGCTCTGGATTGAGTGTTGCGGTTTCAGGATCTGCGGGCCACCCTGACCATTGCGGGGCGCAGCAGACGATCTTTCAGCATGTAGCCGCGCTGCAGAACCTGCAGCACGCGGTTGTCTTCGCCTTCCGTTACGGGCGTCATTTCAATGGCTTCATGCACGCGCGGGTCAAATACCCGCCCTTCCGCCTCTACTTCATTCACCCCCAGGCGGGTAAGCACGTCGCGCAACTGGCGGTAAATCAACTCCACGCCTGAGCGAAAGTCGCTTGCCTCCGAATTCGAAGCCAGCGCGCGTTCAAAGCTATCGAGCGCGGGCAGCAGCGCTTTGAGGGTGTCGGCAGCGGCATACTGGCGGAAGTCCGCCTGTTCGCGCTGCGCTCGCTTGCGGAAGTTTTCAAACTCAGCCTGCAGCCGCGCCAGGCGCTCGTACAATTGGTCGCGCTCGAGCTTTGCCTGTTCGAGCTCCTGAGGCTGCCGCAACGGCGCTTCCTCACGGGCTGCTTCCTCTGCCGATGGCAGCTCGCGCTCGGGATCAAGCGTTACGCCTTCCATTTCGGGTTTTCCGTTTCCTCTTTTCATGAGTTTATCGATGTCTGAGGCCATATCGGGGATTGCGGCGCCGGGAAGTCAATTCTCGCGCTGCGCCAGCTCATCGAACAGCCGCGCGATGTACTGAACCGCCGGAATCATGTGCTCGTAGTCAATTCGTACCCCTCCCAGCACCGCCAGCCCGCCGCGGAGTTCCTGGCCGGCGCGCGCTGGCGCCCCAATCAACACAAAATTGCGCAGATGTACGCCGGCGTTCTCCAGCCCAATCACCACCCGCACTTCAGGTCCATCCGTGCTCAGGTAGGCATTCAGAAGCTCAGCCAGGCTCTCCCGCGCCTCCAGGGTTGCCAGAATGCTGCGCAATCGGTCCGCATCGCGAGCGCCGGCCACCAGGTTGGACGCGCCTTCCACAAATACCGCCGTCTCGCGCGGGCTGTCGGCCAGCGCGCCATCGCGGCAAAGCTGCTCCAGCGACCGCATCAGGCGCGCATATTCGCTCCGCTCCTGCTCGATGCGGCGCTGCAGCTCAGCTCTCGCCGCTGCCAGCGTCCAGCCGCGAAAATTCTCGTTGATGTAGCGCGCGCTCACATCCAGGTCGTCCTGCCGCATATCGCGGCTCACGCGAAGTACGCGGTCCGAAACGATTCCTCCGCGCGCTACCACTACCGCCAGAATCTTGTTCTCGGCCAGGCGGCTGAAGTGGATATGTTCGAGCAACTCATTTGCCGCAGTCGCAGAAATTGCCACGCCCACGCAGTGCGAAAGCTGCGAGAGTAAGTGGGAGCTCCGCTCCAGGAAATCCTCCGCATCCGACGATTGCCCGAGCGACGCGCGGATTAGATCCTGGTCGCTGCTGGGCAGTTGCCGCGGCTGCCCGAGGTGCTGCACGTAATACCGGAATGCCTGTGCGGTCGGCACTCTGCCCGCCGATGTGTGCGGCTGCTCCAGAAATCCGCCGTCCGCAAGATCAGCCATCACGTTGCGGATGGTAGCCGGGCTCAGTCCTTCGGAAATCAGGCGTGCCAGTGTCCGCGAGCCCACCGGTTCTCCTGTGCTGATGTATTGATCGATGACGGCGGTCAGAATCTCGCGCTCGCGCTGCCCGAGTTGGGAGTTGCCGGTCATTGCTCCGCCATCTCTAAAGACTTTAGATGCAGCCGCTTACGGAAAGTTTCAGAGCTCTTGCCATGATTCTAGGAAGCTGCGGCACCGAGTGTCAACTGGCTTTACGGGTACCGCCGGTTACGATTTCACAAAATAGCGGCGCCAGCCGCTCCTTACTCCGGGTCAAGAAAGCCCCGCCAACCGCTTCCGCCCTTTTGCCCTTTACCTTTTTGCTTTTGCCTTTGCCACGTTACTTTGGTTTCCTTGTTCATCAGCAACGACTTACGCGCCAGCTTTATCTCCGATAGATTCCTCTTATCGGGGCGATAAAAACAATCGATTTCACATGTGGATGCTGCTGCTTCTAAAGTGAGGTTGTGGCTTTGCACGCAACCGGCGGTGCAGGCCTTCCCCGCGCATCTTCGCCAAGAGTTCAGCGCTTGAGCTTTCCGGCTTTGTTCTTGCCGGATCATGGTTCCAGCGCGAAACAGAAATAATTTCACAGCGGTTTGTGGCCGCACAGAAGGAGCACCTGGAAGAAATGGCAGATCCAAAAACAGTAGTGGAATTTGCCAGGCAGAATGGAGCGAAGCTGCTTGACCTTCGCTTCACCGACCTGCCTGGTTTGTGGCATCACGTTTCCTACCCCATCGATCAGTTCTCTGAGGCTTCGTTCGATGATGGCTTCGGCATGGATGGATCGTCGATTCGCGGCTGGGCCGCCATTCACGAATCCGACATGCTGCTGATGCCCGATGTGAATTGGTACATGATGGACCCCTTCACCGAGGTTCCCACCCTGGTGATGGTCGCCGACGTTATCGATCCGGTAACCAAGCAGCGCTACGACCGCGACCCCCGCTACATCGCCAAAAAAGCCGAAATGTACCTGGCTTCCACCGGCATGGCTGATACTGCCTTCTTCGGCGCCGAAGCGGAATTCTTCATCTTCGACAACATTCGTTTTGACCAGACCGTAAACGAAGGCTTCTACTTCATTGATGCGGAAGAGGGGCGCTGGAACTCCGGCCGCGAATCCAACAACCTCGGCTATCGTCCCCGCTACAAGGAAGGGTATTTCCCGGTTCCGCCCACCGATCATTACCAGGACCTGCGCAGCGAAATGGTCATGGCCATGCAACAGTGCGGCCTCACCGTCGAATGCCACCACCATGAAGTCGCCACCGGCGGGCAGACCGAAATTGACCTGAAATTCGACAAGCTGGTCCGCTCGGCCGACAACATGATGTTGTACAAGTACATCGTCAAAAATGTGGCAAACCAGTACGGCAAAACCGTCACCTTCATGCCCAAGCCGCTATTCAATGACAATGGCAGCGGAATGCATACTCACCAGTCGCTGTGGAAGGGCAGCACGCCCCTGTTCGCCGGTGACGGCTATGCCGGCCTGTCGCAGATGGCCCTGTGGTACATCGGCGGGCTCATTAAGCATGGCCCGGCTCTCGCCGCCGTAATTGCCCCCACAACCAACAGCTATAAGCGTCTGGTCCCCGGCTTTGAAGCCCCGGTGAACCTGGCCTACTCGCGCCGCAATCGTTCAGCGGCGTGCCGCATCCCCATGTATTCCGCCTCGCCCAAGGCCAAGCGCGTCGAGTTCCGTCCGCCTGACCCAAGCTGCAACCCCTACATGGCGTTCGCGGCCATGATGATGGCCGGGCTCGATGGAATCGAAAACAAGCTCAATCCCGGACAACCGCTCGATAAGGACATCTACGATCTTGGCCCGGAGGAACTCGCAAAGGTTCCTTCGATGCCCGGTTCGCTTGAGGATGCGCTCGATGCGCTCGAGTCCGATCACCAGTTCCTGCTGAAGGGCGACGTGTTTACCGAGGAACTGCTCCGCACCTACATCGATTACAAGCGCACGAAGGAAGTGGACGCTATCCGCTTGCGCCCGCATCCCTACGAATTCAGCCTCTATTACGACATTTAATCCGAGGTTGAACTCTGATCGCGAAAGCCCGGCGCTCGTGCCGGGCTTTCGCTTCCTGCCAGACCCTTCCGCAAACCGAGTCTCCGCATCGGCCCTCCGGGCCCCGCAGCAGGAAGAAATCAGGTGACCGCCAGTTGGTGCGGAGCCTCGGCAAATCATTTATGCTTTTCCCCCCTTATGAAACGCCGGTTCGTCCACCTCTTGCAAAAATACCTCCTCAATCCGCCAAACAAGCTGCTGTTCGCGCTCGGCATTGCTCCCTCCGGCTACGCGCTGCTGGAAACGATTGGACGCAAGACAGGAAAGCCGCGCCGCACCCCCGTGGGCAATGGCCAGGTCGCTGAACAGTTCTGGTTGATTGCAGAGCACGGAATGCATTCCGCTTATGTTCGAAACATCATGCAGAATTCACGGGTTCGCCTGAGGATACGAAACGGCTTTCGCCTCACTTGGCGCACCGGAACTGCTTACGTGCTGCCCGATGATGATGCTCGTGAACGCCAGCACTGGCTTGCGGCTCGCCGGTTGGGCGCCGGGCGGAATGCAGCGGCTGTACGAATGTTCGGAACGGAACTGCTTACGGTTCGAATCGATCTCGACGAAATTAAGCCGAAATAAACTATGCGCAACTAGCGGGCTGCCGCGTTGCCGTCCCGTGTGCAAGAAATGCCGCGGCGCCATCCTTGCCCATGTAGCGGGCCAGCATTGCCGGATTGGTCTTGCGCAAATCCACAAGCACCAGCCCATCCACCACACTTGAGAATTCCTTATCCAGATTGAATCCCAGTATCTCGCCGCCTAACTTCATGTAGTGCTTGAGCAGAATGGGAATGTCTCTGGCATTCTTCTCCACATCCCAGATGGTGGCGGCAAGCGCCCCGGGGTCGAGCAGAGATGTAAGCTGGCGAACTTCCCATTCGCGTAGCTGGCGAGGGCGAAATGGGCGGCGCGGCTTCACCAATCCTGCCAGATGGCTGCGCAGGTGTGAGCCGCAATAGTGCACCAGGAGCTCGCGCGATGCCCGGCTGTATTCCCGGCTGATACTGACGGCCCCAAAAAGCACAGCGTGGTCGGGGCAGTCCGAAACCAGCCGCCCAATGGCCTTCCACAACAGGAGCAGCGGAGCATACTGTCGCTGATATTCCTGCCTTACGAACGAGCGGCCCAGTTCGTATCCGGCTCCGATGCAGGCAAAAAGGCGCGGGTCGTATGCAAACAGCGTGCTGGTGTACAGCCCGGCAATCCCGAGTTTTCCGAGGATCTCCCCTATATCCCCAATGCGGTACGCTCCAACGACTTCTTCCTTTGCACGATTCCACACAAACAGATGTCGGTAGTAGGAGTCGAAATGATCGATGTCCGCAGGCTCGCCCGTACCTTCGCCGGCCGCGCGAAACGTCACTTCCCGCAGTCTTCCGATTTCGGCAAGCACCTCGGGAATCTCTTCAGCCGGAGCCAGGAACGCAGAGAGATCGCGGTCTTCCGCGTACAGGTGATGACTGCGAAGTTGAGCTACATTTTCTGCCAGGCGTGCGCGGCCGATTTCTGCTGCAACGGGCCGCGGGCGCCCGGCCACCACCGCCAGGTTGCGCGCCGGAACGCTTTGGCTGCCGAGGACGTAGGTCCGCCGGCGCAGATACTCGGTTGCCACCGAGGTGCTCATGCCTGCCATGGCTGCGGCCGCAATCGGGGTCCCAACCCGAAGGTCGATCACTCTGCCTCGCATATCGAGGAACTCATAGGCCAGTCGCGCGGTTCGCAAAGCCGGATGAACCAGTCCAAGCGCCTGAAATGCCATGCTGTTCCTGCCTCGGAAATAGAACGGTAGTGCCGCAGCGTTCGTCATTCGGATTAGGCGCGCTGCCGTATCAGTCCACCGTGGATCTTCCACGCGCCCAGACCGCGCGTGGAAACAAGAAACCTCGCCCGATGGAAAACTGATCAGCGCCCCGCCCCGCTTCAGCCAGCCCAGCGCCTCCTTCAGAGCAATGTGGTTTCGCGGCGAGCTACCGAATGGATCGACGTAGAGGCACACTTCCTTCATTCTTTCCACGCCACCCAGCAGGTAATTTGCGATCATCTTCACATCCGGTCGAACCTTCAGCATCACGGTCGCCGCGATAAGCCCATCAACCATGCCGAACGGATGATTTGCCACTACTACCACCGGGCCCTGGCGGGGAATCTTCCCTATGTCAGTCGCCTCAACCCTGTATCGAATGTCCATCTCGTTCAGCACGCCGGAGCCAAACCACTCCCCGCTCCGCCCGCACGCCATCCGGTAGATCTCGTTTAGCTCGCGGAGTGGAAGCAATCGCGCTGCAAGCGCAGAGTGGAAGCGAATGGGACTGGGAAGGCGCAGTTCCTCTGCGGGCATACTCGAGTTTTAGCCCACCTTCAGTTACGGGAGAATGAAAGGACTTTGAACAAGAGATGAAATTCAGCCGGTCAGGATTCTTGCCCGGGCTGCCGCCGGGAACCATGCCGGTATCGGAAACGTATAGCAATCCAGGGCCGCTTCCTTCATCGCGCCCTAATACTGGTAAGGCAAAATAAATGTTGCCGTCCATGTCGGAAGCGGCAGGGTCAAACGTCTATATAGTGAGTTTCCTTAATTCGGAGAACGTCATGTTGAAGGTTACGGTTCAGAGCGTTGGAGATGCACTCATAATCCGCTGCCGCGGCAGAATCGTGGCCGGCACCGCTGAGCAATTGCAGCACGTTGTCCAGGGCAGCCCGTCTTGCGAGCTCATAGTGCTCGATCTTGCTGAGGTTACCCGCATGGATGCTGCCGGCCTCGGCGTTCTGGCCTCCCTACACGGGCTGCTGGAGGAGCGGGGCGCCCGCCTCAAGTTGCTCAATGTCGCCTGCCGCGTGGAGCGCCTCCTGCGCCTTACCCGGCTCAATGCCGTGCTCGAGGTCTGCTCCGTTCCGGAAATTATTGCGCTCATGTGCCGCGCGCACGCCGCAGCAGCCGCCGAAAGGCAGGCCTCAGCCATCTCCGCATAGCTTGCCAGCGTGGTGCGTTTCCGGCCGCCCTCGGCCGGAGGGTGGCTGCCAGGCGCCTTCCTCCGAGCCTCTCTACCCCACGGCCAGGACGCCGGCGCCTCGAATACCGTCATGTTTCAGCGCTTGCAGTGCCCGGTTTGCCTCATCCATCGTAAACGTCTCGATTTTCGTCCGGATCGGAATTGCGGCGGCAATCTCGAGGAAATCCCTTCCGTCCTGTCGCGTATTGTTGGCTACGCTGCAAATCGAGCGCTCGCGGTAGATCAGGTCGTACGCGAAAGAGGGAATCGGGCTCATGTAAATGCCGCCCAGCACCAGCCTTCCGCCCTTCTTCAATGCGGTGAGCGCCGCTGGAACCAGTTCACCCGCCGGAGCAAAAATGATTGAGGCATCAAGCGGAACCGGCGGAGCGTCTGCCGCGTTGCCTGTCCACGCTGCGCCAAGCTTCTCGGCAAGCAGTTGATGCCTGCGCTCGCGCGTGCATACATAAACGTCAATCCCCCAGTATCGCGCCACCTGGATGCACACGTGTCCCGCCGCGCCAAAGCCGTAGATTCCGAGCCGTGCGCCTTTTTCAATGGCTGCGGTTCGCAGGCAGCGAAAGCCGATGATGCCCGCGCACAGCAGTGGTGCGGCCTGCAGATCCTCAAATCCTTCAGGAATGCCGTAAATGAAATCGGCCTCTGCCAGCGCGTACTCGGCGAACCCGCCATGCACCGTATAGCCGGTAAACTCCGGCCGGTCGCACAGGTTTTCCCGGCCTGAGCGGCAGTACGCGCATACGCCGCACGTGTGGTGCAGCCAGGCGATGCCCACTCGCGTTCCGATTAGGCGTGGATCAACGTCCGGGCCGGCCTTGCATATCCTCCCCACCACCTGATGTCCGGGAATGATCGGAGTGCGCCGCGGCGTTAATTCGCCCTCTGTCACGTGCAGGTCAGTGCGGCAGATTCCGCAGGCCGTCACCCGTACCAGCACTTGTCTCCGCCCCGGTTCGGGAGCATCGACTTCCCTGATCTTCAGCGGATTCTGTTCTACGGCCCCTGGCGAATCCAGAATGGCAGCCTTCACTACGCGCCTCCCAGCACCAGTATCCATCCCCCGCGCCGCAGAAAGAAATCACTCCGCCCAACCTCCCATCCTCTGTAGGTGTTTCTTCGCAGCCATTCGCAGCGCTGCAGCGGGCGCCTCAGCTTACTTGGTAGTCATTCCCAAAAGAATCAGACGGGCGCCGCACAGAGCGTAACGAAGCCGGCTACGAGGGGCTGTTCCCCCTGCGCCTCTGACGCCGCCTTCGCTCGCTCTGTGCGGCCCCCGCCTGGCTCAGCACTCCCCGGATCAGCCGGGGGGTTTCCCGCACCTTCGGTTCCGGCTCCGGTGCGAATCGCTACCTTCAGGCACTCCGAACGGCGCCCAGTCTCTCGACTCCCCTTGCCCCAACCTACGCTCCGCCGCCTCGGCCGCGGTGTGATGCCGGTCACGACCCTGTGCCCGCGGTGGCTCCCCGGCCTGGCCGGCCGCGGCCCGGAGAGTCCATTTGCGGCTACAATCGTGATAATGGCCACGCAATCTTCCACCATCACGCCCGCGCGCGAAGTTCGGAGCGCCACCGGCAGCGCGCCCCATGCGGCAGTTCGTGCCCGCTGGTTCGGCGCCCTTCCGGTGCTCTCCCTGCTCTGGCGCGAGATTGTCCGGTTTTACCGCCAGCCCAGCCGTGTAGTCGGCGTTATCGCCTCTCCCGTGCTGTTCTGGATTGTGATCGGCTCCGGTTTCGGCAGTTCCATCCGGGCCGCCGGAAATCAGAATTATCTCGACTACTTCTTCCCCGGCGCCCTGATCATGATTGTGCTGTTTACTTCCATCTTCACCATGATGTCGGTGATTGAGGACCGCAAGGAAGGCTTCCTGCTCTCCGTGCTGGTGGCGCCCGTAAGCCGCTCGGTGATTGTGCTGGGAAAGGTCCTGGGTGGGACGAGCCTTTCGGCGATTCAGGGCCTGGTGTTCCTCGCCTTCGCGCCGCTTATCGGAATTCACTTCAGCTTCACGCAGTTTCTTGCCATCGCGCTCGTGGTCTGGATGGTGGCTTTTGCGCTCACGACTCTGGGTTTTGCCATTGCCTGGAAGCTGAATTCAACCCAGGGATTCCATGCCATCATCAACCTGCTGATGATTCCGCTGTGGCTGGTGTCGGGTGCGCTGTTTCCGCTTACGGGAGCTTCCATCTGGGTTCGCCTGCTCATGCGCATCAACCCGCTCACCTATGGAGTCGAAGCCCTGCGCGGGTTGCTGTTCCCGGCCAATGCCGTCGCCGGTCAGTTTTCTGTGGGTCGCGCCGTCGCCGTTCTCGGCGGTATTTCGGTGGTCCTGTTCGCCGCAGCCTTCGCGCTGGTGAGCCGGCGCAGCACAAAGCCGGCAGCCTGAAGGCCTGGGAATGCAGATTTCCCTGACCATCATGCCGGCGATGAATGCCGTGCTCAACGGCTCGAGTGCCACGCTGTTGCTCGCTGGCCGCCGGCTCATTCGAACCGGCCGGGTCGCCGCGCATCGCGCCTGCATGATCGCAGCCGTCGGCACTTCGGCTCTTTTCTTCGCTTCTTATGTTTACTACCACGCGCACGTCGGCAGCGTTCATTTCCAGGGGCGCGGCTGGTTTCGCCCCCTCTACTTCACCATCCTAACTACCCACACCCTGCTTGCCGCCGCCGTCCCTCCGCTTGCGCTGCTCACGCTGGCGCGAGGTCTGCTTGCACGCTTTGACCGCCATCGCGCCATCGCCCGCTGGACCTACCCCATTTGGATGTACGTCTCCATTACAGGCGTAATCATCTACCTCATGCTGTACCGATTATGAAAAGGGAAAAGTCAAAAGGAAACGGCAAGAGGGCCTCCACAGTTCTGCATTTGGCCATGCCTCAGCTTTCCCCTCCGTGGTGAAATAAACCTCTTCCGATGCAGCGATGCCAAACATCAATTCGGCAATTCCGCAGTTCGGCAATTCGGCAATGCTTTTGCCTTTTTCCTTTTTCCTTTTACGATGTATTCCATGCTCAACCTGCAGGGACGCACCGCCGTTGTTTTCGGAGTCGCCAACAAGCGCAGCATTGCCTGGGCCATCGCCCAGCGCCTGGCCTCGGCCGGCGCGCAAATTGCCATTACGTATCAGAATGAGCGGCTCGAGCTCGAGGCTCGAGAGCTGATCGCGGCGCTGCCGGGTGCGGAGGGCTTTCGCTGCGACGTCTCTAATGACGCCGAAATCGAGCAGCTTTTTGCTGCCCTCAAAGCCCGCTACGGTTCTCTCCATGCCCTCGTGCACAGCGTCGCCTTCGCTCCCGCGGCTGACATGAACAACCCCTTCCTTCAGACCACGCGCGAGGGTTTTCGCATTGCTCACGACGTCAGCGTGTATTCGCTCATCGCGCTGGCCAGGTCCGCCGCGCCGCTGATGACCGAAGGCGGCAGCCTCATGACGCTGACTTATTACGGCGCCGAGAAAGTCGTGCCCAATTACAACGTTATGGGAGTAGCCAAGGCGGCGCTCGAAGCCGCGGTGCGTTACCTCTCGTACGATCTGGGCAGGCAGAAGATCAGAGTCAACGCCATTTCCGCGGGGCCAATCAAGACTCTCGCGGCCCGCGGCGTCTCCGGGCTGGGTGAAATGCTGAAGACTCAGGCGGAGCGCTCGCCTCTGCAACGCAACATCGAAGTCGGCGAAGTCGGCAATGCCGCGCTCTTTCTCGCCAGCGATCTCTCGAGCGGGATTACCGGTGAAACCATCTATGTGGATTGCGGCTATAACATCATGGGCTTTTAGCGCCCCATTTTCCGGATTAGTCATCCCGAAACGCAGCCGGGCCCCCCAGTGCGCCCGGTTTTGCCGAACCGGGGTAGCGGTGTGAGGGATCTGCACTTTCCTGCAGTCGCGCTCACGCCACCCGAATCACGCGCTCCGTCTCCCCTGCGCGCTCCAGCGCTATCTCTACGTCGCGCTCTCGCGCAAAGCGAGGGAATTTCTCGCCCCACTCGATCAGTACCAGGCTGCGCTCATCGCGCAGCAGGTCGTCAATGCCCAGGGTCGCCAGCTCGCGCTCCGTCTCAATGCGATACAGATCAATGTGATAAATGGTCGTGTCCGGCCCGCGGTATTCGTGGATCAGCGTGAACGTTGGACTCGTGACTTCATCCTCTTTTGCCGCTTGCAAGGCTTCGGCAATGCCCTTGACCAGTGTGGTCTTGCCCGCTCCCAGTTCCCCTCGCAACAGAACCAGCCGCGGCGGTGTGAGCTGCTGAGCCAGCTCACGTCCCAGCGCCACCGTCTCTTCCGGCGAGCGGGTTGTGTTTACGCTTCTGTAGTCCACGCCATTCCCCGCCGTTCGTCTGGCCCGGCGAATGCCCAGTACGACTGGTGGATCTCGGGAAGCATCCGCAGGCCCCTCGCGATCCTGCGAAACGCCCCGGGCAGGGCGGCAATCAGGTCAGTCGCGATCATCGCATCCTGTCCGCGTTCGCCCATCGCAACATCTCCCGCCAATCCATGCAGGTAAACCCCCAGCGCCGCCGCTTCTGCTGCTCGAATCCCATTGCCGTTCGCCGCGCGGCGGGCCATCAGCGTTGTGATGATTCCGGTGAGCACGTCGCCCGTGCCTCCCGTAGCCATGCCCGCGTTTCCCGTGGTATTCACGTAAATCTCTCCCCCAGGATCCGCGATCAATGTTCTGTGGCCTTTTAGCACCACAATCGAGCGGCATTTCTTCGCAAACTCGCGTGCGTGCAAAATCCGTGCTGCGTTGCTTCCCAGTTCTGCCACCGGTATTCCGGTCAGGCGCGAGAATTCGCCCGGATGCGGAGTGAGCACCAGCGGCCTGCGCGACCCTTCGAGGCCAGAGACCATCGCTTCGAACGCGTTCAGCCCGTCCGCATCGAGCGCCAGCGGGTGCGGGCACTCGCGCACCGCTTCACGCGCAAACTCCGCCGTCTCTGCGTTCCTCCCCAGTCCGGGGCCGATGGCAACGGCATCCTTGCCGCGCAAAATCTCGTGCAGGCGGCCATTCTTGAGCGCAGCCGGCGATATGCTTCCGTCCGGCGTCTCCTCCAGGGCCTCGGTCATAAGTTCGGGTGCCGACGATGCCACCATGGGCAGCACTGAACGTGGGCAAGCAACCGTCACCAATCCTGCACCCGCACGTAGCGCCGCCATGCCTGCCATGGCTGCCGCGCCCGATTTTCCCAAACAGCCGCCAATAATCAGTACATGGCCGAAGTCGCCTTTGTGGGCATCGGCTTCGCGCCAGGGAAAGTGCCCATCCAAAAACTCCACAAAATTGCCTGCCGTTACGGCGCTCAGGCCCGGGCCCGGCGGCAATGCCGCGGCCGGCGTGCCAATCGGCGCCACCACCGTCCGCGTGCCCGGTGCGGCAAACACCTGCGCCGGCTTAAGCGCCGTAAAGGTGACCACCCCGGCGTCGCTTGCGCTCCGAATCCCATCGATCTCGTCGGCGTCAGTGCCCGATGCAATGTCCACCGCAACCACAGCCACACGGCCGGCCGCCGCGTTCAGTCGGCCAACCGCGCTCGCATAATGCGCCGAGAGCGGCGGCTTGAACCCGGTGCCAAGAATTGCATCCAGCAGCACATCGCTCTCATACGCCTGCTGCGTGGCCGCCCCTTGCAGTTCCTCCTCGTTTCGTGCCATCACCGGCCGCACCGGCAGCCGTTTCAGCATCTCGGCGGCATCGCCTTTCATCTCCTCCATGCTGGCGAGCAGCACTACGCAAACCGATTTGCCGGCTTCGTGCAATTTGCGCGCCGCAACCAGCCCATCGCCTCCATTGTTGCCTTTCCCGCAGATCACTCCTATGGATTCGGCGCAGGGGTACTCGCGCAGGCAAAATTCAGCCACTGCCGTGCCCGCGTTCTCCATCAGGGTCAGCGACGCCACGCCGAACTCCTGCCAGCTTCGCGCATCTATACCGCGCATCTCGGCCGCAGTCACAATCTTCATAGCCAACCCTGAATTGAACCACAATATCGGCTCCCCTCCCATACCCCGGGGTCCTCCTTCTGAGTTTTCGTCCCCCAGTCGTCTTGCCGGCTCTGCTAGCATGAACTCATTCCATGCCTTCCGAGCACGCAGTCGCGGCGTCTCCGGCGCTCCGCTTTCCCTTCCTCGACCTCCGTGCCCAGGAAGAGCCCCTGCGTGAAGAGTTGCTCGGCGCGATTGCTGCCGTCATTGATTCAAAGCAGTACATCCTGGGGGCCGCCGTCGGCCGCTTCGAACAGAATGCCGCGCGTTACATCGGCTGCGAGTTCGCCATTGGATGCGGTTCCGGCACCGATGCGGTGCAGCTTGCCTTGCGCGCTCTAGATGTAGGCCCGGGCGACGAAGTCATTGTTCCGTCGTTTACTTTCGTAGCCACTGCGGGCATGGTCGCATGGCTCGGCGCGCGCCCCGTGTTCGCCGATATTGACCCCAACACATTCAACCTCGACCCTCAAAGCGTCGCCCAATGCGTCACCCCGCGCACTCGGGCCATCGTTCCCGTGCATCTGTTCGGCCTGCCGGCTGACATGGATGCGTTCCTGTGCCTTGCCCGGCAGCACGGCATTGCGTTAGTGGAGGATGCGGCTCAGGCCATGGGTGCTCGCTGCCATGGCCACTCCACCGGCGCTATCGGCGATCTTGGGTGTTTCAGCTTCTACCCTTCGAAAAACATCGGCGCATGCGGCGAAGCCGGGCTCATCACCACCAATGACCCGGCGCTTGCCGAACGAATCAGGCTGATGCGCAACCACGGCAGCCCGCGCCGCTATGAGTATGCAATCCTCGGAACCAACAGCCGCCTTGACTCCATCCAGGCCGCTATCCTCGACGTCAAGTTGAGGCATCTCGATGCCTGGACGGAAGGGCGGCGCCGCAATGCGA
>JAFAIN010000015.1 GCA_019236695.1 Acidobacteriota bacterium | reverse complement strand
ATATCGTGGGTTCCGTTGAGGTTCCGAAATAATGGCCAGGGCGACATCCGCTATTGGTGCGACTCGGCAAGTGAGCAAGCCATCGGCCGGCGCCGCTCTGGTTCCCCCGGATATCGCCGCTCCCGCAGAAAGCCGGAAGCGCTTCGGCGGCGGCTTTGGTCCACGCTTCCTCTTCCTGTTGCTCCTTGGGCTGGTGTGGATTGTGCCGGCGTTTCGCGACCGGCGATTTGTTTACGGCATGCTCGCGTGGGACGCTCTGTTGCTGCTGGCGTGGATTGCCGATCTGGCCTCTCTCCCCACTCCGCAGCAGTTGTTGCTTGCCCGCCGCTGGCATGCGCCACTCGCTTTGAGGATTGAAGGCCGGGTGCTATTCGCAGTCGAGAACACCTCGCGCTCGGCTTTATCGCTCAAGATTGTGGACGATGTGCCCGTTTCGTTGCGTTCAACACCTGCTGAATTGGCCATCGTGGCGCCGCCCGGCGAGAGCACGGCAGAGTACTTTGTGCTCCCGTCTTCCCGCGGCGACGCGTTCTGTGGTTTTGCGTTCCTTCGGTACCAAAGCGGGCTCAGGATTGCGGAGCGCTGGGCGCGCGCTGACTTGCGGCAGCAGGTGCGGGTCTACCCGAACCTGAACGAGGCGGAACAGCACTCGATGTACCTGATGCGCAGCCGCCAGACCGAAATTGAGAAAAGGTATCTCCGCATTCGCGGTGAAGGCCGGGAATTTGAAAGCCTTCGTGAATATCAGGACGGCGATGACCTGCGCGATATCTGCTGGACGGCTACCGCGCGGCGCGCCCGGGCGATTACGAAGGTGTATCGAATGGAACGCAGCCAGCCGGTGTGGATCGTAATCGACTGCGGCCGGCTGATGCGCACTCGCGTTGGAGATATCAGCAAGCTCGATTCAGCCGTAAATGCCGCACTCAGCGTGGCGCAGGTGGCCGTTTTCTCAGGCGACCGCGTCGGAGTCATGACTTACGGCCGCGAAATTCGCAGTGTGACTCCTTTGGGCCGCGGCAACGCGCATTTACGCCAAATCATCGGGCAGCTTGCCGCGGGAAAGGAAGAGGCTCCGGAGGCGGACCATTTTCGGGCGAGCAATGCTTTGATGACACGCCAGCGCCGCCGCGCGCTGGTCGTCTGGCTGACGGATTTTCCAGAGACGTCGATGACTCCTGAGGTGCTGCAGGCCGCAACCAGGCTCACCAGGACACATTTGTTGCTGCTGGTGGCCATCAGCCAGCCCGACCTCCGAGCGCTGGCGGCCGAAGAGCCGGCGAATGAAGAAGCAATGTTCCGAATTGCTGCGGCGCAGGAACTGGTGAACCGGCGCGAGAAGCTGCTTGCGGCCCTGCGCGATTACGGCGCGGTGGCCCTGGAAGCGGACTGGAAAACCCTTTCGGCCAGCGTAGTGAATGAATATTTGAATTTGAAGGATCAGGGCAGGATTTGAATTCCATTGCTGGCTTCTGATTCGCCCTTATCCGCCTTCCAACCCAATCCAAGCCACATCACCAGGCCAGCGAGCAGGGTTGCGCCGGCGGCGTATTTCGCTGCCTCGGGCAAGCCACTGGGGGAGACAAACCCTTCAACAATCCCGGCAAGAATCAACAGTGGAATGCAGCCAAGCATCATGCGAATGGCATCCTGGCCCGCGTACCGAAGCGCCGTCTTGCGGCGCATCAGGTGAGGAAACAACAGTGCCGCCGCAATTCGAAAGCCCGCTCCGGCGGCGATGAAGATGGCCGGCAGTTCCAGCACCCCGTGAGGAGCTACGAAGCTGAAGAGTTGCCTCCCCATGCCTGCCGTTACGCACGCCGCCGAAATCACGCCAAACAGCATGCCGTTGGTCAACATCATGTAAACGGTGCCCACGCCCGCCGTAATTCCGGCGGCAAATGCCATGAACGAAACGGACAGGTTGTTGGTCATGATGCCGCTCGAGGCCAGAGGTTTCACAGCAACTATGGAATGCGTCCACATTTCCCGGCGCTGGATTGTATCGACCATCTCCGGGCCTAGAACATAGTTCTGGAACTCAGGATGGAACGAAGTCACGAGAGCGAAGGCAATGGCGGCAACGGCAAACAGCAGGAATGCGGCCGCGAAAAAGCCAAAGTTCCGGCGAAATATTTTCGGGTAAGTTGAGGCGTAGAACTCGATGACGGCCGTGGCCCGCGGGCGGGTGCTGGAGTACAGGACATTATGAGCGCGTGCCAGCAGGCTGTTGAGCGAAGCGGCATACTGCTGGCTCCCGCCGTCAACCCGCAAGGCCGACAAATCGGCGGCAGTTTGGCGATACAATGCGCCTAGCTCACGCAATTCGGCGCGGGTAAGGCGTTTAATGCCGTTGCCGGCGGCCCGTTCGAGCATCTGCTCCAGCCGCTTCCAGTAAAGGCTTCGTGTCTGCAGCCACTTTGTGGTGATCAATGAGTCTCTCTTCCGACAACCTGGCGATTGATACTCCCGAGCAGATTGCCCTGGAGTTCGTGCCCGCCGGTATCGGTTCCCGGCTTCTTGCCATGGCGCTCGACAGCCTGATTCAAGCGGCGCTCTATTTCCTCATTCTGCTGGGCGCGTTTCTGCTGCTCACCAGGACCAGAGCCGGGCAAGGCGCGGCGGCTATTTTATCGGCCTCCACGAACTGGGCAATGGCGCTTGTGGTGCTGGTGCTGTTCACCATCTACTGGGGTTATTTTGCCGCATTTGAAGCCTGGCGCAAGGGCCAAACGCCAGGAAAATGGGCTCTCGGCATTCGCGTCATAAAAGATAATGGCCGCCCCATCAACGCGGTCGAAGCGATTGGCCGCAACATTCTGCGTGCCGTGGATTCGCTGCCCGCGTTGTATGGCGTTGGGCTGGTCTGCATGGCGCTCACCCGGAAGAACCAGCGCCTGGGTGATCTCGTGGCCGGAACCGTTGTAGTGCACGAGCGCGCGCAGGCTCCGGTTTCGGTATCCTGGATCGCCGAACGCGGTCGGAGTGCCGTACCCCTGCTGTCCTCGGAACTCGCGCGCCTCGACAATCGCGACCTGGAATTGGTGGAGACCTTCCTGCACCGCAGGGAAGAGCTCCAGGGATTTGTACGCATGAAGGCCGCTGATCAGATACTGGCGCATCTGCGCGAGAAAACCGGCATCAGTCCTGAACCCGGCGAAGGTCCTGAGGCCTTCCTCGAGCGGATGGCCCGCACCCTGCGCGACCGCGGCAGGTGACGGGCACTTTTATCAGTTCGTGGGTCGAAGTTCGGGTGTGGCGTCTGCCGGCGGCGCTGAGGCGGTCATGCGCAGCGCGGAAAGAACCCGCTCGAGTGCGACCGCCAGCGGGCCATCGATGGAGAAACCGCCCGCACAGTGGTGGCCGCCCCCTCCAAAGTTTTCCGCCACGGTGGCGACATCTACGGCCCCTTTGCTGCGCAGGCTTACACGGAACCGCTGGTCGGGGAGTTCGCGCAGGAATACGGCAATCTCTACTCCGGCAATCGCCAGCCCGTAATTCACCAGGCCTTCAGCATCTTCATCGAGTGCGCCGCATCTGGCGATGTCGCTGCGGGTGCAGAACATCCACGCCAGGTCATGCTCCCGGTGCAGATTGCCAAGTGCGGCACCGAGCAGGCGCATCTTCGAGGTTGGATTCGTGAAATACACCTGCTGCGCTATGCGCGCCGGGTGGGCGCCGCACCGCACCAGTTCCTGCGCCAGGCCCAGCGTTTCCGCAGTAGTGCCGGAATAGCAGAACGAGCCCGTGTCGGCAAGCACGGCCGCGTACAGGCACGTCGCAACATCCGGAGTGATCTCGACGTTTGCCGCGCGCGCCAGCCGCCACACCAGTTCTGCAGTGGAACAGGCGCTCGAATCAATCCAGTTTACGTGGGCGTAGGGTCGCCCGGTGACGTGATGATCGATATTGATGAGGAAGTTGCGCTCCAGCCCCTCCAGCCGCGTGCGCTGAACCGAATCGCATTCCAGGAGGATGGCGGCATCGTATGAGCCCGGCACTTCGCGGGAGTGGATTACGCTTTCGGCAAACGGCAGCGGCTGGTAAATCACCGGCACCGGGTCATGCAGGACCACATCCACCATCTTGTCCAGGCGGCGCAGGATGTCCGCGAGCGCGAGCGCAGATCCAACGGCATCTCCATCGGGGCGCGCATGCGAACTGATGACGAACCGTCGTCGACCTTTGATCTCACGTAGAACGTCGGTAAGCATTCTGCACAGCAGCGGACGGGGCGTCGGCTAAGATTCCGCCCTCGCAAGCCGCGGCCCCGGTTAGCGGGCGCGCCGCTGGATCCTGCGGAGCAGTTCGTCAATTCTAGCTCCGTACTGCTCGGACCGGTCGAGCTGAAATACCAGCTCCGGTGCCCTTCGTAACCCCAGCCGGGCTGCCATTTCCCGTCGCACGTAGCCTTTCGCGGCCATTAGCCCTGCCAGGCTGTTCTCTGCAGCGCGGTCGTCGCCGCTCACCGAAACAAAAGCGCTGATCGTCTTTCCATCCGGGCTCAGGTGAACCTCAGTGACGGCGAGAGCTCCAATGCGCGGGTCGCCCAGCTCACCTTCAATGATGGTCGTTAGCTCGGCGCGGATGGCTTCGCTCAGCCGCTCGTGATGATGTTGTTGCGCCCGGTCCATTGCATTAAAGGAATTCCATGTAGCTGTCGGTCACATCTGCGCCGGCATTGTTGGCCACGCGCACAGCCTCCCTCTCTACGTTGTGCATCAGCCCATCAAGATAGTCACGCGACGAGGAAATGCTCACCACCCCGAGGGTCGCGCGCTGCCACAGGTCGGCCGGATCAAGCTCGGCAACCGAGACATTGAAGTGCGAGCGCAGGCGGTCCTTTACGCTGCGCAGCACCTGGCGCTTGTCCTTCAACGATTGCGCGGCTTCCATGCGGAGCTCAAGCGTGAGATACGCGATCGGCATCAGGTTAACGCGGCTAAACCCAGGTGAAGTCCGTGAGCGGAAAGCCAAAAGGCCACGCCCGAAAGGCGAGGAAGCTCTTTTAGGCGAACACTTCCTGGGCGATGCGCTCGGTTACGAAACCTTCGATTACGTCGCCAACTTTGATATCGCCGTAGCCCGAAATTCCGATGCCGCATTCCTGCCCATTGCGAACTTCATTCACGTCGTCTTTGAAGCGCCGGAGCGATCCGACCTTGCCTTTGAACACGACTACGTTGTCGCGCAGGAGCCGCACTTCGTCATCGCGCTTGATTAAACCGTCCTGCATGAAGCACCCGGCAATGGTGCCGACCTTGGGAATACGGAAGGTTTCGCGGACTTCCGCGCGGCCATGATAGGCTTCGCGGATTACCGGTTCAAGCAGGCCCGCCATCGCGCGCTTGATCTCGTCCTGCAGTTCGTAAATGATGGAGTGCAGCCGGATGTCGACTTTTTCCTGCTCGGCGAGATCGTGCGCTTTGCGCTCAGGCCTGACGTTGAAACCGATAATGATGGCGTTTGAAGCCGACGCCAGCAGCACGTCGGTTTCCGTGATTGCGCCCACGCCGGAGTGGAGCACCTTGATCTTGACCTTCTCGTTCGAGAGCTTGGTCAGCAGGTCAGACAGCACTTCCACTGAGCCCTGCACATCGCCTTTCAGGATGATGGGCAGTTCCTTGATGCCGGCCGCTTTGATCTGCTCCGACAAGCCTTCCAGGGAAACGCGCGAGGTCTTGGCAAGTTGCGCTTCGCGGGCCTTCATAGTGCGATATTCCGAAATCTCGTGAGCGCGCTCCCGCTCAGCCACCACGAACTGGTCGCCGGCAGCGGGCAGGCCCTCTGCCCCCAGAATTTCAACCGGGGTCGAGGGGCTTGCCTGCTCGAGGGCCTTGCCGCGATCGTCGAACATGGCGCGCACGCGCCCGAAAATGTTGCCCGCCACAAATGCATCGCCGATTTTCAGGGTGCCTGACTGAATCAGCACCGTGGCCACCGGGCCGCGGCCACGGTCGAGTTTGGCCTCGAGCACCGTACCGCTGGCCGGGCGGTCAGGATTCGATTTCACCTCCTGCAGGTCGGCAACCAGGCAGATCATTTCCAGCAGCAGGTTGAGGTTGGTCTTTTGCTTGGCCGAGACGTCGACAAACACAGTATTGCCGCCCCAGTCCTCCGGCATGAGCCCCCGGTCGGCTAGCTGTTTCTTTACACGATCGGGAAGCGCATCGGGCTTATCGATCTTGTTCACCGCCACGATGATCGGAACGTTGGCCGCCTTGGCATGGTCCATGGCTTCCAGCGTCTGAGGCATCACGCCATCATCCGCCGCGACTACGAGCACTACAATGTCCGTCACCTTGGCGCCGCGGGCCCGCATGCGCGTGAATGCCTCATGGCCGGGCGTATCGATGAACGCGATCTCGCGGCCGTAAGCCGGAGAGTTGGTATCCGCAATGCGAACCTTGTATGCGCCAATATGCTGCGTGATGCCGCCCGCTTCGCCGCCTGCCACATTGGCTTCGCGGATACTGTCGAGCAGCGTGGTCTTGCCATGGTCTACGTGACCCATGATGGTGACCACCGGTGGCCGGGCCTGCATGGTCTCCGCCGCCTGTTCAGCCGATTGCGCCGGACCCGTATCCTGCATCAACTGCTCTTCGAACGTGATCACCTTGGCGTCAGCGCCGAACTGCCGCGCCATGTCGCCTGCCAGTTCCTGATCGAGCGTTTGGTTGATGGTGGCGAATACGCCGCGCGCCAGCAATCGGGCAATTAAATCCTTGGCGCGGATCCCAAGTTTTTCCGCCAGGTCCTTTACGCTGATCCCTTCCGTAATGGTGATCTCGCGCGTGATGGGTAAAGGCTCAGTCGAGAGCGTCAGCCGCGGCGGCGGAACAAAGCCCTTCATCGGGCCTTCTTTCACACCGCGCGGAACGTACTGCTGGCCAGGGCGACGGTTTGCTCCTGGCCGGCGCGTGCCCGGCGGCGGAGCTCCCGCCGGAGGTGCGCCCATGGGTCGTTGCCCAAACCCTGGCCGCGCGCCTGGCGCCATCGGTCGTGATGTGGGATGCATGGGGCGGCGGCCACCCGGCGGCATAGGGCGCATGCCGGGTGCGCCGGCTGCGGGGCGAGGCCGCTGCGCAATGGGCTGCCCCGGTATAGGCCGGCGCGCAATCGGCTGGCCCGGTGTCGGCGTGAGGTTGCGAGGCTGCGCAGGAGCCTGGTAAACAGGCCGAGGTCCCGTTTGAGGAACGATCATGCGCCGCGCTGGCGGCTGCGGTGGAATGGGCGGTTCAGCCGGCCGCGCAGGCACGGCGGGCTGAGCCGCCGCCTGTACTTCGACGGCCGGTTCGGCCGAGGGTTGGGTGACTGCTGGCGGCGCACTCGGTGCAGGAGCCGCCGGAATGGCTGCAGCAGGCGCTGGCGCCTTTTCCTCGATTGCAGGCGTCGCAGGAGCGGCCGCCGGCGGCTTGGCCTCGGGCCGGACGATGGGTGCAGGCGGGCGCGGCGCCAGAATGTCTGGCGTGATGAACCGCGGCGCAGGTTTCGCCGGTGCCGTGGGGGGTGGCGCCGTGGGGGGCGCTGCTGTGCTCACGGCCGGTGCGGCAGGCTTCGGAACTGCTGCGCTTGCCGGCGGCCTGGCGGCAGGCGGAGCAGTTGCGGGGCGCGGCGGCGCCGCCGGCACTGCCTGCTTCTGCGTAATGGCCTTCAGCACATCGCCAGGCTTGGAGATGTTCGAGAGATCGAACTTCGTTTTGATCTCGTCGCCTTCACCGGCCAGCCTGGGCGCTGAAGCGGGCTTGCTCTCAGCCTCGGCGGCCGCACGGAAATGTTTCCGGATTTTCTCGATTTCATCCGGATCCACCTTGCTGGAGTGGCTCTTCTTGTCGGCAATGCCGATCTTCGGCAGCGCTTCGATCACCTGCTTCGAAGGAACCTCCAGCTCTCGCGCTAGTTCGTTAATCCTCATTCAGCCTTTGCTTGCTCCGCATCCTGCCTGGTTAGGTGTTCATGTAAACCTCACGAGAACCGTTACGCAGCCACATCTACGTCCCTTCGTTCTCCGGAGTCCTCTCGTGCACTTCCACTTCGCTGACGTCAGCGGGCGGCGCATTCTCCACGCCGGCAATAGCCGCCCCTTCAAAATCCTGCCCCTCTTCCACAAGCTCGCTTACGCTTTCGGCGTTGCTGTCTTCTATTTGTGAAAGGCCTTCCGTGTCACCTGACTGCCGCGCGGAATCGGGCCCTGCATCATCGGCCGGAGTTTCTCCGCCAGCTTCAGCGGAAGGCTGGTCGCCGGGCTCCGTTTCCACGGCGGCTTCCGCCGGCTCGGCCGCCGCGCCCTCGCCCGGCGCCTCCCCGGCTTCCAGGCTGCTGAAATAAGTATTCACTGCGATGGAGATTTTTTCCACCGTCTTCGGGCCTATTCCAGGGATGGCTTCCAGTTGCTCGGGCGTCATATCCGCCAGAGCTTCCACGTTGTTCACGCCGGCCGCCACCAGCTTGTCGATGATGCTTTCATCAAGGTCGGGAACGCGGTCCAGCGGAGTATTGGAGCTGACCAGAGCCTGCATCTGCTGCTCCACTTCCTGGCGCTTCTCTTCCTCGCTCTTGATATCTATCTTCCACCCAAGGAGCTTCGCAGCCAGCCGGACGTTCTGCCCTTTCTTGCCGATAGCCAGGGAAAGCTGCGTGTCGTCAACGATAACCTCGAGGTGCTTGTCCGAGGCCTCAAGGATGGTGACGCGGCTTACCTTCGCCGGCTGCAGTGCCTTCTCCGCAAACATCACCGGGTCTTCGTTGTACTCGATAATGTCGATCTTTTCGCCGCGCAGTTCGCGAATGATGCTCTGTACTCGCATCCCCTTCATTCCCACGCATGCGCCTACGGGGTCCACATCCTTGTCGCGCGACATCACGGCAATTTTGGTGCGCTCGCCGGCTTCGCGCGCAATCGCTCGAATGACGACGGTATTGTCGTAGATCTCAGGCACCTCGGTCTGGAACAGGTGCTGCACCAGCTCAGGAACCGCGCGCGACACCAACACGCCCGGGCCCTTGGTGGCCTTATCCACGGTCTTGATCACCACCCGCACGCGCTCACCCACTGCAAACGATTCCAGCCGCGACTGCTCTTTGCGGGGCATGCGCGCCTCGGCCTTGCCGATATCGAAAATGACATCGGGACCTTCCACGCGTTTTACGGTTGCATTCACGATCTCGCCCACTCGGCCGATGTACTCGTTGTAAACCGTGTCGCGCTCAGCCTCGCGCACCTTCTGGAAAATAACCTGCTTCGCAAGTTGCGCCGCAATTCGGCCCAGGCCGCCCGCCGGGTTCTGCATCTGGTGCTGCGCGCGGGGAATCTTCACCTCGCCGCCAATTTCCACCGCCGCATCGTATTCCCGCGCCTCTTCCAGTGGGATCTGCTCGTGCGGGTCTTCGATCTCGTCCTCATTTTCAACGACGCTCTTGACCGCAAAAACCCGGATGATGCCGGTTTCCTTGTCGAGTTCGGCCCGCAGAACCTCAGGCGTCTTCAGCGACTTGCGCGTCGCAATCACCATCGCATCCTGAACGGCGCTCACTACAATCTGGGGATCGATCCCTTTTTCGCGGCTCAGCGCGTCTATGCTGTTGTACAGGTCACTTGCCATAAATTCAGCTCTCTCGTCACCATTCCGGCACAAGGTTTGCGCGCTCCACATTGGCGAGCGCAATCCTCACCACCGGCCGATCGGCGGATTCAGTCTCTTCGGTTTGCCGCTTCCCCTTCTTGCTGCGTCCCCCGTCCTGCGGCCTCAGGCCGATCATCCCGTCCTGCAGTCCGTCCAGCCTGCCTTTAAAGTTCCTTTGCCCATTGACCGGTTCGCGCGTTGTCACCTTTACGAGATGACCGGTAAATCGGCTGTAGTCCTGGAGTTTCACCAGTTTCCGATCGAGCCCGGGAGACGAAACCTCCAGAGTGTAGCCCGCTCCTGGTACGGCATTCTCCGCATCCACGATGGTTCCGAACTCGTTGCTGAAAGCCACGCAGTCTTCGTGCGTCACCCCGCTGAGTTGTTCAACCGTCGAAACCGAATCGCTCGTATCCTGCTGGTCCGGCGGCCGATCGATGTAAACTCGCAGCATCCGGCTCTTTCCACCGGTGCCGCGGAATTCAATCTCAACGATTTCCACTCCCAGCGCCCCCGCAACCCGCTCGGCAATCTCGCGCACGTTTTGTTCAACGCTGGCCATTGGAAACTCGGCCAAAATAAAAGCCGGCTCGCGCCGACTGGTGTGCTTCGCCGAATGCCTGCCTACCAGCTCCAGCGCAGGCATCTACCGCTAAGGCCTACCACTTACGTTACATAGTATAGAAGTAGTCACGCGAAAACACAAACTCCAGGCAGCACGGCGATTCAGGCTGCCTGCTGCCACTGACTCGGAGTACCGGCACGAAACGGCGGGCAACGGACCCGCTTGTTCTCCGCATCGCATGGTTGATATGCCCAATGCGCCAAGCGCAGACGCGCCGCTGATCTTGATCGTAGATGATGAGAAGTCTATCACTCTAACCTGTTCGGCCATCCTCGAAGCGCACGGCTATCGAACCGCAACCGCCGATGACGGATTGGCCGCTTTGGAACTGGCGCGGAAACTACATCCTGACCTGGTCTTCAGCGATGTCATCATGCCCAGGCTGAATGGCGTTTCCCTCGCCATTGAGGTGTGCGATTCACTGCCCGAAACCAGGATACTGCTCTTCTCGGGCAATACCGCCACTGCCGATATCCTCGCGGGCGCGCGGGCGCAAGGCTACGAGTTCCCCATCCTCGCTAAACCGGTTCCGATTCCGGAAATGCTGCAAGCGGTGGAGGCGGCCCTGAACGCCCCGCTGGGCAGCCATCGCGGCCAGCGATGGTCACATCGGAAAGCAGCCTAGCCCGGAACACCCTGAGCATTCGTCCTCGCTCCCGTACAGGAACACGACTTGTGCCAGAATAGTGCCCCACAAATCCCTCCGGAGGCATTCACGCTTGGCCGATCCCGTGAAGTCGGGTTCTCTTCCGATTACCATTCGGTGCGCTACTCCGGCGGATACTGCCGAATGCGGGCGCATCTGCTTCGAAGCATTCCATGCCATCGCCTTGCAGCATAACTTCCCGCCCGATATTCCGGGAGTTGATGTAGCCGCCGGGTTCATGGGAGCGATATTCTCCCACCCTAAATTCTTCTGCGTCGTCGCCGAATCAGGAGGCAGGATCATAGGCAGCAACTGCCTGGATCAACGTTCTCCCATTGCAGGCGTGGGCCCTGTTACGGTCGATCCGGCCGTGCAGGATCGGGGCGCCGGCCGCGCGCTGATGCACGCGGTGATGGAGCGCTCGACCGAACAGGGGCACGCCGGAATTCGGCTGGTTCAGGCGGCCTATCATCGCCGGTCGTTATCGCTGTATGCCAAGCTCGGCTTTGTGGTTCGTGAGCCTCTGGTGGTGATGAATGGACCGGCGCTCCGCCGCCCGCTAAGGGGCTGTAACGTGCGGAAGGCGACGGCTG
The DNA here is from genome assembly GCA_019236695.1 of Acidobacteriota bacterium. GTDB lineage: Bacteria > Acidobacteriota > Terriglobia > Terriglobales > Acidobacteriaceae > JAFAIN01. The sequence goes on along the minus strand of JAFAIN010000015.1, from coordinate 22,282 downwards.
CCGATCTTCAAGCCTGCGCCCGCGTGCAGTTTGCGGTACATGGGCATGAGCGCACCGGGGAATTGCATGACGGCATCCGCCACGGAAGCGCGGTCGTGGTGGAGCGGGAAGGCAGAATCACCGCCTGCGCCTCAGGGCTGGCCTTCTTTTCCTATGCCGTTGCGGAAAGTAACTACGACCTGCAGGCTCTGATTGCCGCAGCCGAGCGGTTCGACGGACCGGGCATTCTCGTGCCCGTCCGCAATGCGGAATTATTCCGATGGTGCCTCGAAAATGGCCTTCGCGTCATCGAGCCTCTCACATTGATGACCATTGGCCTTTACAACGAACCGCAGGGTGCGTATTTGCCCTCAATTCTCTACTGACCCGCTTTTCCGGCTGGCTGCCTGCAGAGTCCCATCGCTCGGTCGCTGTATGGCTGCGCTTTCGTGCTGGTACAATCGGCCGCCATGATTCCCAAGGTGTTTTTTGCATCGCTGCTCGTGACATGCGCGGTTTGGGCGCAAACCACCCAGCCGGCTGCGCCCTCCGGACCGGCGTTTACCGTAAAGCAGGTGGGAAACGGAGTTTATGCGGCCATTTCGGTGCGCGCCGGTGGCAATACCGGCTTCATTGTGGGTGATGACGCGGTGCTGGTTGTCGATACGTTCATCAACCAGGCAGCAGCGCGCGAGCTGCTCGCGGAAATCCGCAAGATCACCAATCTGCCGGTGAAGTATGTCGTCAACACGCATTACCACATGGACCATGTCGCAGGGAACGCCGTCTTCACCGAGGCGGGTGCCGCAGTTATCGGCAATCGCAACATGCGCGGCTGGGTGCGAACCGAGAACCTGAAGTTTTTCCGGCAGAATGGCGCTACGCCCACTGCGGAACAGAGCGCCATGGTGGCAGCCTTCATCGAGCCGCAGATCACGTACGACCACATCCTTGAGGTCAGCCTCGGCCGCCGTGTGGTTCGCGTGGTTGCGCTTCCCGGCCACACCGGTGGTGATTCGGTCGTTTACGTGCCCGATGCTGATGTCGTGTTTGCCGGAGACCTCGCGTGGAGGCAGCGCATTCCCAACCTCATTGACGCTACTACCTCCGCCTGGATCGAGACGCTCGCGGCCATGCTGAAAGCTCACCCCAGCGCTACTTTTATTCCCGGGCACGGCGATGTGGCGGCAGCAGCCGACATTGCGAGCTTTGCGTCGTATTTGAAAGACTTGCGGGCAAGCATCGGCCGCGAAGTGCGTTCCGGAAAAACCGGCGAGGCTTTGAAGAGCGCCGTGATGGAGGAACTTAAGCCTTCGTACGGCTCCTGGGGAGGTTTCGACCGGCTTGTCCCGCTCAACGTCGAGCAGACAGCGGCGGAAATGGATGGCACGAAGAAGGTGCCTCAGCCTGCATCCGAGTAGCCTTGGCCCACTTGCATGCTGAGTGGCCGGATGGCTGAACGGCGCATGCACCGGCATCGATCCCGGCAATGCGCTTTTCAATGTCCGGAATGGCAGCCCCCTGCGAGCCTGGTTCCGTTTATTATGGTTGGTTTTGCCGAACCCTTCCCCTGGTCCCGTACATCTGTAGCCTCAAGGAGAAAGTACTGATGCCGTTCGAAGTCCCCCCTTTGCCTTACGACTACAACGCATTGGAAAAGAGCATTGACGAGCAGACCATGCGCCTGCATCACGATAAGCATCATGCAGCGTACGTAACCAACTTGAATGCCGCACTGGAAAAAGCGCCGCAGCAGCAAAGCCACACTGTGGAACAGATTCTGCGCCACATTCAGGACGTGCCCGAGGCGGTGCGGACGGCGGTGCGCAACAACGGAGGCGGGCACGCCAATCACTCAATGTTCTGGAACATCATGTCACCCGGGGGTGGCGGCGAACCAGGCGGCCCCCTGGGTCAGGCCATCAACTCCGCATTCGGGAACCTCAACACCTTCAAGGAGCAGTTCAATGATGCCGGCGTAAAACGCTTTGGCAGCGGTTGGGCGTGGCTGGTCCGCGATTCCAGCGGCGCGCTGAAAATCATCTCTACGGCCAACCAGGATTCCCCACTGATGGAGGGGTTGTTCCCGGTGATGGGCAACGACGTGTGGGAGCATGCCTACTATTTGCGCTATCAGAATCGCCGGGCCGATTACTTGAAGGCCTGGTGGGATGTGGTGAATTGGAAGGAGATCGCCAGCCGGTTCGAGAATTTTAAAGACCATATGAACAAGGCCGAAGGAAGATAAAGCATCCCCCGGAACCGGGGGAGATTAAGTGCGTGCCCCTCCCCCGGGGCTCGGCTCCTCTAAATGCCAACTCGGTTCAACGGCAATCCCCTTGCCCCCTGAATCCATCGATGATGGGCTCTCCCGCAACGTCTATGCGTTCGGGTTCACCAGCCTGTTCAACGATATTTCGACCGAGATGGCCTATTGGGTCATTCCGGCGTTTCTCGTTTCCATCGGGGCCGGACCCGCGCAACTCGGAATCATTGAAGGCATTGCCGAAAGCGTCGCGTCCATAGCGAAGCTCCTGGCCGGCTATCTGGCTGACCGCATGCCTCAACGCAAGCCGCTCGTCGTCGCAGGTTATGCCGTGGCAAACATAACAAAGCCTTTCCTTGGGCTCGCCAGCCTGTGGTGGCACGTGTTGATCGTTCGGTTTTTCGATCGTGTTTCCAAAGGGCTGAGGTCGGTTCCGCGAGACGTTATGCTTGCGGAATCAGTGAGGAAGGAAAGGCTCGGAGCGGGCTTTGGGCTGCTGCAGACCATGGATTCTGCCGGGGCGGTTCTGGGGCCGCTGATTGCAATTGTCCTGCTTCCGCGCATCGGTTTGCGAAATGTGTTTTGGGCGGCGGCCGTGCCGGGAGCGCTTGCGGTTCTTACTGTGTGGTTTGCCATCCGGGAACCGCGGCACACGATTCCGGGAGCCCTCCAGAGTCGCGCCGGCAGAACGCTCCGGCATTTTGGTTTTCGAGGCCTGCCGGCATCTTTCTATTACCTGATCGTTGCGGTATCGCTGTTCTCGCTCGGCAACTCAAGCGACATGTTTCTGGTGCTGCGAGCGCAAAACCTCGGCATTGCGGCACGCAATGCCCCGCTGTTGGGCCTGGTGTTCAACTCCACCTACACCCTGGCCGCCTGGCCGTTCGGAAAACTGAGCGACCGCTATTCCAAGCCGGCAGTCGCGGCCGCTGGCTACCTGGTGTTCGCCGCAACCTATCTTTCGTTTGCCGCCGGTGCCTCCCTCAGCCTGATCTGGGTTTCAATGGCAATCTACGGCTGTTACTACGCGCTTACGGAACCGGTGTTGCGTGCGTTGGTCGGCGCCAGCGTGGAACCGCAGTTGCGGGGGCGCGCTTTCGGCATTTTCGCTTTTGCCACGAGCCTGGCCACGCTCGTATCCAGCATTGCCGCCGGGGAACTTTGGCAGCGCTATGGCGCCGCAGTGCCGTTTTATTTCTCGGCGGCTCTGGCCACCGTGGCAGCGCTTATGCTCGTCGGTCTTTCAGCGTTCCAGGCCGGCCGCAAAGGCGTCGAGCGCCAGCGAGCGTAACAGGTTGCGCCGCATGCCCCGCTCAACTTCCGCCAGCCCGTCAGATGCCCGCACCAGCCAGTCAAACTCTACCGATTGCGCCATCGAGCGGAGCTGGGGAAGCAGGTCGATATTGCGCACCATCTGGTCGCCCGCCCATTTCAGGTGCAGAAGATCCTGCAACAGACCGTAGGCCGCTGAGATCAGGTTTTCTGTCTTCTGCCGTCCATCTGCGCCTGCCCGGTAGGTATCCGTCACCTTGAACAGCGCCGAATGATCGTTGCCGCCCACTGCCGAATTCAGAACCGTTAAAGCGTCTGCGCGAGCCGCCGCATACCGCGCCAGGTCGAAACCAAGCGCGCGCCCCGCTGCGCCGCCGCTGAGCCGCGCCACCAGCCTCCGCTGTTCCGCATTTAACCCGGAACGCCGGTCGCGGAGTAAAGCCTCAATCTCTTCAAATGGAAGCGGCGCCAGCCGCAGCGTGATGCAGCGCGATCGAATGGTGGGCAATAGCTCACCCGGGTTTTCGGTGAGAATCCACAGCGTGGCAAACTCCGGCGGCTCTTCCAGGACCTTCAACAGCGCATTCGCGGCCTCTTTCATGAAAGCCGAATCCGTGAACAGGAACACCCTTTGCCGCGCAGTGGCAGGGCGGTAATGGATGGTCGCGATCACATGCCGCACCTGGTCAACCTTGATGAGATTTTGTGGCGGATCGGGTGGAACGATGAGCACATCGGGGTGAGTCTGAACAAAAATCCGAGTCTCGCGCTTGTCCGCGTCCCGGAGCGCCTCGCGGGCCTCCAGCGCTTCCGCGATGCGAGCCTCAAGATCGTCGGCATCCCCTATGCGCAGGCAGTTTGCGCAGGCGCCGCAAAAATCAGGCAGATCGCCGGGCGGCGGCTGAAGGCAATTCATCGCTCGGGCTACCATTTGCGCCAGCATGAACTTGCCCGAACCGGCAGGGCCGGCAAGGATCACGGCGTGCGGAAAACGGTCGTGAGCCAGCATCTGCCGGACTCGCCCAATCGCGCCCCCATTGCCATGAAAATCGGAAAAAGGCATCGAAGTCCTGTCATCGAACGCTCAGGCGTCCGCGCACCGCTTCCACAATATCGTGATGCACTGCCGCAATCGAGCGGCGGGCGTCAACCACAATCACCCGGTGCGGCTCGCGGCGCGCAATCAGCAGGTATTGCCGGTGCACGCGCTCGAAAAATGCCCGGCTTTCCTTCTCGAACCGGTTTTCATCTGAAGCCCGGCCCCGCGCGGCGCGATTGCGGCGGCGCGCCCGCTCCACACTGCGTGCCGGATCGGAATCCATCAGGATCGTGAGGTCGGGCTGCAGATCGCCGCATACGAGCTGGTGCATTGCCAGAACGTTCTTGGGACCGAGGTGCCGGCCGGCCCCCTGGTAGGCTTCGCTGGAATCCGTAAACCGGTCACACAGCACGATGCGTCCGGCGCGGAGGCCGGGCTGTATCACCTCGGAAATCTGCTGTGCGCGCGAGGCGAACATCAGTGCCAGCTCGCACATCGCCGTCATGGAGTTCGCGGAATCGAGCAGCACGCCCCGGATGCGTTCGCCGGCGGCGGTTCCGCCGGGTTCGCGCGTCGTAATCACCTCGAGCCCGGCCGCCTGCAGGGCGGCGGCAAGCTTGCCCATCTGCGTGCTCTTGCCGCAGCCATCAAGCCCTTCGAAGCTAATGAACCTGCCGCGAGATCGAGCCATCAGGAGTCGGAGTACAGCTTACCCGATTCGTCCAGCGGTTCGGGTAAACTGTCGCGGACAACGGTGAACTATATGCGACTTGGCGATTACACGGATGACTACTGCTCGCGCTGCAGGCGCGTCATGGATCACTCGGTGGTCTCGATCAGCGGGGAACAGGCCGCCCGGGTACGCTGCCGCACCTGCGATTACGAGCACACCTACCGCAAAAATCGCGGCGGCAAAAAAGAGATGTCGGCGAAGCAGGCCTTCGATCACGTGCTGGCCAGCGTGATGGGCTCCATGCCATCGGCGGAGAAGCCGAAAAAACGGCGGAAATGATGCCGGTTACTCCTCGTCGCGCTTGCGGCCGTACCGGAATGCTACGCCCACCAGCCCAATCATCATCGTAACCGGTGGAACGAGGAGCAGGATCACTGCATGCGTGAGCGCGCGCTGCGAGCGCTGCCCGGCTTGCGACGCTGATTCGTAGCAGAGGGCACACTGCGCCCCAGCCGGCAGCGAGCCGGCCAGCAGGAGCAGGGAAGCGGCCATACGGCGAAACAGTGTCAATGTCCCTTCCATCCCAGGGTCAGAATGCGCTGGGCGTCGGCGAAGAACACGGCCATCAGCGCCAGGCAGAAACACACCGAAACCATCAGCATCCACTTCATGCGCTGTGCCTCGAATTTCAGATGCATGAAATAGCCGATGATGAGCGCCGACTTAATGATCGAAAGCACCAGCAGAACGCTCAGCATGCGCCCGGGCGTAAACACCTGGTTATAAGCGAGGGCGATCTCCACGACCGTGATGACCAGCAGCGCGATCCAAACCCAGTAAAACTGAGCCTTTGTTTGCTGCACGTGCCCTGCGGTTACGACATCGCCGGCCGGATGAGTCATTGTGTTCTCCACATTATCTTGCCTTAGCTCGAAATCCTGGTTGACATCAGGTACACCAGCGGGAAGATGAACATCCACACCAGGTCGACAAAATGCCAGTAAAGCCCGCTGACTTCGATGTCGTGATCCGTATAGTCCATGGGCTTCAGGAGCAGGACAATGGCGCAGATGGCGAGCCCGAATAGAAGCACGTAGAAGCCGTAATGGAACGGTCCGGGCGCCCACCAGCACAGAATGGCCAGAACCCCGAGAATCGGCAGCCACATTTTGCGCAGCGCCACCGCTCCGAGATAGATAATGCCGATGGTGACGTGCAGCATATGCATGCCGGTCAAGGCGAAAAATGTCCCCCCGAATTGCGGAAAATTGCGGGTCGCTGCCACGTACTCTGGATTTGTTCCGGGCTGCAGGTCAAAAAGCGTCTGAAAGAGAGGCCAACGCAAGCCCTCGCCGATCAGTTTGTTCCACTCTGCCGCGTGCAGCAGCACGAACCCCGCTCCAAACGCCATCGTCGCCAGCAGCCAGTTGCGCGTCCAGGCACGGTCGCCGCGGCTCGAGGCCAGCACAGCCAGCACCATGGTTAGGGAACTGGTAAGCAGGAATCCCGTCATGATGCTGGCATTGCGAATGCTCTCCACGTGAAATGGCGTTGGCCAGCCGGGGGTGGAGAGCCGGTTGTAGCTATAGGCGAACAGCAATGCGCCAAACGTCAGCGAATCGGAAAGCAGGAACAGCCACATCCCGATCTTCTTGGAGTACGTGCGAAACCACGAAGGCTCGTAGGCCTCAGCCCCAGGATGAACCACGACTGCATCAGCCATCAGGTCCTCACCAGTTGTTTCTCACAACAGAGACACCGAAAAGCGAAATCTATTCCAATACAAAATTCTTTAGCAACTTTCTTTCTATTGCCTTTGTGCATTTTGCATTTTCGCCCTTGCATTGCTCGGCTCCGCGCCTCCGCTGTGAACACTTATTTTCCGAAGTGCAATAGCGCAAAAATGTAAATCCACAAGGCCCCCATAAAATGCCAGTACCACCCGGCAGCATCGACCACAATGCGGCGGGTTGCGAGCGACTTGCCGAACACCGTTGCGAAAGCGGCGTAGAACAATGCCACCAGGCCGCCGATAAGGTGCGCGGCGTGAGCCCCGGTTAGAACATAAAAAAATGAGCTGCTCGGATTGGTGGCCAGGAACATGCCCTGCGAGCGCAACTCTCGCCACGCCAAGAACTGGCCCGCAAGAAATGCCATTCCGAGCACCAGCGTAATGCCGAGCCACGGCGCCGAGCGCTCGGGCTCCACGGCTACGCCCGGCAGTCCCGTCAGGCCCGCCGTAACCGCTCGCGCATTCAGGTTGCGCCGCGCCATTTCCAGCGTACCGCTGCTCAGCACCAGCACCAGCGTGTTCAGCAGCAGCAGTTCGTTCGGAAGCTGCACCGGCTTCCAGTCATAGACGTACGAATGCGTTACCGTGTCGTAAGTGCCCATGCCAGCGCGAACGATGTACGCGCTCGTAAGGGCGACAAAAATCATGATTACGGAAAGCAGCAGCACCGCCACCGCAAGGCGATACCGGCGTAGCCGCTCATAGTAGCCCGCGGGCTCATAGCGGCCCGGCCGGTAGCGCTCACCGCCCCCTCCGCCTTCCCGGAAGTTGTCCCCGCGGCCTGATCCGCCAACGGATTGTCTCAAGGTTCCCATATAAAAAACTCTGCCAATGGTTGCTAGTGCGCGTGCACCGACGCCGGATCCGTCTGCATGACGTAGTCGCGCTCAACTCCCGGCACCGAGTATTCGTACGGGCCGTGGTTTACGACCGGAGTATTGCCGGCGAAATTGTCGTGCGGCGGCGGGGAGGGAATGGTCCACTCCAGGGTGGTGGCCTCCCACGGGTTCACCGGGGCCTTCTCGCCTTTCTTCATGCTCCAGAACAGGTTGATGACGAAAATAAGCTGGGCGGCGGCCGTCACGAACGCAGCGATGCTGATAAATTTCTCCAGCGGCATCAGCGCGGCGAGCCGGTTGAACAGGCCGCCGGCCACCACCATGGAACCGTAACGGCGCGGCCGCCCCGCCATGCCCTCATAATGCATCGGCATGAAGATGGCGTAAGTTCCGACAAAAGTGAACCAGAAATGCAGCCGCCCCAGGCTCTCGCTCATCATGCGGCCGAACATCTTGGGAAACCAGTAGTAAGTCGCCGCGAAGATGCCGAAGATGGCGGCCACGCCCATGATCAGGTGAAAATGCGCCACAACGAAGAACGTGTCGTGCAGAGGGATATCGAGAGTGGGCTGCGCCAGGAATGGCCCGCTCAAGCCCCCGGAGACAAACAGGGAAACGAAGCCGATGGCAAACAGCATGGGCGTGTAGAAGCGGATCTTGCCGCGCCACATCGTACCCAGCCAGTTAAACGTCTTGATGGCGGAGGGCACGCCGATCGCCATAGTCATGAGCGAGAAGGCAAATGCCGTGTATGGGCTCATGCCGCTCATGAACATATGGTGGCCCCACACCATAAAGCCGAGCAGGCCGATGGCCATGACGGCGAAAACCATGGCCCGGTAACCGAAAATCGGCTTGCGCGAAAACGTGGAGAGCAACTGCGAGGCCACGCCCATGCCCGGCAGGATGGCGATGTACACCTCAGGATGCCCAAAAAACCAGAAAAGGTGCTGCCATAGCAGTGGCGATCCGCCTTCATGGCGTTGCTGGACGCCGTTCACCACCAGCCCGCCGGGTACAAAGAAGCTGGTTCCGGCATTGCGGTCGAGCAGCAGCAGAAGCCCGCCGGAGAGAAGAACCCCGAACGCCAGCAGGCCCAGGATGGCAGTGACGAACCATGTCCAGCAGGTGAGGGGCATTCGCCACAGCGACATGCCTTTGCAGCGCAGGTCAAGAGTTGTGGTAATGAAATTCAGCGCGCCCATCAGCGATGCGGCGCAAAACAGCGCAATGCTGAGGAGCCATAAGTCCTGCCCCCACGGCAGGCTTCCCGCATTCGGCAGAGCGCTGAGCGTGGGGTAAGAAGTCCAGCCCGCAATCGGCATTACCGTGAAGAACGCGCCCAGCATCACGATGAAGGCAGCGAATGTCGTCCAGAATGAAAGCATGTTCAGGACGGGAAAGGCCATGTCAGCGGCGCCAATCTGAATGGGAAGAAAATAGTTGCCGAATCCGCTCTGCGGGGCCGTGGTCAATACGAAGAAGACCATGAACGTGCCGTGCAGCGTCAGCAGCCCGAGGTACTGCTCGTCCTTGATGATTCCGATGCCGGGAATCGCCCACTCCGGCCACACCAGGTGAATGCGCATCAGCACCGAAAGAATCAGGCCGGTGAACACAGAGGCCAAAGCAAGAAAGTAATATTGCAGCCCGATCACCTTATGGTCGAGGCTGAATATGTACTTGCGAATAAAACCTGTGGGCGCCGCATGCGCGTGCGCGGCATGCTGAACGCTGGAATCGACCACCCCTACGTCAGCCCGGTGGGGCGTGTTCTGCACGTTGCCCATTAATGGTTCTCCGCCTGGGATTGATGGTGGCGCATGGCGAGCTGCAATGCGGGCGCAGGCGGCTTCGCCTCCGATTCCTGCATAAGGCCCCGCGACATCGGGCCATTCCAGGGATGTTCGGTGAGCCACTGCTGCGGCGCCTTGAGGAACGCCTGGTAGTCCGCCTCGGAAACAACTTTCACCCCGGCACGCATTTTGTAGTGCCCGGAGCCGCAGAGTTCGGCGCAATCGATTTCATAGTCGCCGATCCGGTTGGGAGTGAAGTGCATGTGGATCAGCAGCCCGGGAACCGCATCCTGTTTGAAGCGGAATTCCGGGACAAAGAAATCGTGAATCACATCCAGCGCTTTCAGCGTAACGTCGAGTTCGCGATTTACCGGCAGCACCAGCGTGCTCGAAACAATGTCGTCTTTGGCAGCGGGATCGTCGGGATCGATGCCGAGCGCATTGCCCGTGGAGGGGTCCTCCAGTTTGGCCAGCGTGCGGCCGTACTTGCCGTCGCTGCCGGGGTAGCGGAAATACCACTGGAACTGCATTCCGGTTATTTCCACCTGCTCTGAGCCGGGCGACGGTCCCTGGAATCGAGCCTGCGCCCAGATGTGCTGGCCCATCAGGTTCAGGCCCACAAAGAGGATGGCCGTCAGGATTGTCCAGACCGCCTCCAGGCGTATGTTGCCGTGGCTGTAATAGGCCGCGGCATGTCCGCGGTCGCGATACTTCCAGGCAAATAAGCCCAGCGCCACCTGCGCCGCCACGAACACGATTCCCATCGCAATATAAGTGTAGGTGAATTGGGAGTCGATCTGCGGACCGTAAGTGGTTGCCACTGGAGGCAGCCACATCCATGACGGGTGAGCAATGAAGAAGTAAGTGCTTACAAACGTGATCAGCCAGACAACCAGCAAGAGCGCCAGGCCCATGCTCACGCCCCTTCAATCGGATTTAACGAGAACCCTCCGCCATCCGGCACCAAGCGCTGTATTTCATGCCAGACCAGAAGAGACGCAGTCTAAAACACGCCCGAGCAAAAGCGCAAATGGTTTTAAGCAATTAAGAGTTATGGAGCAGGGAACCGCATCCGGCAGCGGCAGCAAGGCGCGTCTCCGGGATAACCTGCCCCGCCATTTTTCAGCTACGGCTTTGTCGGCGCAGGGAAAGCCTGCTGAACCGTGCCCTTCTCATCCAGGAATTCGAGTCGGGCGTCGCCGCTCGCTTCTACCTTCATGCGAATTCGCACCTGGCCCTTGGCATCGCTTAAAACCAGGCTGGCGGCGCGATCACTGTTCTTGCCGAGGTACACGCGCTGTGCGCCGAGCAGCCCCGCCTCCCGCAACGCAGTGATTGCGCGCTGGCGCTCAGGGCCGGGCGGCAGCCGGCGTGCGGCCTCAATCTTGGGCATGATCTCGGGAATCGGAGTGTCGGGCCGCTCCCATACATGGAATGCGGCGTCGCGTTTTCCGTTCTCCTCGCCGTACATAATGCCCACGGTTTGATCCTGGTTGAACTGATCGAAAAGGAGAGCGCCGCTCGCCATGGTGCCGTTTGCGGTTTTACGGCCGTCGTAGGTCAGGCCGCCATCCTCATCCCCCTGTTGATTGTAAAAAATCATTCCCGGGCTCGCGGCGCCCTGCCGCTTGAACGATTTGCCGCCCACAATCGGGTCAGGGAAGTGCGCTACATCCGAGATCACCATATCGAGCTTGCCATCGGGCTCGATCAGGTTCAGGCGCTCGACATCGAGCTCGGTGAAACGCCCGCGAGCGGGAGCGGTTTGAAATGCCGCGACCGCAAACACCACCACGGCGAGCGTGAGCAGAAGCGAATAAAGCTTCAGGATCCGGACTTCGCGTTCAAGTTGCATGCGGAGAAGGTACGGGGGTTTTCAGCGGAGTGCAACGAGATTTCTGCGAACCGATCAGGGGCCGATCAGTTCCAGGAAGGCTGCATGCACTCGTTTATCGGCTGAGAGTTCAGGATGGAATGTGGCAGCCATCAGGTGCCCTTGCTGAACCAGAACCGGGTGACTTCCCTCGCTCGCCAGAACTTCCACACCTTCGCCGACGCTGGTGATCCGGGGGGCACGGATGAAAACCGCCTCAAGCGGATCGCCCCCTCGCGTCCAATGCACCCCGCCGATGAAGCTGTTGATCTGCCGCCCGTAGGCATTGCGCTCCACCGAAATGTTCATTGCACCGAGGCTCTTTTGTGGCGGATTGGCAACCTCCGACGCCAGCAGGATGGCTCCGGCACAGGTTCCAAACGTTGGGCGGGCTCGGACGAACTCGGCCAGCCGATGGAAGAATCCATGCTGTTCCAGGTGCCATAGGAGTGTGCTTGATTCCCCGCCTGGAATGACCAGCGCCTCAACTTCATCCAGTTGCGCGGGCTTGCGAACCAGCGTGGCGCTGGCGCCAAGCTCCTGCAGTCGCCGGCGGTGCGCATCGAAATCACCCTGCAATGCGAGGACGCCTACCTTCATGAATTCACGGGGAACACAAACAGAACGCGAACACCGCGTGCCAGTGTGCGGCAGGCTACCACCCTCTGGTTTGCAGCATGGCTTTCTCTTCCAGAGCAGCCACTGCCAGCCCTTTCATGGCACTCGGTACTTGTTCGCTTACTTCAAGCAGAACCGCCGGATCGTCGTAGTGGGTCGTGGCTCGCACAATCGCGCGCGCACGCGCTTCCGCACAGGCGCGCTCCTCGGCTCGGTCCAGGTCAAGCGCCGTCACGCCGTCTTTCATGAAGATGCCGGACCCCACAAATACCGCTTCCGCGCCCAGTTGCATGACCAGCGCAGCGTCGGCCGGAGTGGCAATTCCGCCCGCGGAAAAATTCGGAACTGGCAGCTTCCCGATGCGCGCCACCATGCGCACCAGCTCATAAGGAGCCTGCAATTCCTTGGCGCGGGCGTACAGTTCCTCTTCCTTGAGCACCGTAAGGATCTTCATCTCCTGCACGATCGCGCGCAGATGCTTCACGGCATGCACCACATCGCCGGTTCCTGCTTCGCCTTTGGTGCGGATCATGGCTGCGCCTTCGCTGATGCGCCTCAGAGCCTCGCCCAGATTCCGCGCGCCGCACACAAAGGGAATGTGGAAGGCATGCTTGTCAACGTGGTGGGCTTCGTCGGCCGGGGTAAGGACTTCCGATTCATCAATGTAATCGACCCCAAGAGCCTGCAGGATCTGCGCCTCGGCGAAGTGGCCAATGCGGCACTTGGCCATAACGGGAATCGCAACCGTACTCATGATCTCGCGAATCATTTTCGGGTTCGCCATGCGCGCCACGCCGCCCTCCGAGCGGATGATGGCAGGGACACGCTCCAGCGCCATCACCGCGGCTGCGCCGGCCTGTTCCGCCACTTGCGCCTGGGCGGGGCTCATGACGTCCATGATCACGCCGCCCTTCAGCATTTCGGCGAGACCGGTTTTTAGCCGCAGCCCCCCCGTTCCGTTTGCGCCATTGCTCTCAGACATATAGGCTCCTGCCGTCAAGAACTGATACCCGGTTGGGTGTCGAGGAAGCACCTTAATTCTACATCCTGTACGGCTCATGCCCCCCTGTTGCGCGACATCCGGCGGATGTGGTCGCCGAACATGGCCTGCGGGTCGATCGCTATGAACAGGCCCTCGCTGCGGGCCAGAACTTCGCCATCCTGGTTGCGTATCTCCGCCGCGTTTTTATGCCGGCGGCCGCGGACCCGCACCTCCCAACCTTCCACCGTAAGGGGCTGTCCCAGCGGGACTGGCTTCAGGTATTCAACTGCCATGCTGCGGGTCAGGGCAATCACCGATCGCAACTTGTTCACCTTGCCCATCGCCTCGTCCAGTATCGTCGCGATAATGCCGCCGTGGACATGCCCGGGCGGACCCTGGAACCGGTGTGGGATTCGAAATCGACCGACAAACCGGTTGCGACCCTCATCGAGCCGGAAGCGCAGGCGCATCCCTTGCGGATTATCCTGGCCGCACCCGAAGCAGTGGTTGGCGGGAGCCCGGTATTGCGCGGTGTCGTGCCCATGACCTGACTTCCTGCTCATGGCAGGGAAGGATAAATCATGTCGGGGTAAGTTCCGGCTTTGCGGAACGTCATAAGATCTGAGGTGTATCCGATGAGTGTGCCCGTAGTCGCCCCGCGCCCGTCCGGCGTACCTGTCACCACCGTCAGCGCGCTCGTCATTATCTCGGCGCTGGTCGTTGGGGTTGGGCTCGCAAGCAACACCGTGCTGCACCACCTGGTTCAAACCCTGCCATTGTGGGCAGCCGCGGCTGCAGGCCGCAAACCGGCGGCACAATGGTTCGCTCTTCCGTGCTTTGTCTTCTGGCTGGGCATAATGGCAGCGATCTGGCTCTTCCTGCTGCATCTGCCATCATTCGTAAACGGGCATTTCTCGCCCGTGGAAATCGCCATGACAATCCTGGTCGGTATCGCAGCTCTGGTGGCGATCCCGGCAACGCCGTTTCGGGGCGTGTCCCCGGGAACGGCAGCGGCCGCCTTTCTGCTCGGAGCAGTCGCACAGTTTGGCGCCTTCCGCCTCAGCCTGATCCCTGTAATCTGGAATCACTGATGGGTGGCCAACAGAGCCGGCGTGTTCCTCATCAAGACGAACAGGCATGCGGAATCGCTCATTTGCAGCTCCGCTGGTTTTTCCGGGCGCCGTGGAGCGCCGCCCATCCCGCCTGGGCTCCGGAATTCACTCCTACGCTCGGTTGCGCGCGACGCTGGAGATTCTGGGCGCCTATACGCTGCTCGAGCTTGCATTGTGGAGCAGGTTGCCGGCGCAGTCGCAATACGGCGCTGGAATGCTGGCGCTCATTGTCGTGCTCAGCATCTTCGGCGGTCGCAGCCTCCGCTGCATGGGGCTTTCCCTTCAAGGGATACGTTGCGCCTGGTTCGTCATACCGATGGCCGCCGCGGCCGCCTTCGTGCTGCTTGCTTCTGCATGGGGGTTTGGGTGGGCGCACCCGCTGATGTTAAGTTCGCGCATGCACGGCGCCGGCTATATACTCTGGGCATTCATCCAGCAGTTCATGGCGCAATCCTTCTTCTTTGTCAGGTTCGAGGAGTGGCTGGGCGGCAAACGCGCGGTATGGGTCAACGCCGCTCTGTTCTCCGCGGCCCACATACCGAATCCGGTTTTGCTTCCCGCAACTTTCCTGGGTGGGCTGGGCTTCAGCGAAGCCTTTCGACGTTGGCGAAACGTCTATCCCATATGGATCGCCCACGCAATGCTCGGAATGTGCATTGCCGCTGCGTTCCCCACCGCCTGGACGCACAGTATGCGTGTTGGGATTTCGTACCTCCTTTGGAAGCGCTAGGGTGCAGTGCTTGAGGTTTCAACTGGCCGCAGCATTCTGGTCATCGATGACTCGATGATGGCCGGAACCGTGCGGTACAGCGCGATGAAAGCCCTGTAATATGACGGCACAATCACTTCCCGTCGTTTCTTCAAGTAGCCGTTCAATGTAGCCAAAGCCACCACTTCCGGTGGAACGCTGCGATTCCGCGGCTGCGATGGAGAAAGGCGCCATTGGTCCGTTCCCCGGGTGGCATTCACCGGAAAATCCGTTGCAATGTAGCCCGGGCAGACGGTCATGATGTGAATGCCGCTATTGCGCAGTTCAATGGCCGCGGCTCGGCCAATTACGTTCAATGCCGCCTTGCTGGCCGAGTAGGCTGCCATGTAGGGAACCGGAATATGGCCGGCCACACTCGATATGTTGATGATTGTGCCGCTCCGCTGAGCGCGCATCACCGCGAGAGCTGCCTGCATCCCCTCAATCGCGCCAAATAGATTGGTGTCAAAGAGACTGCGATAATCGGCTGGCTTCATCTGCTCCACTGAGTCGAGCAGGCCATGGCCGGCATTATTTACCCACACGTCGATCCGGCCGAATTTCGACATTGCGGCTTCTGCAACGGCGTCCAGGTCGGGACGGTGGCGCACGTTGCACGCCACGGGCAGCACCTTGCCGGTCTCGCCTGCGATGCGCTCCCGCGCTGCCTCGGCGCGATGCTGATCGCGCGAAGTCAGCGCCACGGCCGCACCCTCCGAGACGAATACGCGCGCAATGGCCTCACCGATGCCCATGGAACCGCCCGTGATCACGGCGACCTTGCCTTCGAGCTTCATGGGGAAGGTTCTATCACAAGCCGATCGAACCGAAGGTTTGAAGACTGCATGTAGAATTCCTGCCGTGCCCCTCATTCCCCTGTTCCCGCTCGATCTTGTGCTTTTTCCGGGCATCCCGCTTCCGCTCCACATTTTTGAGCCGCGTTACAAGGAAATGATCGGCGAGTGCCTGGAACAGAAGTCCGCATTCGGGATGGTGAGGGCACAGGAGAACGCCGTGGCGGAGGTGGGCTGCAGCGTCGAGATCGTTGACGTGCTGAAGCGTTATCCAGATGGTCGCATGGACATTCTGACGGAAGGCCGGCGGCGATTCGAAGTGCTGGCGCTCGATCAGGAGCGGGCGTTCCTGCGCGGCGAGGTGATGTTTCTCGAAGACGAGCCGTCATCGTCCTCTCCGCAGGCCCGGAAACGGGCGCATGAAATGCACGAGCAAATGATGTCGCTGCTGGGCTCGGATTCGGATATGCCCGGCAGCGATTCTGCCGCGCTTTCATACCGGCTGGCCGCAGCCATCCCCACCGACCTTGATTTCAAGCAGACGCTGCTCGGCGTTCCTTCGGAAAGCGAGCGCATCCGGCTGCTCATCGAGTATTACGAAGCCACGATCCCCAAAATCAGGCAAAACCTTGAAGCCCGGCGGAAGGCCGGGCGTAACGGCCAGGTGAGATAGCCTGCTCCGGCAGCGCTCCGTCCTCAAACGAATGGCGGGGTCTGGCCCGGGACCCGGCAGCCGGCGCCCGATACCTGCCGGGCGATTTGCGTGCGATTCTCGCGGCGTATAATCCGCAAAGAAGTTCCCGCGGCGCGAACTCGGCGCTGCGGAGGTTTTTCGGAGGTCCCGTGACTGTTCCCCGCTCGCTGCCCTCCACCCTGGGCGAGCTGCGGCGCACCGAGTTCAGCGCCGATCGTTTGCGCACCCGCCGCGTGAAAGACGAGTTGCGCGAAAACCTGATCCGAAAGCTGCGAAATCGGCAAACCGTTTTTCCCGGCATCGTCGGCTATGACGATTCTGTTGTGCCACAGATTGCGAATGCCATCCTGTCCCGCCATAACTTTATTCTGCTCGGGCTGCGCGGCCAGGCTAAGAGCCGCATCCTGCGGGGCCTTACCGCGCTGCTGGACGCGCACATGCCGTACGTTTCCGGATGCGAGATTCACGACAATCCGTACGATCCCATCTGCCGGCGTTGCCGCGAGCTGGTCGCGACCGCCGGCGACGCTGCGCCCATCGCGTACCTGGGCCCGGAACAAAGATATGTGGAGAAGCTGGCCACCCCCGATGTCACCATCGCGGACCTGATTGGCGACGTCGACCCTATCAAAGCCGCGCGCGGCGGGCATGAACTTTCGAGCGAGTTGACGGTTCATTATGGCCTGCTGCCGCGCGCCAATCGCGGCATCTTTGCCATGAATGAGCTTCCTGATCTGGCCGGGAAAATTCAGGTTGGATTGTTCAACATCATGCAGGAAGCGGATGTGCAGATTAAAGGCTACCCCATTCGCCTGCCGCTTGACGTTATGTTGGTGTTCAGCGCCAATCCCGAAGACTATACGGCGCGCGGCAAAATTGTCACCCCGCTGAAGGACCGCATCGGCAGTGAAGTGCGAACACACTATCCGGCGACTGTGGAAGAAGGCATTGCGATCACGGGCCGGGAGGCGTGGACAGAGCGCGCCGCAGCCGGTATGGCGCTGAATGTCCCTGCCTACATTCGCGAAATTGTCGAGCGCATAGCCTTCTGCGCGCGTGACGATAAGAAGGTCGACAAACGCTCGGGAGTATCCCAGCGGCTGCCCATCAGTTGCATGGAGAATGTTGTTTCGAACGCGGAGCGGAGAGCCCTTCGGCACGGCGAACGCATCGCGGTTCCTCGTGTCGCCGATATCTATGCGGCCATGCCCGCCATTACGGGCAAGCTTGAACTCGAGTACGAAGGCGAAATGAAGGGCGCGGACTTTGTGGCTCGCGAGTTGATCCACGCCGCAATCGCCAGAACCTTTGATCAGTATTTCGATTGTGCATCCATGCAGCAGGTCATTCAGTTCTTCGATCTCGGCGGCGAAGTGAAGGTCGATGACTCCGCCTCCGCCACCGAAGTGTGGCCCCGCCTGAAGAGCATTCAAGGCTTGCCGGAGCAGCTCACCAGCCTCCACATCAAGCCCAGGGATGCCGCCGAGGTCGCGGTTTCCGCGGCGGAGTTCGTGCTTGAGGGGCTGTGTGCTCACAAACGGATTGGCCGCAGTGAGGAACGCGTGTTTATGGCCGGCGAGAAGCAACCGAGGCGCGCCGAAGCAGGGTTTGGCGGGCGTGAGGCAAGGGAAGCGGAGCCGGCGCAGTTCCGGCGCGGCCGGGGCGGCTACAACTGAACCTTTCAGGGACAATCCTGATGAAACACCTCGGTCCCGGGTTTCGTCGCGTAAACTTTGTGGCCGACGGCATGCAAGACCTTCGCCACGGCATGCGCATGCTCATGACGTCACCCGGTTTTGCCGCCATTGCGGTGTTGATGCTCGCCATTGGCGTCGGCGCTAACACTGCCATGTTCAGCGTCGTGGATTCCGTGTTGCTCAGGCCGCTGCCATTCCCGCATTCCGAGCAGTTGGTCTCCATCTCCCAGGCGAAACCGGCGAACGGAATCCAGGATGCGTTCACATCGTTCGACAACTTTCTCGAGATTCGCGCGCAAAACCACGTATTCAGCGAGCTTGCAGGGATTACTACCCACGACCTGACGCTTACGGGCCATGGCGAGCCGGCCGAGGTTGCGATTGCCGGCGTGACTCCGGAACTATTCACGCTGCTCAATGTCAAGCCGCTGGCCGGCCGCGGTTTCCTCGCTGAGGAAGGTAATCTGGGCGCAGCCCCGGTTGTCGTTCTCAGCGAAGAAGCATGGCGCCAGCGCTTCGCCGCCGATCCGGGGATAATTGGCTCCGCCATTGATCTGGATCGCCGCCCTTACACGGTGGTGGGCGTCATGCCGGATAGCCCAGGCATTCTGTTCTCTCCCCGGCAAATTCAATTCTGGATTCCGGTGGCTCAGGACCCGTTATTCAGGACGTTTATCCCGCTCCAGGGCGCCCGCTTCTTAGGCATCGTGGCGCGTATGAAGCCAGGAGTGCCGCTTACCGAGGCGGAAGCGGAGATGAAGACGGTTGCCGCGCGGCTCGTCGGGAAATTTCCGGCCGAGAACTCGGGCTGGCTCATCCACATTAGGCCGCTCCAGAGGGTGCTCGTCGGCAACCTGCGGAACCCGCTTCTAGTACTGCTCGGAGCCGTTGGCCTGGTGCTTCTGATCGCTTGCGCCAACGTTTCGAACCTCTTGCTGGCTCGTGCCGCTTCGCGCAGCCGGGAAATCGCAATCAGGGCGGCCCTGGGCGCTTCGCGCACGCACATCCTGCGGCAACTGCTGGCCGAGAGTACCGCTCTCGGGCTGGTAGGCGGCGCTACTGGGGTAATGCTCGCGTTCTGGGGCATTCGCGCCCTCGGCTTCCTCCTGCCGGCAAGTATTCGCCAGATTTACGGTGCCAGCATCGATCTCCCCGTCCTGAGTTTTGCGTTGGCGTTGTCGCTGCTCGCGAGCCTGCTCTTTGGGGTGGCGCCCGCCGGCTTTGCCGCCCGCTCGGATGTGCAGGCCACCCTCAGAGAAGGCGCTTCGCAGATGAGCGAACCTGGCGCGCGCCGGCTCGCCCGCAACTTCCTTGCTGCCGCCGAGGTTGCCCTGGCCCTGGTGCTGCTCGTGGGCGCAGGGCTCCTGGTTCGCAGCTTCGCCGCTCTGACTTCCGTCCACCCCGGCTTTGATGTCACGCACCTGGTGAAGGCGGATATCCAGCTTCCGCGCTTCCAGTATGCGATGCCGCAGCAGTGGAGCGCCTTCGGGGATCGGTTCCTGCGAGGCCTGCAGTCGGAGCCCGGAATGGCTGAATCCGCCATCGGACTTCCTCTGCCGCTCAACCGGCAGGGCTTCGCCGTGCTCCCGTTCGAAATCAAGGACCGTCCGCCCCTGCCGAAAGGCACTTCCGAAACGGCGCATTACGTCTCCATCAGCCCAGGATACTTCCATGTAATGGGAATACCAGTGGTTCGCGGCCGCGCATTTACCAACAGTGACAATTCATCCGCGCCGCGTGTCACGATTATCAGTGAAGCCTTCGCTCACCGCTTTTTCCCCAACCAGGATCCGCTGGGCAAGCAGCTCGATTTCAGCTTTCCGCCCAATACTGCCGTCCCGCGGCAGATTGTCGGCATAGTGGGCGATATCCGCGACGCGTCAATGGCGCAACTGCCTGCACCCATGATGTATGTCCCGTTTGACCAGGCGCCGCTCTGGGGAGTGGAGGCAGTAGTGCGCAGCACTCTGGCGCCGGATGTTGTAGCCGCCGCCATTCGCCGCCAGGTGAATGAAATCGATCGCAACTTGCCCCTCAACGATGAGGTCGCAGTGGCCGAGTTGGTCAATGCCTCGATTCAACAACCGAGGGTCCGGGCATGGTTGCTCGGTTCATTCGCGGTCATGGCTCTGGTGCTCGCCATTGCCGGAATCTTCGGCGTGATTTCCTATTCCGTCTCCCGCCGGACGCGCGAGATGGGAATCCGTGTCGCGCTCGGGGCATCACCTGCCGGCGTGGTACGCCTCATTCTCAAAGAATCGGCGCGCCTGGTTTTCGCCGGGCTCGCTGCCGGCATCGCACTCACTCTCGTCCTTGGCCGTTTCCTGGCAAGCCTGCTGTTTGGTGTCCGCGCCACCGACCCTGCCACATACACCACGGTCGCTCTTATGCTGTTTATCCTTGCGCTCCTGGCAGCTTACATTCCGGCGCGCCGCGCCACCTGGGTTGATCCCATCACAGCGCTTCGTCATGAATGAATGGACGGTTCGCGGCTCGAGAATGCAAGGGGGGCAGCGTCGCTGCCGCGCCATGAAATTGCCGGGTGGCTTAGCCCCAGCGGGTCAATTATGTCCCGGGGCTCCCGGGGCTGCGTCATTGCGCGCGAAATATCCCTTTCGGGCCCGTACCGTGAGTTGGCGGCCATCTTTTTCCGCCGTGATCGCGATCCTCCGATAGCGCCCGTCGACCTGGAAATTCGCAGGTTTGTAGGCAATGAGATAACGGTTGCGGATTACATCGTGCAGGTTGTCGAACTTCCGGCCCAGCAGCGTGAGCTGGCCGGGGAACATCGCCTCACCGCCGGTGCGCTCGGCCAGCGCCTGCAGCACATGGTCCGCATCCGTCGAGGCCTGGCCGTAATCGTTGTTGTGCCCCGTCGCTTCCTTGGTGCTGATGGCAAACACCGTGACGCCGGTGGCGTTGGCGTCCTGGATTGCTTTGCGCAGCGAGAGCTTGCTGGAATTGTCTTCTCCGTCTGACAGGATCACCAGCACGCGCGCCACCCTGTCCTTGTCCGGGTATGCGCCCAGTTTCCAGCACGCGTACGAAACCGCGTCGAAAATCGCCGTCCCGCCGCCGTTCGTGAGGTTCTGGACCCCGGCCGCAAGCTGGTCGAGGTTGGAAGTGAATTCCTGCGTCACGTTGTGGTCAACCGAAAAACCCATCACAAATGCCAGGTCCGCGGGGTTGGTCAGCATGCCTTGCAGGAAGCGGATGGCTGCTTTCTTTTCGAAATCAAAACGCTGCTGCACAGACCCGCTGGTGTCGATGATGAGCCCCAGCCGCATCGGAAGCTTGGCCTGCGGCAGGAACTGAACCACGCTCGCGGCAGCCTTGCCATCATCCAGCAGCCTGACGTCGGATGCCCGCAGATTGTTGATGTATTGTCCCCCGCTGGTTGCGGTGAAGTACACCGCCACTTCATCCACCACCTTCCGGATGGTCGTGATGTTGCCCGGTGTAGGCGCAGGGTCGGGCGGCAGGGGCGCGGGCAGCGCTCCGCCCGCGCTTACGGCACAGTCATGGCATGCCTCATCGCCTTCATTGCCCAGCGCCGCCAGTTCGCTGCGCAGGTGCTCGGAATCGGGGAACGTCTGCACCTGCTCGCCGCTGATCAGGCCCTGGATCTGCTGGGGCCCGCCGCCGATTGCGGGCTCAGCCGCGCCGTTCTTGTACTTCGACAATACCGCCAGGTTGTGTTCGGCCGTGGGCGCCAGCGGGTTGTGCGGATCCTCTTTCAGGAAGACTTCAAACTGATGCTGGGCTACGTTGTAGTCGCGCAGCGAAATGGCAGCCGACGCGGCGATGTAGTGGACATTCGCAAAGCCCTTGTGGTCAAGCGCGTGAACGCGGTCGGCAGTTTGAATGGCGTGGTGATAGTTGTGAACGTTGTGCTGCACGTACGCCAGCGCAGTAAGCGCCGAGGCGTCGTGCGGCCGCAGTGACACAACCTTGTCGAGCTGCTGCTCGGCCGAAGAATAGCGCTTCTGCCCAATATCGAGCTTGGCCAGGTTCAGAAATGAAGGCGGAAATTTGGAGTCGAGCTGCGCGGCCGCTTCAAATTCCTTCCGGGCTCGGTTTTCGTCGCCCAGTTCCAGATAGGCGGTGC
>JAFAIN010000224.1 GCA_019236695.1 Acidobacteriota bacterium | reverse complement strand
AGATGTAGAGAAGCAGCGCCGGCGCCCAGATCCATTTAGCGATGCGGTGGAATGCCGGGCGGTAGTAGTAAGCCAGCGCGCCGAGGGAGAAATACGAAAGCTGCCCGGGCAACTGCAGGGAGAGGGAGGAGTGCCGGGCGAGCGCGGCGCGCCAGGCCAACGAGGCCGCGATGCAGGCGGAAAGCACGAGGATGGGGCGAAAACGCCGGCACAGGAACACCAGCACGGGAACGGCGCAGTAGAACAGGACCTCGATTTTGATGGTCCAGAGGGCGCCGTTCATGGCCGCGTTCTCGGGGTTTGACTCGAACACGCCGGGTATTCCGGGGCTGATGAAACCGAGGAAAGTGAGATTACCGATGAGAAACTTGCCGGCGCGGAAGAGCCGGCCGTAGCCGGCCGCAATGGCCAGGCAGAGCAAGGTTGCGAACCAGTAGCCGGGGAGAATGCGGCGGGCGCGCTTCACGAAATAGTCGCGGAGGGAGCGGCTCCGCTCATAGCTGGCAAAGATCAAAAAACCGGAAATGACAAAGAAGCCTTCCACGGCGCCGCGGGCATCGAGGCGGTGAAGGAACAGCAGGCGCGGATGCTCGCTGAGCATTGCGGCGTGAAAAAACACCACCAGGGTGGCAAGCAGCAGGCGGGCGAGATCGAAATTGTTTCCGCGTTTCATGGAACCGGATTTTTCAGCATCCTGCCCGGGCTCTGGCCCGGCGAAGAGGTTGGGGGCGTTGCCCTCCAAATTTGCCAGAGCGGCCCGCGGAAGGTGACAAATTTTATGAAGCCCACGAGGGCGGCGGCGTTGAGCATTACGAATGCGGCAGCGGCGCCGGTGAGCTTGCGCAAGGGATTGCCCTGCCACACCATGCCGAGGGCGGCAAGGCCGTAGAAGCCGGCCTGGGCGAAGAAGGCGGCGGCGAACCACGGGTCGCGCCAGAGCGCGCCGGAAGCGACCAGCATGAGCAGGAGCAAAGCGGGAACGAGCAGCCGCAGCAGCTTGTGGGAAAGCAACTGGAAGCGCACGCGGTTCTCGCGTTTCAGCAGCCAGGGCGCAAGCTGCAACAACTGAAAATTGCCGGCCAGGGTACGCACTTTGCGGTTGAACTCGCCGCGCGAGGTGCGGGGCCAAACATCGAGCACGCGCGCGCTCTCGTCAAAAACCGAGCGATAGCCCTTGCGGATGATGGCCAGCGGCTGGTACATATCATCGAGAATGGTGCCTTCGGGCAGTTCGACAGCCAGGCGGCGGCGCACCGCATAAAACCCGCCATACACGCCGCAGGGGGAATCGACCAGGGCCTCGCGCCGGCGCAGCCATTGCTCATGGCGCCAGTAAAGGCCACCCACGGCGGCAGCGTTCGCGGCGTGGTCCTCATTCCGCAGAACCAGCTCGCCGGCCACGCAGCCGACACCCGGGTCGGCCAGGTTGGCGACCAGCCGGCGCAGCGATGCCGGCTCAGGCCAGGGGCGGACATCCACAAACAACAGCACGTCGCCGGTTGCATGGCGCATGCCCAAATTTAGGGCCGCCGCCTTGCCGCGCTGCGGCGCGTAATGAAAACTTTGCACGCGCGGGTTTGAAATCCGCTGCAGCACATCATCAGTGCCGTCGGTGGAACCATCGGAGACCACGATGAGGTTGAGCTTTTCAGGGGGGTAATCGAGCGCCAGCAGGTATTCGATTTTGCCGGCAACCTGTTCCGCGCCGTTGTGGACAGCCATGATTGCGGTGACCGAGGGAAAGATATCGGCGCGCTGCCAGGGGCGCGGCGCGAACCGGCCGCGGAGCCAGAGAAGCAGAGGATAGCCAATATAAGTGTAGGCGGCGACGGCGGCCGCCGCGATGAACAGCAGCCTCACCGCGAGCCTCTCCGCAGCAGGACGGTCTTGACGGTTTCGAACGCGATCATGAAATCCAGCGACAGCGACATGTGCTTGATGTAATAGAGGTCGTACTTCAGCTTTTCCTTCGATTCCTCGATGGAAGCGCCGTAGGGGTAACGGACCTGCGCCCATCCGGTGACGCCCGGCCGGATGATGTGCCGCAGGTTGTAATAGGGGATGACGGCGGTGAGCGATTGCACGAATTCCGGGCGCTCCGGCCGCGGCCCCACAAAGCCCATGTCGCCTTTGAGGACATTGAACAGTTGCGGGATCTCGTCGAGCCGGGTTTTGCGGAGGAACTTTCCCACGGTGGTGACCCGGGGATCGTTGGTGACGGCCCACACCGCGCCGGTTTTGGCTTCAGCATCCTGGCGCATGGTGCGGAACTTGTAAACGTTGAATAGCTTGCCGTTGCGGCCCACGCGCGGCTGCTTGAAGATGACGGGGCCCGGGGAAGACAGCTTGATGGCCAGCAGCACGAGGGGAATGAGGGGCAGCGCAACCAGCAGCACCGACAGCGAGCACACGATGGCCACCGAGCGGCGCGCCGCCATGAACATTTCGTTCAGGCGGAAGCCTTCCGAAAAGATGAGCGAGCTGGGATAAAGATCGTCCACTTCCAGCCGGCCAGAGATTTTTTCCAGCAGCGCGGCGGATTCCTCGACTTTGACACCGTGCAGGCGGATATCGAGCAGTTCGCGAACCGGCATACGGCCGCGGCGATCGCCCATGGCCAGGATTACGCGATCCAGCGCGATCCTGCCTTTGCGGTCGGGAAGCGCCGCCGAGAGGTCCCAATTGTGATCCTGATCGGGCGTTGCCCATCCCACCAGGTCCATGCCTAGATGACTGTGGGTGCGGATGGCGCGGGAGAGCCGCTCGGCCCGTTCGCCCGAACCCACAATGAGCACGCGCTCACGCAGGAAGGTCCGGGTGAGGAGCCAGCCATAGGCTTCGCGCCAGAGGATGAGGGCCAGCGTAAGGATGACGATGCCGAACAGCAGAATTCCCTTGCCCATCATCAGGTCGGGAAAGATGATGGTGAGCAATGCCAGGGCAGTGGAAAACATTCCAATGACGGCCAGCAGGCGGAAATAGCTTTCCGATTTGGAAGTAAAGACCTTCAGCTCGTAAAGGTCGCCGTAATAGGAGCAGAGGAGAGCCAGGAGGGCGACAAAACCGAGCTTGTAGATGCCGTCTTCATAATTGAGGACGAGATAGGAGTCGCTTCCCAGCCGGAGCCACACGGCACAGAGGAACGAAGCGATGACCAGGAGGGTTTCGCCGGCAAACAGCAGGAGAGCCCGAACCGGGTAATAGACATGGAACAGCCGAACCATTAATCAGTAGCCCTCTCCCGTTACCCGCTGGAGCCCCGGCAGGGCCCCAGTTACTGCGCAGCAATCGCAGTCTCCGCATAATCGGAGTGCTCATCGCCGTGATCGAGCAGTTTGCCTTCGGCGCTGGCGCCACCGTCGTTGTAGTAGTAGTAGTGGTAGTAATAAGGCGCGATGTAGTTGTTGAACACTGCGCCCAGGACGCGAGTCTGCTTCAATTCGTCGCGCAGCTTGGTGGCTGATTCGGCCGTGGTGGAGCCGGCGCGAACCACCACCAGAACGCCATCGGCAAATTCGGCGAGGCGGCTGGCATCAGAAACGGTGACGGCCGGCGGGGAGTCAATGATCACCCAGTCAAACATGCGGCTGACCTGGGTGACCCACCTGCGCAGGGTGGGAGAGGCGACGAGTTCGGCCGGATCGCTGACGTTCTCTCCGGCGGCGGCGAAGTACAGGCCGGGCACATCGCCGTGCTGGATGACCTGTTCGCCGGTGGCCTGGCCACGCGCCAGTTCGGCGATGCCGGGCGATTGCTGCGCGCCCAGGTAATGGCCGAGGCTGGAGCGCCGCAGGTCGCCATCAATCAGCAGGCAGCGGCGGCCGCTCTGGCGGGCGAGCATGTGGGCCAGGTTGGCGGCTACGAAGCTTTTGCCTTCGGCGGGCGCGGCGCTGGTAACGACAATGCTCTTGAGAGGCGCGAGCGAGCGAAGCTGGTAGAGGCGGGAGCGCAGAGTGCGGAACTGCTCGTTGGCCATCCGCGACATGCGATCCTTGCGCACGGCCACCATGCTCTCCGGATTGAGGCGCCAGCCCACCAGGCGGCAAGGCACGTCGGCCGGCTCAGGCGTTGTCTCCGGCGACGCCAACTGGCTGACATCCTCCGGCGGCTCTCCCATGAATTCCACGGGATCGGAGGCCGGCTCGTCATGGAAAGCCGGCACGTTCTGCAGCACATTTTCGGGGATGCCGATTTCCATCTCCGGCGTTTCGGAGACCGTGCTGAAGGCGGCGTCCGAGAGATCGGCATTGACGCGCTGTTCGGCTTTTTGCAGTGCTTCGTAAATTCGGCTCATCGCGTTTCCTTTGTGACCAGAATGCGTTTATGGGTGGCTTCCCAGCTCTCGGCGGTGCGCGCCGGAACCAGGTCAAATTCTTCCGCTACCTGCTCGATCAGCCGGGCGTCAACCGAGGTCTTCTGGTCGGCGAAGGCGCTGATGAGGGCGTGCTCGCAAATCACGTTGGTGACGCGCGGAATGCCCTGGGCGTAGCAGTGCACGGCGGCAACGGCGGCGGGGTCAAACAGCCGCGTAGCGGCGCCCGCGATCCGCAGGCGCTGATCGATGTAGCTGGCCGTCTGCTCCTGGGTAAGCGGCGTGGTTCGCGCCAGCAGGGTGATGCGCTGCCGCAGTTGCCGCATCTCCGGATCGGCGAGCCGGCGCTCGAGCTCGGGCTGGCCGGCGAGCACGACCTGCAAAAGCTTGGCGGTGGAAGTTTCCAGGTTGGTGAGCAGCCGCACTTCCTCCAGCATCTCGAAGGAGAGGTTCTGCGCTTCGTCAATGATGAGCACTGCGGTTTTGTGCTCGCGGTAGCGCTCGACCAGCCACTGGTTCAGCCGCTTCAGCATCATCCCTTTGTCGGGCGAGGGATTGTGGATGCCGAAATCGGCCATCATGAACTGCAGGAACTCGAGGGGGGTGAGCCTGGGGTTGAACACGAAGGCGCTCGGCAACTGGCGCAGATGCAGCCATTCCAGCAGCTTGTTGATGGCGGTGGTCTTGCCGGTTCCCACTTCGCCGGTCAGCAGGATGAACCCTTTGCGCTCCTGCACTCCATACGTCAGCACGGCAAGCGCTTCGCGCATCTGCGGCGTGAGAAGGAGGAAACGGGGATCGGGGTTCACAGTGAACGGATTGACTCGCAACCCGAAGTGCTCGCGATACATGCTCATGCTCTTACCGCTCCTGGAGCCGCGCTGTGGCTCCGATTTTTCAGAAGTCGCCATCCGTGCCGCGCCTCTTCCGTGCTGCTCCACGGAATGAGGGCCAGGATGGGCATTTGCAGGCACATCTTGACGTCGCTTTCGCTTTTCAGCGATTTGTCGCTCAACTCAAGCAGGAACGTCACCGCGAGGCCCAGCACCAGGCCGCCCAGGCCGCCGCCGGCTGCGATGAGCGGCCGGTTGGGATAGGTGGGCTTTTCCGGCAGGTTGGCCGGATCCATGATGCGGAACTGCTCACCTTCCTGGCGCCGCTGGAGGTCGGTAGCCATTTCGGCGCGCGTTTTCTGGGCCAGCAGATCGTTGTAGAACTTCAGCGCGGTTTCATAGTCGCGCGTCAGTTGCTTGAACTCTTCTTCCACCGAAGGGGTGAGCTGCACGCGGCTCTCGTAATCATGAATGCCTTTCTGCAGCCGGCCCTGCTCCTGCGCCAGTTCGGCGATGTTCTGGTCAATCACATGCCGCTGGGCCTTGAGCGCCTGGACCTGCTGCGGCTCGAGCGTGCTCTTATGCTCCGCGGTGGTGGTGGTAGCGGGCGTGGCCGCTTCCGAATCCTGTTCCTGCTTGCTCAGCCGGGCAATTTCGTTCTTCAGCTTCACCACATCGGGAAAATCATCGGTGTAACGCGCCTTGAGCTGCGTGAGCTGCGTCTGCAGCGCGGTCAACTGCTGGTCAATGGTCTGCGGGCTGGCGCCGCCGTTGGCCGCGTTCTGCTGCTGCGCTTCCCATGCTGCCTGGGTGTTGGCCAGCAGAGAATCCACGTAGGTTTTGTCTTCGCGGGCGCGGGAAAGGTTCGCGGTCACGGCGTTGAGCTGGGTGTTCAGCGAGCCCAGCATGGCCAGATTGTTCTGCGCCTGCTCAGGCAACTGGCCGATGTATTTCTTCTTGAAAACGGCGAGCCTGGCGTCCTGCTCATCGAGCCCACGCTTGGCGTCATCGAGCTGGCTCTTCAGGAAGTCAGTGGTGCCCTGGGCCGTCTGCTCCTGGATGTGCAGGTTTTCACTGGTAAACATGGAGGTAATCTCCATGCAGACCTGCTGCGCCAGGCGCGGCGAATCGGCGGTGAAGGCAATGTAGAAGCCGGGCAGACCGCGATAATTCGAGGTGTCGGTGTGGATGGGCGTGACCTTCACATCCTTGCGGAGCTGGGCGACGAGATCCTCCATCGGCATCTTGCCCACCTGATTGCGGTACAGCCCGAAGCGCTCGATGAGCGGCTGCAGGCGGGTACGGCTGAGAATCTGCTCCTGCATGGTCACGAGGCGCATATTCAGCGTCTCGGTCATGATGGGCCGCACGATTTCATCGGGCACCTGCTGGCCCTCGACCAGCACCAGGGTCTGCGAGGTGTAGGTGTTGGGGATGAACAGCGACCCGACGTAGGCAAGAGTGGCCAGGAGAACGCCGGGCAGCGCGATCAACCACCAGCGCCGCTGCAGGATCTTGAGATAATCCGTAGTATTGAGTTGACGGTGAAACACAGCTCTCTCCTCTTAATTACCGAATCCGGATCGGGCGCCCCGACCAGTCAAAGCCGACTCCAAAATCATGTCCGATTTGCGTAGAGCAATTCGGCAAGGTGACCGGGCAAACCTGGGGCACCGCCTGCCGGCGCATGTCATACGTGAACGACAGCCCCATGTTTTGCCGTATCGCCCGCCGCACTGAAGCCCCCACGAAAGTGCTATTAAAGCTTCCATTCCCCAAAACGGCCGAATTACGGGAGTAACCGGAGTTAATGGTCATATCCCACATGCGGCCCAGCGGATGCCTGACCGAGCCCGAGAGCGTGTCATTGCTGGAGCCCAGAAGCACGCCACTGCCGCCGGAAAGCCCGTGGTGGTAGATAACGCTGATTTGCGTGAGACCGCGCAAGTATCCAAGGTCACCAACGGCGGTGTAGCGCAGGGAGGAGCCGAGGCCGGGCACGTTCTGAGTGGTGTACCACTGCCCGCCGCCGCCCAGGCGCAGCGTGAACTGGCGCAGGCGAATTCCCCACAGCCCCATGCCGCTCTGCGTTTCCATGCGGATGGGGTTGTTGCGGAAGTTGTAATCGGCGTACTGGTAATCGAGGCCGAGCTGGATGTAGCGGTGAATCAGCCGGGTGAAGCCGCCGTTCACCGAGAGCTGGTCGCTGTCGTAATACTGGCCCGAGGGGAAGCGCAGCTCGGAGTAGGAAACCGAGCCGTTCAACTGCGTCGATACGGTGGGCTGAAAGTCCACGTCGCCGGCGCTGGTGTTGCTGTAGCGCGAGGTCAGGCCGGTGAGGACGCTCTGGCTGGGAACCGCAGCGCCGCCAATGGAGCCGCCGAGCTGCCCGGGGAAGGCGCCCAGACCGAACACGCCGGCGATGTTGCTGCCTGAGTAGCCGAACGCCGAGGTGGGCGAGTAGCTGAAATCATCTACCACGCCGAGCATCCATTTGCGGAAGCTGAGCGTTTCGGAAATGTCTGCGGAGTGAAACTGGTTGTCGCGCTGGTAATAATTGCCGACGTTCTGACCGCCGTAGTAGAACGTGCTTCCGCCTTCGTAGCCCAGCCGGAACGCCTGCTGCCGCTTGACGATGTTCAGGTCAAAGCTGCCCGAAACCGTTTCATCCTCGGCCCATCCGCCGCAGGCGGAGCTGGCCAGGCACGGATTGGTGGTGGTGCGATGCGTAGCGCGGAACGAGGGCAGGAAAAAGCTGCCTTCAACGTTTTGCGTCGGCAGCACGCTGCGCATGGAGCTGAGCGGCCCGATGGGGCCGGCATCGACATTGCCCTGATTGCCCTGGTCGATCTGGCTCTGCTGGGTGCCGTCATCGTTGGCGGCCGGCCATACGGTTCGGCTGGAGGCGCCAAGCGGGGCACTGCTCTGGGTGTTCACCTGAGCCAGGCCGCACACGGGCAACAGCGGCAATAACAGACTCCAGGCCAGATTTTGAATTCGGCGATTCATCTCGATTCCACTCCTTGGAAAAGCGCCCTTACGGGATGACGATGGTGTCACCCGGCTTAAGTTCGAGGTTCTGCTCGTTGGCGTTGCCCTTCACCACCTGCTTGTAGTTGAAAGGATGTTTCACCACCTGGCCGTTCTCCGTGCGCATCAGGTAAATGCCCTTGACGTTGGCGAACTGGTTAAACCCTCCGGCCATGGAGATTGCCTGCAGGATGGTGATGTTGGTGTAAAGCGGGTACGCGCCGGGGCGGCCGGCCTCGCCCATAACGAAATAGCGGCGGCTGTTGATCTGGTTCACGACCACCGTGACGTTCGGCTGCTCGACGAACTTCTTCAGCCTTTCGGTGATATCGGTGCCCAGGCTAATGGGCGTGAAGCCCGAGGCCTGGACATCGCCGAGCAGGGGCAGCGAGACTTTGCCGTCTGGCCGCACCGCGACCTGGGCCGAGAGTTCAGGCTCCTTCCACACGCTGACGGTGATCACGTCTTCCGGGCCGATCTGGTAGTCGGGGGCAACCGCAGGGGCTGCGGCGGGGGTTACCGCCGGCACGACGGCGGCGGGGGCCGGAACCGCGGGCTTGGCGGGCTGCGTGTCAGGCTTGCCTTTGCTGTCGGTGCCCGCGAAGGCGGCAGCGGCGCACAAAACCAGAACGGATGCGAAGGTAAAGCGGTTCATCGTAATGACTCCTCGGAGACGGTGCACTCGTCATCGACTCCAATTTTCTTAAGCTTGTAGAGAAGGGCCTTGTAGCTGATGCGCAGCTCTTCGGCTGCGCGTTTGCGATTCCAGCGCGTGCGCGCCAGCACCTGGAGGATGAGCTCGCGCTCGGCCTTGAGCGAGGCTGCGCGCCCGGCATCCTTGAGGGAAAAACTGAGCGAGGGCGAGGTTCCGTTCGCCGCCGGCCGGGCATTCTGTTGCGCCATGGAGCGCAGGACCGACGCGGCAATCTTCTGGTCGCCAATGGCGATAACGATGCGCGCGCATTCTTCAAGCTCGCGCACGTTTCCGGGGAAAGCATGCTCGTTGCAGAACTGCGAAATTTCGCGGCTCACTTCCGGCTTGGGGCGCGAGAACAGCAGCGCGTAGTACTCGAAAAACTCATCGAGCAGTATGCGAACATCTTCGCGGCGATGGCGCAGCGGAGGAACGCGCAGGCAGATGGGCGTGAGCA
Organism: Acidobacteriota bacterium; assembly: GCA_019236695.1. GTDB lineage: Bacteria > Acidobacteriota > Terriglobia > Terriglobales > Acidobacteriaceae > JAFAIN01. Next base: position 5,567 of record JAFAIN010000224.1, on the reverse strand, counting down.
GGTAATGAAGATCCTCGCGAAACAAGCCGGCCGCGCACAGCTCTTCGAGATTCGCCGAGGTCGAGCAGATGACCCGCACTCCCTGCAGGTCTTCGCCGCCGCGCCGGCACAGCAGCGAATGGAGCTGCTGTTGCGCGCCCGGGCTCAGTTTCTCCAGGTTGCACAGATACAGCGTTCCAACGTCTTCCGTGTTGCCGTTGAGCGGGCCGAATACGGCCGGCGCCAGCGCCCGCAATTCGCCGAGGCGGGCACAATTCACCTCGCGGAAACCAAGTCCGCGGTTGCCGGCGCACCGGTGAATCTCGCGCGCCAGCATTCTTTTTCCCGCTCCCCGCTCGCCAGTGATCATGACGGGAACATTTTTTGCCGCAACTTCCTCAATCGTGCTCTGAAGGCTGCGAATCGCCTGGCTTGAGCCCCACAAGAACCGGCGTTCCGGCCTGAGCTCAGCGGCGTCGTCGAGGATATTTGCTGATATCGGCATCCGTGTGTTTGGGGCTTTTGGGGGTGCTCAGAGTCCCTGGTTGCAAGCGCGGGGCCAATGTGAGTTGCCGGTACGGCATTTCCGGGAAACATGCTGCCCTTTTTTGACCAACTTGCGCATGAAGTGACTAAAGTGCGGAGCGGTAATCGAGGACACTATTTTCCCCAGGGGAAAGGACTTTCCATTTTTGCCGCACCACGAGCGAAAACTCCCGCAAAAAACGGAAAGCCGGGTTACTTTCGTGGCGGCTTTTGCGGCGCGCCCGCCTCAAATGCCCCGCCCGGATGCGTGCCATGCGGGGGAAAGCTGCCAAAAATTGGCCAGGGATGACAAATTTCGGCACGCAGGCAGGGGTTCACACTAAGGGCACCAGGGTGGCACGAAGGACACCATGCCAGCGGAGGCAGGCTCCGGAAATTTCGTTTGCGGCTTCTTTCCGCACCTGCCTTGGCGACTGGCTGATCCCGGGCAGCATTGCCGCATTACACCCGTAACTTCCGCGCGGCAACTCCCGAAAGGCGCTGGGTCTTATTTATGCAATGTTGTAGGCCGGGGGGCCATGCTCTTCGCGGACCGAGGTGTGGCGATGGGAAGTGATGTTCACACCGAATGTGCAAAGTTTTGGCGGGCCATCCGCCAAGTAGCTGAAAAACCTAGATTACTGCTGGCAAGGGAATTGCAATTCTGGTTTGCAGAACTTGCCCAAGGACAAGCAAATGGATTCAGGCAATCACGGTGCGGGTGCTCCAGTGCTGGAAGTCGAAGAGAGCTTTGACTCGCTGGAATGCTCCTTGGGGGGTGCCGCGCCAGCCCCGAGTGGGGAAGGCGGCGGTGGAAGCAAGGCCAATCGCGACGCGCGAATTGCCGCGCTTTTGATCGGCGTCATACTGGCATTTCTGTATGCGGGAGTGTTCCGCTCGCTGGTGAAGGTGTGGTGGAACGATCCTGATTTCTCGCACGGCTTTTTTGTTCCGCTGTTCTCCGGGTATCTCCTCTGGAGCGGCCGGCGGAAGCTCCGCAACACGGCGATCGAGCCGAGCTGGTGGGGGCTGCCGCTGATGGTGGCTGCGGCCGCCATGCTGGTGGTGGGAACGCTGGGAGCCGAACTTTTTCTCTCCCGCTGCTCACTGGTTTTTCTGATTTCGGGGATGGTGATCTTTTTTGCGGGCTGGCGCATGTTCCGCGAAACCGTATTCCCCATCAGCTTCCTGTTGTTCATGATTCCCATTCCGGCCATCATCTTTAACCGCATCACGCTGCCGCTCCAGTTGCTGGCATCGCAGGCGGCAAGCTACATGCTGCCGGCGCTGGGCGTGCCGGTGCTGCGCGAGGGCAACATCATCAACCTGCCGGCCATGCCCCTGGAAGTGGCCGAGGCGTGCAGCGGCATCCGCTCCCTGATTTCGCTGCTGACGCTGGCGGTTGCCTACGGGTGCCTGGTGGAGCGCAGCAAACTGAAGCGCGTTGCGCTGGCGGTGGCGGCGGCGCCCATTGCGGTGCTGGCCAATTCGCTGCGCGTGGTGGGCACCGGGCTGGCCGTGCAGTACTGGAATCCGGAAAAGGCGCTGGGCTTCTTTCACGAGTTCTCCGGCTGGATCATTTTCGTGGTTTCGCTGTTCACGCTGCTCGGGCTGCACAAGGTGATGAACTCGGGCGCTCAGCGCCCGGCGCCCCCGCCCGGCTCGAAACCCCACACTGCAGGAGGCCCGCAGCAATGAACACCAGGATTTGGACACGTACCGCGGTGGCTTCGGTGGTGCTGCTCGCTACCGCCACCCTGCTGGGCATGCGGAGCACGCGCGAGACGATTCCTCCGAGCGCGCCGCTCTCCGCTTTTCCCGCCGAGGTTGGGACATGGACGTCGCAGGACCTGACCATCGAGCCGGAAGTAAAGAAAATTCTGGGCGACGGTGATTTCATCTCGCGGCTGTACTCGGACGGGCAGCAGGCGCCGGTGCAGATGTTCATTGCGTATTACAAGAGCCAGCGCGCCGGCGACGCCATCCATTCTCCCCGCAACTGCCTCCCCGGCTCGGGCTGGGATCCGGTGGACTTTCAGACCATTACGATTCCGGTGAAGTCGGGCGCCCCGATTGTGGCCAACCGCGTGGTGGTGGCAAACGGATCGCGCAAGCAACTGGTGCTGTACTGGTACCAGTCGCATGGGCGCTCCGTGGCCAGCGAATACCTGGCGCGCTACTACATGGTGGCTGATTCCATCCGTTTGCACCGGACCGATGGTTCCATGATCCGGCTGGTTTCCCCCGTAGTGATCGAGACGGAAGAACGGGCCCAGCAGCGGCTCGAAAAATTTGCCGAACAGATTGCGGGAGATTTGCCCCGCTTCATTCCAAACTAGGCTAGGACAGATATGAATACAACGATGCTTCGGAAACTCACGGTCGCGCTTCTCACGCTGGCGGTCATCACCGGCTGCTCGCGCGATCCGAACGTGCGCAAGGTCAAGTACCTGCAGAGCGGAAACCGTTACCTGGAGAAACAGAAGTTCCACGAAGCTGTGATCCAGTTCACCAACGCCCTGAAGTATGACCCCAACTACGCCGAGGCACACTACCGGCTGGGAGTGGCGTACATGAAGATGGGGAACTGGCCGGGCGCATCGTCGGAGCTGCAGCGCGCCACCGCGCTTGACGGCAACCACGTGAATGCGCAGGTGGACCTCGGCCATGTGTTCATCGCCTACCACGACCTGAGCCACGCGCGCGAGCGGTTGGCGGCAGCGCGGGCCGTGGACCCGGACCGCACGGAAGTCCTGGTGCTCAAGGCGGATATCGAAGCCGAAGAGGGGCGCCTGACCGACGCGATTGACGACATGCAGAAGGCAGTGGCGCAGGAAGGCGCCAAACCGGAAGACATGGTGTTCCTCTCGCGGCTGCATGAGCGAAACAACCAGCTCAACGAGGCGGAAGCCGATCTGAAGAAGGCCCTGGAGAAATACGGCCTGAATGCCCTGGCGGAAAACACCACCGATTCGCTTTCCAAGTTCTCCAGCAGCAGCCCGGTGCTGGAAGGCAGCCTGGCTGAATTCTACGCCCGACACAGCCGCTGGCCGGAATCGGAAGCCGCCTACCGCAAAGCCATCCAGATCAGCCCGAAAGAAATTGCCCTGCGGCAGGAGCTGGCAACGCTGCTGCTGGCGCAGCGGCGGATGGATGACGCAGTTCAGGTTGCGCGGGATGCCCGGCAGGCAATGCCCGACAACAGCGAGGCCTACCGCATGCTGCCCAACATGTACCTGGTGACCGGCAAAACCGACCAGGCGATGGCGGAGTTTGGCAAGCTGGCCGCCGAGCACACCCGCGACACCGCCCTGCAGGTGCAGTACGCCACGCTGCTGGTGGATAAAGGCAAGCTGAACGAAGCCACGGCGATTGTGGAGCGGCAGCTCAAGAGCAACGCCAAGGCCAGCTCGGTGCAACTGCTGAATGCGCGCCTGCTGCTGCTGAAAGGCAAGAGCGACGATGCCAAAACGGCGCTCGAGGCGCTTATTCACCAGGAGCCCGACAACGCGGAAGCGCACCATGAAATGGCCAAGGTGGATGCCGTAAAGGCCGACCCCGAGCACGTGCTTTCCGAGCTCCACGAAGCGGCCATGCTGCAGCCCAACAACTACTCGATCGAGACCGACCTGGCGCGCGCGGCCCTGCTTTCGCACAACGTGAAGTACGCCGACGACGCCACCGCCCGGATGCTGAAGCTGGCGCCCAACGACGCCAGCGGGTACCTGCTGCGTGCGGCGGTTGAACTGGCGCCCGGGCGCGGCAACGCGGCCGCGGCGGAAAGCAATTTCCGCAAAGCCATGGAACTGGCGCCGAATTCGCCCGCTCCCTACCTCGACCTTGGCATGCTGCGCGTTACCCAGAAGCGCTTCCCCGATGCCGAACACCTGTTCCAGCAGGCGCTCGATCGCGACGCCACCAATGTGACCTCGCTGCGCGCCCTGCTCAGTGCCTACCTGCTCCAGAAGCAAACCGAGAAGGCCAAGGCATTCATGGCGCGCTCGATTTCCCTGAATCCGGAGAATTCAGCCCTGCATTCGCTCGATGCGGAACTGAGCGCAGCGCTGAATGACGTGAAGGGCGCCGAAGCTGAGATGCAGAAGACCATAGACCTCAGCAAGGAGAAGGCTTCAGCCTACCGCTCGCTGACCATTTATGCTTCGCAGAAAGACGACTTGTCGCTGGCCCTTACGACGGTGCAGGCCTGGGTGAAGCAGTATCCCAACGATCCCATGGCCTGGCAGTTGATGGGCTCGCTGTCGAATGACGTGCGGCATGACTGGGAAACGGCGAAGCACTGCTATGAGAAAGTGCTGCAGCTCGATCCCGACAACGCAGCCGCGGCCAACAACCTGGCTTACGGCCTGCTGCAGCACGGCGGCAACGTTGATCTCGCTCTGTCCTATGCGCAAACAGCGCGCCGCGTGGCCAATAACAACCCCGAAGTTGCCGATACGCTCGGCTGGGCGTACTACCAGAAGCATTCTTACCGGTTGGCGCTCGACCAGTTCGAATCGGCGCAGAAGATGCGCGAGGCGGCGAAGCAGCCCAGCGCAGTTGTGGAACTGCACATGGGCATGACCTACATGGCGCTGAACCAGGGCCCCGAAGCCAAGAAGCACATCCAGCGGGCCCTGCAGATCGATCCCAAGATTGACGTGCAGAAGGTGATGAACCAATCCAGCTAAGCCGTGGCTTACTGAACTCCGGCGGGCCTTCGGGCCCGCCTTTTTTTGCGGGTTGCACGGTAACCCTGCACGCGAAAGGCAGGAAAACCAACAGCGAGGATGGGTATGAGAGGGGAAGTAAGGTTGCTATATCTCTCTGCCCCACATACGACCTGGCTCAGCAGAAAAGCCTGAGGGGAGGATCTCCGAGCCGCGCTACTGGTGCAAGCCTTGCCGGGGTCCTTCGTTCGCCGCGGCGGACTCTGCAGAAACTCAACACGCAAGTGCTTTCGATACACCGGGTTTGGATATATCCGCGGGGGTCATTCTGAGTCCGCCCTGGCGGACGAAGAATCTGGGAGGACACTCTCATTACGCGGAGGGTGGGTCGTCCTA
>JAFAIN010000207.1 GCA_019236695.1 Acidobacteriota bacterium | reverse complement strand
TTGCAATTGATGACGATGTGTTGAGCGCGGCTAAAGAGATCGCCGCAATTGAGAACAAGTCAGTGGGCGAAGTCATTTCCGAGCTGGCCAGGCGAGCGCTGCTGCCCCCCAAGAACAAATCCAGAACGCGAAATGGCGTGCCGCTGCTCAGGGTGCGGAGAGAGGCGCGCCGGGTCACCTCAGAGTTGGTCCACCAGCTTCGCGAGGAGCTGCCATGACCTCCTTCTTACTGGACATCAACGTCCTCATTGCGCTGATCGATCCCGGCCATGTTCTGCACGACAGGGCGCATGAGTGGTTTGAGCTGAAGGGACACCGGGCGTGGGCTACCTGCCCGCTCACCGAGAACGGAGTGCTCCGCATTGTTGGCCACCCACGCTACCCAAACACTCCTGGCTCGCCGGCCGCGGTGGCGGAATTGCTCGTGTCGCTCCGGGCGTTGCCGGGCCATGCATTCTGGCCAGACGACGTATCCCTGCTGGAGGCAAAAAATGTGAACGCAGAGCGACTCTTGGATTCCGCGCACGTGACCGACACTTATCTTCTGGCGCTCGCCCGCGTGCACAATGGCGAACTGGCGAGCTTTGATCAGCGGCTGGTCACCTCCGCCGTCAGCGAGGGCGCTCGGGCGCTTCATCTAATCCGCTAATCAAGATTGAACTCGTTGAACTCATGAGCGGGCAGAGCAGCTAAGCAGCCGCCGGCAGCATCACAATGTATCTTGCGCCGGGGCAGCGGTGTGCCCCGGGCGGGCCGGGTCTCCGAAACGGTTCTCCGAAACCAGGCGAGGCGATGTGAGCTCTTCCACCATTGGCGAGCAGGGAAAATCCGCCAATCGAACCGCGGCGGCTGGAACAACGCTTGTTCGTGCTGTCCTCTCGGGCGGCGGGGAGATGGGCGCGCTGATGCGCGCGTTCAACTGGGAGACGACCCCTCTAGGGCCACTCTCGCAATGGCCTCAATCGCTTCGCATCGCGGTCCGCATTCTTCTCGGCACCGGCTACCCCATGCTGCTCTGCTGGGGCCGGCCGTACACCATGCTTTACAACGACGGCTATCGCCCAATTCTGGGCAGGACCAAACATCCAGGCGCATTGGGCAGCCCCATTGCCCGGGTTTTTCCGGAAGCGATGGATTTTATTGGGCCGCGATTTGAGCAGGTCATGGCCCGGGGCGAGGACTTCACGGTCACGGACCAACTTTTCATTCTTGACCGCAACGATTACTTCGAGGAGTGCTACTTCACGTTTTCGTACAGTCCGGCGCCTGCCGATGACGGCAGCGTGGGCGGAGTGCTGGTTACGGCGCTGGAAACCACCGAGCGAGTTCTGGATGATCGTCGCCGCCGCACGCTGCGGGATCTGGCGATGGAGATGGCCAGGACCCACAGCGAGCAGGAGGTGTGGCACGCGGCCGCGTCGTCGCTCACGGCTGAACCGCGGATTGTGCCCTTCGCTGCGCTATATTCCTACGACGCTTCCGAAAGGCGAGCAGCTTTAGCCGCGTGCGCCGGGGGCACGGAAGAGGCGATGTGTCCTGCCAGCGTGGAGCTCGAAGCCGACAACACGTGGCCGCTGGGTTCGCTGGCGAGGGGCGAGAATGAGCTGGTGGTTGGCGACCTCTGCGCGCGCTTTCCCAACCTCCCGCCGACCTCCTGGGGCGTGCCGCCGGAGAAAGCAGTCATCGTTCCCATCCGGTTGCGCGAAGGCAGCGATCCGGCCGGGTACCTTATCGCAGGCCTCTCTCCGCGGCGCGAATTTGACGATGCTTACCGGCAGTTTTTTGTTCGCAGCGCCGAACAAATCGCTACGGCGCTGACCGCCGCCCGCGCCTACGAGCACGAGCGGCGCCGCGCTGAGGCCCTCGCCGAAATTGACCGCGCAAAAACCGTGTTCTTCAGCAACGTAAGCCACGAGTTTCGCACTCCGCTCACGCTGATGCTTGGACCGCTGGAAGAGCTCATTTCCCGCCCGGGCAGCCGATTCGGGCCTGAGGAGCAGGAGCAGCTTCAAATCGCGCTCCGCAACGCGCGCCGGCTTCTCAAGCTGGTCAACACTTTGCTCGATTTCTCCCGCATTGAGGCCGGGCGGGCGCAGGCCAATTACCAGGCTACCGACCTTTCCGGGCTGACCAAAGAAATTGCCAGCGTTTTCCGCTCCACAATGGCAAAAGCCGGCTTGCGTTTTGCAGTTGAGTGCGAACCTCTCAGCCAGCCGGTGTTCGTGGACCCGGAAATGTGGGAGAAGATCGTGCTGAACCTGCTTTCGAATGCTTTCAAATTCACTTTCGAAGGCAGCGTAACTCTCACCCTGAAAGAAACGGGCGGATCTGTGGAGCTGGCTGTGCGCGATACCGGGGTCGGCATTCCGGAGCAGGAGCAACCTCGGGTTTTCGAACGTTTTCATCGAATCGAGAATGTGCGTTCGCGCTCCTACGAGGGCACGGGGATCGGGTTATCCCTGGTGCATGAACTGGTGAAGCTGCACGGCGGGAAAGTGACGCTGCAAAGCGCCTCCGGCCGCGGCAGCACTTTCACCGTTACGATTCCCCGCGGCTCGGCGCACCTGCCCCCCGAACGACTCCATTCTGGCGAATCGCGCGAACCGGCGGGCAGGCAAGCCCTTGCCTCGGGGGCACTTTCTGCCGCAAGCTTTGTGGATGAACTGCAGCGATGGCTGCCGGATGAGGCAGGCGCTGAGCCCGGCCCCCTCGCATACGCCGGCATGGATGCTTCGGATTCGCCGGTTTCCGGAGCGGCGGCAGCGGATGACCTGATTGTGGTTGCCGACGATAACGCAGACATGCGGGGCTATGTTGCCCGGCTCCTTCGCAGCCACTTCCAGGTGCGTGCGGTAGCCGATGGGCAGCAGGCGCTGGATGCCATTCGAGAGCTGCGGCCGAGCCTGGTCCTGGCGGATGTCATGATGCCCGGCCTCGACGGTTTCGGAGTATTACGCGCCATCCGGCACGATGCGTCATTGAGGAGCATACCTGTAATCCTGGTTTCGGCGCGCGCCGGCGAGGAGTCGTGTGTGCAGGGCCTGGAAGCCGGCGCAGATGATTACCTGTTTAAGCCTTTCACCGCGCGTGAGCTGGTGGCGCGCGTTGCCGCACATGTAAAGCTCGCCAGGCTGAGGCGCGAAGCTGCGGAGCGCGAAGCCCGGTTGCACGCCGAAGCGGAACTGGAGCGCAGCCGGCTGCACGACCTGCTGGCCCAGGCGCCGGCGGCCATTGGCGTGATGTTCGGAGCCGAACACCGCTGGTCATTTGTAAACGACCACTATGTCAGGGTCACGGGGCGCAGCAGCGCAGGCGACTTCCTGGGCAAGACCGTACAGGAGAGCCTGCCGGAAATGGAGACGCAGCCTTTCATTGAGCTGCTGGATGAGGTGTACCGAACCGGCAAGCCATATTGCGGGAGCGAAATGAAGGCAGTCCTGAACCGTGGCGCCGAGGGGCAGCCGGAAGCGGCCTATTTCGATTTTGTTTATCAGCCGTTGCGGAACGCCAATGGCGATGTGGAAGGCATCCTCGTCCATGCGGTAGAGGTTACGGACAAGGTTCTGGCGCGTAAATCGGCGGAAGAGAATGCCGAACGGTTGCGGCTTGCCTACAGCGCCGGGCAGATCGGCGCATGGGAATGGGACCCGGTAAAGCAAACGCGCAGGCTGTCGGATGAATTGCAAAAGATGTTCGCCATCGACGAGAACGACCCCGACAGCGCGCAGGCCTGGGCCTCGCGGGTGTATCCCGATGACCTGCCGGGCGTTCTGCAGAAGATGGAAGAAGCCAACCGGGCCGGCGAGCTGGAGTTTGAATATCGCTATGTGCCGCGCCAGGGCGAGCTGCGTTGGTTCTACTGCAAGGGCCGGAGAGTTCCGGGCGAAACCCGGATGTTCGGGGTTGTGCAGGATATTACGGCGCGCAAACACGCCGAGGAGGCACAGCGCCGGCTGGCCGCCATTGTCGAATCCTCGGATGATGCCATCATCAGCAAAGACCTCAACGGCGTGGTTACAAGCTGGAACCCTGCCGCGCAGCGGATTTTCGGCTACACGGCGGCAGAAATGATTGGCCGCTCCATTCGAACCGTGATTCCGCCGGAACTTCAGAATGATGAAGAAATGATTCTGCAGACCATTGCACAGGGCGAGCGGATCGACCACTTTGAAACAACCCGGATGACGAAAGGCGGGGAGCGAATTGATGTGTCGCTCACTATATCGCCGGTAAAAGACGCGTCAGGAAGAATCATCGGCGCCGCCAAAATTGCCCGCGACATCACGCAGCAGAAAAAGAGTGAACATGCGTTGAGAATCGCCGAGAGGCTGGCGTCAGTGGGGCGATTGGCGGCCACGGTTGCGCATGAAATCAATAACCCGCTGGAAGCCGTCACCAACCTCGTATACCTCGCGAGGACACACTCAACCCGGCAGGAGGTGCGTGGGTACCTTTCACAGGTGGAAGACGAACTCGAGCGAATCTCTCACATTACGAAGCAGACGCTGGGGTTCTATCGCGAAACCAGGCATGCCAGCACAGTTCAAGTGAGCACTCTTTTGCCGGCGCTGGTCGCCGTATTCGCCACTCGCGCACGGAGCCGGGGGATCGAAATCCGCTTCGAAGCTCAGCGAGACCACGAGATTTGCGCCGTGCCGGGCGAAATCCGCCAGCTCATTGCAAACCTGCTGAGCAACAGCATGGATGCTCTCGAGTCCGGAGGCGTCATCCGGGTTCGAACCAGCCCCTGGCGCTCCGGCTGGCGAGGGGCTGCCGGCGTGCGCATTACAGTGGCGGATACCGGTCCCGGTATTCCCCCGGAACTACGTTCCCGAGTTTTTGAGCCGTTCTTCACGACGAAGAGAGATGTGGGAACGGGGCTGGGCCTCTGGGTCTGCAAGAATATCGTGGACCGGCACGGCGGCTCGATTCGGGTGAAGAGCAGCGTGAAGCCGGGGAACACGTGGACCGTTTTTTCGGTTTTCCTGCCATCCGCCCGGCAGCAGCAACCGGGTGAAGCGCTGAAGCAGGCGGTATGAGAAATCCTGCCGGCGCGGCCCTGCCCGGCACTCTCGGACCCGACCGTCCGTAATCCCTCGCCATCCTGCCGGCGGCAGCACGCGCAGCGATTTAGTTCGCATCAGCAATTTCGGCCGGTAAGATTGCTGTTCACAGCCGGCACGCGGAGGCACGGGGAAGGCCTGCCTCAATCACGCACGAACACCATGGCGAGCGTGGTCAGGACAACGGAGATCGCGATGGTCAGCCAGGCATCACCGAACCATCGATAAACTGCGAATCCGGCAACGCCGATGAGCAGGGCTGCGCCCGGAATGAACCGTCTCACTTTCCAGCACCGTCCGTGCTGAGATTATGCGGGGGAAGAGGAGCGAACCTCGCGCGCCAAGAAACGCCAATAGTGAACGTGCTGGTACGCGTGCACTTGCGGAATTCTTCGCGCCGGGCGGCCGGGAGAGCTGTGATATATTTTCGCTAGCTCGTCTTTGTTGCGGGAAGCAGTCAAGCTGGCGGATTTGTGTCCGGGCAGTGTGGGCACACATATGCCACCGCGCACCGTCGAGCCACACGGAAGCCATCGCGGGAAAATTAGAGGTGGACGCATTTGTGTGGAATCGTCGGCTTTACCCATAAAGCCTGGCTTCCCGATCCCGACCGAATCCAGAGCGCAGTGGCAACCCTGGTCCACCGAGGGCCTGACCAGCAGGGCTGCTTCCGCTCAGGCCTGTGCTCGCTTGGGGCCACGCGGCTCAAGATCATCGATCTCGCTTCCGGCGATCAGCCCATTGTTTCCGACGATGGCAACGTTGCCATCGCGTTTAACGGCGAAATCTACAACCACCGCGAATTGCGTACCGAACTGGAGCAGCTCGGCCACTCGTTTCATTCCCACTGCGACACCGAAACCGTTCTGCATGCATTCATGCAGTGGGACACAGCATGCTTTGCCCGGTTGCGCGGCATGTTCGCGGCCGCCTTGTGGACCACCTCGACCAGGCGGTTGATCCTGGCGCGCGACCGCATGGGCATCAAGCCGCTGTACTTCATGCGGCGCGGCGAAGATTTGCTGTTCGGCTCGGAACTGAAGGCGATCCTGGTGCATCCCGAGGTTGACCGTCAACTCAGCGCGGAAGGCCTGGATTGCTATCTCTCGCTCAATTATGTTCCATGCCCCTGGACACTGGTGGAAGGAATCGAAAAGCTTCCTCCCGGATGCTGGCTCGAGTGGCGCGATGGCGAAGTTGTGTCGGGGGTTTACTGGGAGTTGCCGTTCAGCGAACCCCGGCCATGGACGCTGGAAGCCGCCCGGGAGCAACTCGACGCCTTGCTGCGGCAATCAACGCGCGAGCACCTGGTTTCTGATGTTCCGTTGGGCATGTGGCTGAGCGGCGGAATAGATTCTTCGACCATCCTGCACTACGCGGCTACGGAAAGCGGCAGGCCGCTGAAGACATTTTCGGTTTCGTTCCGCGGCCGGAGCTTTGACGAAACTGCATACATCCGTGAAGTCGCGGGGCTCTACCACACCGAGCATTCGGAGCTCGACCTGAACTCGGAGTCGGACCTGCGCGGCGCGATTGAAGAATTTGCCTACTACTCCGACGAGCCTTCGGCTGACGCGGGCGCGCTGCCGGTGTGGTTTCTTTCGCGGCTGAGCCGGAGCCAGACCACGGTGAGCCTGAGCGGCGAAGGCGCGGACGAATTGTTCGGCGGATATCTTACGCATCGCGCAAACCGACTGGCGGCGCTGGCGCGCCGCGCGCCGCAGCGCCTGCTGCGAATGGCACGGCGCGCCGCCGGCATGCTGCCGGTTTCCGACGAAAAAATCGGCTTCGAATACAAGCTTAAACGGTTTCTCGAGGGCGCCCGGATGAGCCCGGAGCGCGCTCACACCTTTTGGAACGGCACATTCACCGAGGGGGAAAAATGGAAGCTGGTGGGCTGGCAACTCCCGGGCGCTCTGGACGCGGTGCACGGGGAATTGCGCGACCGGTTCGGGAGCAAAGATGACCTGGCCCCTTACCTGTGGTTTGACCAGAAATACTTTCTTCCCGATGACATTCTGAACAAGGCCGACCGCATGAGCATGGCGCACTCGCTGGAGGTAAGACCGCCATTCCTGGACCACCGGATCGTAGAATTTGCGGCGTCGCTTCCCGGCTCGCTGAAGATCCAGGGCTCGCGCCAGAAGGTGCTGCTCAAAGAATTGATGCGCGACAAGCTCCCGGCCTCGGTTCTGGGGCGCAGGAAAGTGGGTTTCGACATTCCGGCGCACGACTGGCTTCGGGGCTGCCTGCGCCCGCTAATGTTCGATGTGCTGTTCGACAGCAGCTCGAGCCCTCTATTCCGCAGGCGCGCGATCGAGGCAAGCGTCCGCGCACATCTGGAAAGGCGAATCAATATCGGATACCACTTATGGGGATTGATGGTGCTGTTTCTGTGGATGAAAAAGTGGGGCATTCAGACATCGGCATTCGAGCAGACCAGCGCCCCGGCGCGCGACAAGATCGGCATCTATGCCTGATCCTGCTGCTGGTGGCCGGCGCCATCTATCTTTCCTGCATCTTTTCGCCTCCTTACCTCATGGATGATGTGGATGCCGTGCAGGCGCAGATTTCGGTGAACATGCTCACCTCCGGCGACTGGGTAACGGCACGACTTGACCAGGTGGCTTACCTCGAGAAGGCGCCGCTGGTGTACTGGGTGATCGCGGGGAGCTACCGCATTTTTGGAGTGCATGACTGGGCGGCCCGGCTGCCGGTGGCGCTTTCGGCTGTCGCGCTCGGCTGGGTAACCATGGCATTCGGCTCATGGGCGTTCGGCCGCCGTACCGGGTTTTACGCCGGGTTGTGCCTCGCCACGTGCATTGGCTTGTTTCTGTTCACGCGGATTCTCATTCCCGACGTGATGCTTACTCTTACGATCACGGTCGCGATGTGGGCCTTTCTCCGGGCGCTGGATGAAGGCGAGCCGCATCCGCGGTTCTGGGCATTGGCGTTTGCGGCGTGCATCGGGCTGGGATTGCTGCTGAAGAGCCTGGTGGGGGCGGTTTTCCCCGTAGCAGCCGGCCTTATTTACCTGGGAATTACGCGCCAGTTGTTTCGCCGCGAAACCTGGCGCCGCTTACGGCCGTTCAGCGGGCTTCTCGTGGTGCTGCTGATTGCCGCGCCGTGGCATGTGCTGGCTACCCTGCGCAACCCTCCCTACCTGGTGTTTACGCTGCACAGCGGCCCGGGTCAATATCACGGGTTCTTCTGGTTCTTCTTCATCAACGAGCAACTGCTTCGATTTCTAAACCTTCGGTATCCGCGCGACTACAACACGGTGCCCAGGCTATATTTCTGGCTTTTCCATCTGGTCTGGCTGTTTCCCTGGAGCGTGTATTTTCCCGCCATCGCGCGGCTCGGGTTCCGTCCCAGCGACCGCGCCGGCCGCGCGCGCCTGCTCGCACTTTGCTGGACCGGATTCGTGCTGGTGTTCTTCACGTTCTCAACCACCCAGGAGTATTACTCAATGCCATGCTATCCGGCGCTCGCGTTGCTGCTGGGCTGCGGCATCGCTGCCGGGAGCGGCTGGCTGCGGCGGGGTACGCGCGTACTGTCGGTTACGGCGGCCCTGGCCGCCGCCGTCACGCTCACTCTGTATATTCTGGTTCGGCATCTGCCGGCCCCGGGAGACATCTCGAACGCCCTGGCGCAGCACCCCGGCGCCTACACGCTGTCGCTGGGCCATATGGAGGACCTGACGCTCGCATCGTTCGCGTATCTGCGCCTGCCCCTGCTGATGGCCTTTGCGGCCTTTGCTTTCGGCGCGCTGTTTACATGGAAGTTCGCGCCACACCGCGTGTACCTCGCCGCCGCAATCATGATGGTGGTGTTCCTGCAGGCTTCGCGGGTAGCTATGGCTGCTTTCGATCCCTACATGTCGTCGCAGCGCCTGGCCCAGGCGCTATTGCAGGCGCCGGATGGCATACTTGTGGTTGACCACCACTACTACACATTCTCTTCGGTGTTTTTCTATACTGGGCGGACCGCTCTGTTGCGAAATGCACGGTTGAACAACCTGGAATACGGCAGTTATGCTCCCGATGCGCCGCGTGTGTTCATTGATGACGCCGGGTTCAGGGCGATGTGGCTGAAGCCGGGGCGCTGTTACATTGTTGCACTGGCCGCGGCAGTGCCCGGGCTTGAGGCGCTGGTTGGGGCCGATCATCTGTACATGGTGGCCTCGAGCGGGGGTAAAGTATTGCTTACGAATGTTCCGGTCGAGCCCGGGAAGCGCGGCGCACAAGCGATTTCCGGGCTCATGCGCGACCCGCAACTGCGGTTGCGGCCGAATTCGCACCACCGAGGAGAGGGTGTATGAAGATAGCCGTACTGGGCGGCGATGGGTACTGTGGATGGGCCACGGCCCTGTATTTATCCCGCAAGGGGCACGAAGTCGCGATTGTGGACAATTTCTCCCGCCGCCGCTGGGATGATGACCTCGGCGTGGAGACGCTCACTCCAATCCTTCCGCTTGCGCGAAGGCTTGAAGCGTGGCGCCAGTTCACCGGCAGGGTCATTGAGCCGTTCGTGGGCGACGTTACGGATTACGGCTTCCTCTCCACCGTTATCGAAGCCTTCGAACCCGATTCCGTAGTGCATTTCGCCGAGCAGCGCTCCGCTCCGTATTCGATGATCGATCGCGAGCACGCGGTCTTTACGCAGACCAACAACGTGGTCGGCACGCTTAACCTGCTGTTTGCGTTGCGCGAGTTCAAGCCCGAATGCCATCTCGTGAAGCTCGGCACCATGGGCGAATACGGCACGCCGAATATCGATATCGAGGAAGGCTACATCACCATCGAGCACAACGGCCGGCGCGACACGCTGCCCTTTCCCAAGCAGCCCGGGTCGTTCTACCACCTGTCCAAGGTCCACGACAGCCACAACATCATGTTCACATGCAAAGCCTGGGGGCTGCGGGCTACCGACCTGAACCAGGGGGTGGTGTACGGAACGATTACGGATGAGGTAGCGCTGGATGAAGCGCTCATCAATCGCTTCGACTACGACGAAATCTTTGGCACGGTGCTGAACCGCTTCTGCATCCAGGCGGCCATCGGCCATCCGCTAACTGTGTATGGCCGTGGCGGCCAGACGCGCGGCTTCCTGGATGTTCGCGATACGGTGCGATGCATCGAGATCGCCTGCCTGAACCCTGCCGCGCCAGGCGAATGCCGCGTTTTCAACCAGTTCACCGAGCAGTTCTCGGTGCTCGACCTTGCGCTCATGGTCCAGAATGCCGGCCACAAGCTGGGAATGACCGTCCACATCGATCATCTGCCCGACCCGCGAGTGGAAGCCGAGCAGCATTACTACAATGCGCGGCACTCCAGGCTGGTGGAACTCGGGCTGCAGCCGCATCTGCTGTCCGATTCGCTTCTCGATTCCCTGATGAATGTCGCCATCCGCTACCGGGAACGGGTGGACCGGAGCGTTATGCTCCCACGCGTAAACTGGCGCGATCCGCGCAACCGGGTCGGCTCGCCGCGAACGTCGCCGGCGCGCAATTACGAGCCAGGCATCGCCATCGAAACCGAATTGCTGGTGGAGAGGAAGGCCGCCGGGGTGCGCGGCGACTAAGAAGGGAGCAGTCGCAGGTTTTTCCCTGCCTCCGCGGGCGAGGCGCCCGGGATACGCGCCACTACTCGGCTGCCGGGGCAACGGGCACGAGTTGGCCGTCGCGCAGGTGATACTCGCCGCCGCGCCACCGGATGCTGTTGCGGCCAAAGCTGATCAGCCACATGGAAAGCGCGAGCAGGTCCCACAGGGGCACCAGGAACATTTTTTTCCAGATGCCGCTCTGCTTCAGTCCCCAACTTCCAATCGTCCAGGTGATCGCCAGTCGCAGCGCCATATATGTCCCGAGATAGGCGGCCGCCACCGGCGCCGAGGACGAAGCTGCGGCTGCAACCATGGACCATGCGAGGCCCTGCGTAAAGATCAGGCCGAGGTGCCCCCAGGGCCGCATGTGCCGCATCACCACAACCCAGCGCAGGCGCTTGTGCAGCAGGTCGCGCATTGAGTGATAGTCGGCTACGGTCAGCACCGTATAACGGGAAAGCGCGACTTCATAGCCTTGTTCCGCAATCAGCCGGCCCACCAGCAGGTCGTCCGCAGGACGATCCTGAATGGCCTCGTAGCCGCCAAACCCTGCCAGCCTCGAACGAGTAGTCGCAATCGTTGGACCGAGCGCAAACTTTACACCATCAAGCTGGCGCGCCACGAGGATGCCCGCGTAGAAATCGGAGAACATGCCTACGGTCTGCAGGCTCTCCGCCACCGTCTGTTCTTCAATCGGAACATAAAAGCAGGTTACTGCGCCCACTTTGGGATCGACGAGGGGAGCCACCACTCTGCGCAGGTAGTCAGGCCGGGCTCGCACGTCACTGTCGCTGATGACCACGTGCTCGTGCTCTGCTTCACGGACCAGCCGCGCCAGCTTCAGCACCTTGTCATTCGAGCCGCTTCCCGAGGAGCCGAACAGCACCCGGATGCGCGTTTGCGGGAAATCCTGCTTGAGCTTTTCCAGAATGGGAACTACCGGGTCATCGTTGTCGCTAACGCAAAACAGCAGCTCATAATCGGGATAGTCCTGCCGGCAAAAGCTGGCGAAGTTTTCGTAAGCGTCAGGATCGAGTCCCCGAATGGGTTTGAGATTGCTCACCGGAGGGGTGAAGGGTTCAACGGCGCGTTGAGCGGGCCGGCGGCGGAAAAACTGCCAGGAGCTGTAGAGAACGATCAGGTAATAAATGAACGGAGTGGCTGCAACGGTGAGCACCACATGCCTGGCACCAAAAATCACCACTTGCCTCGCTTGCTTTGAGATCGAAAATTCTGCAGCGCAGCCCCGCTTGGCTTCAGTCCATGGTCCCGATTCTTGATCTGCGTACGACCCTTTTCCCGCAGTCTCTCATACCGCGTCCCGCGCTGTGAAGTTGAATCTCCTTGTACGCGAGGCCGAATTGGCCGGTAAACGCCTGATTGCTAACCGGATGCAAGTCTCCGCCGCAATTCGAGTTACACAAACGGGATGCAGTTGTTACATTTCTTGACATTGATCTGATTGTCGTGCGACTCTTTCAGCCACTCCGATGTTTGCCAACTTGCTCCTTGTGGTGGCCGTCCTCGGCACGTTGAGCTCATCCGTGTATCTGTTGATGGTCCTGGCGGGCTGCTGGCGATTCAACCGCCGATCGCGGCGCAGCCCGGTGAATTTGGCGCCTGCTCCGGTCACCATCCTCAAGCCGCTTCATGGTGCGGAGCCGCGGTTACTGCAAAACCTGGAAGGTTTTTTTCGGCAGGATTACCCGGCTTACGAAATTGTGTTTGGAGTGCGGTCTGAGTGTGATCCTGCGCTTGAGATTGTGCGGGAGCTCATGGCCCGTTATCCCTGCGTTCCGGTACAGATAGTGGTCTCGGGCGACCCGGGGTGGCCGAACGCGAAGGCGTACAACCTGAGCCGCATGCAAGCGGCTGCCAGGCATCCGTACCTGATCATCAGCGACAGCGACGTGGCCGTCGAACCCGGCTATGCGGGCGCCATCATGGCTGACCTGCAACAACCGAGAGTGGGCGTGGTTACGTGCTTATACCGCGGCATGCCAACAGCCGGCATCTGGACGAAGCTGGAAGCGCTGGGCATGTCGGTGGAACTGCCATCCGGTGTGCTGGTGGCCGATATGCTCGAAGGCATGAAGTTTGCGCTGGGCCCCACGATGGCCGTGACGGCGGAATGCCTGGGAGCGATCGGCGGTTTCCAGACCCTTTCGGACTATCTGGCGGATGATTTCGTTCTCGGGAATCGCGCCGCCGGCGCGGGATACAAAGTGGTGTTGTCGAGCCACGTGATTGACCATGTGGTGCGCCATTCGTCGGTCGCAAAGTCATTCCAGCACCAGGTGCGCTGGACCAAGAGCACACGTTGTTCCCGTCCTAAAGGGCATCTTGGCACAGGCCTTACCTTTGCGGTCCCGTTCGGAATGCTCGGTTTGATTGGCGGTATTGTTGGCGGGCGGCCCTACCTGGGAACCACCAGCATGCCGCACCTGGGGCTCATCCTGCTGCTGGCGGCATTGGTCAACCGCGTGATTCAATGTCTGGCGGTCGGGTATGTGGCGCTGGATGATGGCAAAGGCTTACGGCTCGCCCTGCTGTATCCCTTGCGCGATTTTCTCGGGTTCGTGTTCTGGCTGTCGAGTTATTTTGGTGGACGCTACACCACCTGGCGTGGCGAGCGCTGCCTGATTAGCGCAGATGGGCGCATGGAACGCGAACCGGTTTTGACTTCATCGGGCGACTAGTAACTGTTCAAAATGCACCGCCGCTCGGAGCTTTCCTCCGCGCAAACCCCTCGATCCAACTCTGCATCCAACCACGGTCGTCATGGCGACCGTCCCCCACCAATATCCGTACCAGGCCGAAACGGCAGCCATCCGGCCGCCCGTATCTGTCCTTGGATCGCGCCGCGCCGCCATTTTTCTCGTTCTGCTGTCGGCGGCCCTGTACGTGGGTACGTCGTTTTATCCTTCGTTACTGGATGATGCCGACGCCTCACACGCGCTGGTCTCGCGCGAAATGCTAGCCCGTGGCGACTACGCCACCATGTACCTCAACGGCATCCGCTACCTGATGAAGGCGCCGCTGCACTACTGGCTGGTGGCGCTTTCCTACCGCGTCTTCGGCCAGAATGCGTTTGCCACCAGGTTGCCGGTGGCGCTCAGCATGGTTGGCCTCACGCTGGTGGTTTGGGAATTCGGAAGGCGCTTTTTTGATCCGAAGGCCGGGTTTTACGCCGCGCTGGTGGTCTCGACCTCAGCGGGGATGTTCCTCTTTACCCGCATCATGATTCCTGAAGCCATTTATGCGCTCCTGTTCAGCGCCGCGTTCTACCTGTTTCTCCGCGGCTGGACAGGTTCATTGGAACCGCGCATTGCGTACTGGGGCGCCGCGCTATTGACGGGGCTCGCCGTGCTGGCGCGGGGGCTGATCGGGATCGTGTTTCCGGCGGGCATCATTGCCCTTTTCATCGTGCTCACGGGTTCATGGCGGCGCTGGCGCGAACTTCACCCTGTCAGTTGCTTCGCCATCATTCTCGCGATCACGCTGCCGTGGCACGCAGTTGCCGAACTTCGTTCCCCCGGGTTCCTTTGGTCATTTCTGGTAAACGAGCACATCAACCGTGCGCTGGGCACGCGCTGGCCGCCTGATTATGACGCGGTGCCGCTATGGCTTTGGTGGGCAGAGCACCTGGTATGGTTTTTCCCGTGGTGCGTGTTTCTCCCGCTTGCCGCCCGGCAGTGGTTGCCGTTGCGGAGCTGGCACAAACTGCGGAGCGCGGAAACCAGCGCGCGCATTTTCCTATTCATCTGGGCCGGGTTCATCTTTCTGTTTTTCTCCATCGAGTTTGGCTCCCGCATGGAGTACTACAGCTTTGGAGCCTGGCCCGCCGTTGCGCTGCTCCTTGGGCTGGGATTGTCGCGCGCGGAAGAAGGCACATCGCGGGGGTTGAAGCAGGCAATTCGCGCGCAGGGATTACTGGCAGGTGTTGGGGTTGCCCTGGCCGCCGCTCTCCTCCTGCTGGTTGCAAGCTCGTACCGGGTCAGAAGCGGCGACATCGCTTCGCTGGTCAAAACCCACGAGAACGATTTTTACCGCGTCTCCATGGCTCACATTTTTGACCTGACTCCACAGGCGTTTGCCGACCTGCGCGTTCCTGCCATATTGGCCGCCATAGCATTCGGAGCGGCGTTTAGCATGGCCTTGCTGCTGCGCCGGCACGGCCGAGGTGTTGTTGCTGCCCTGGCGGTGGCCTTCGGGATGGCAGGTTTCTTCGCCGCCGCTGATCTCGCCTACGGCGCATTTCAGCCCCTGCTTTCGTCGCGCCTGCTTGCCGACAAAATAAACCAGGAGTTGCGGCCGCAGGATCAAGTGGCCATTTACGGGGATTTTGACGACACTTCCAGCATCGCGTTCTACACTCGCCGGCGGGTGTGGATCTACAACGGGCTGGTGAATAACCTGGTGTTCGGCTCCAGGTATCCCGATGCCCCGCACATTTTTTTTGACGACAGCACCTTCGGCTCGCTGTGGAGCCGGCCGGAGCGCGTATTCCTGGTGATACCCCCGCTGCAGCGCGCAAACGCGTTTTCGCGAATGGCGCCGCGCGGGGCATGGATTTTCGGGGAGTCGGGAGGCAAGATCGTCCTAACCAATCAGCCCGTCACAGCTGAAGAACCTCGCTTGATCCCGCCCGACTGAGGATTGGGCGAATTACCCAGGCGCCGGCCCCAGCGATTCCTCGTCAATTCCCAGCTTCTGCCGGCCTTCCGAGCTGATGCGATGGGGCGTCCATGGCGGATCCCAGACTACGTTCACCTTGCAGGTGTTCACCCCAGGCATGCTTTCCACCGTCCGCTTAATGTCCCGGCCAATCTCTACATGCGAAGGGCAGCCCTGTGCGGTGAGAGTCATATCGATCTTCACTTCCCCATCCTCGACTTCGACTCCATAGATCAGGCCCAGGTCCACGACATTGAGCGGGATCTCAGGATCGTAGCAATAGCGAAGGCGCTCCATCACTTCATCACGGCTGGGCATAATGAACTCCAGTCATTCTTTCCATCCTCCCATACTCTGCCGAAAATTGCTCTGCGGAAATGGGGATCAGCGGCGACGGGATTGACATGTTTTCTACTTTCCCTGTATCGGCTGAAATTGCTCAGCCGGCATGACAGGATTTGTTACATTGAATGTTCCATGCCTGAAACTCTGGAACCGGCGATTGATACGAACTCGTTTCTCCTCGAGGTCGCCGATGTGGTCAATACGTCGCTGGACCTCGAAACCGTGCTGCGGCGCACGGCCGAGCTTGTGCGACGCGTCATCGACTACGAAGTTTTTGCCATTCTGCTCCTGAACGAGAAAACGCAGCGGCTCCGGGTGCGCTTTCAGGTGGGCCACCCCGCGGATGTCGCGGAGCGCATTTCGATACGCCTGGGCGAAGGAGTTACGGGCCAGGCCGCGCTCCGCCGCGAGACGGTGCTGGTGAACGATGTCAGCCGGGTTGCGAACTACATTGGTTCGGGCGCTGACGTAAGGTCCGAGCTGGCTGTCCCGCTGATCGTGAAAAACCGCGTGGTCGGCATTATTGACGTGGCCGCCGGCGCAGTGGATTACTTCACCGAAGAGCACAAGAACCTGCTGACGCTGATCGCTTCGCGGCTGGCCATTGGCGTGGAGAATGCCCGCCTGTATGGGCGTGTGGTGAAACAGGCGAGGAGCCTGACGCTGCTCAACGAGATCAGCCGCGAGCTGACCTCGATTTTGAACCTGGATGAACTGCTCAACCGGATTGCCGATCGCGTTGCCGAACTCATCGATTACCAGATGTTCTCGGTGCTCCTGATCGATGAGGCGGGAGAGCGCCTGCAGCACCGGTTCTCCGTCAGGTTCGGAGAAAACGTCCACATCAAACATGAAATTCCGCTCAGCGCGGGCATTGTGGGGCATGCCGCGAGGAACCGCGAACCGGTGCTGGTGGCGGATGTAAAACGCGATTCACGCTACATCGAAACCAACCATGAGACGCGTTCCGAACTCGCCATCCCGCTGGTTTACAAGGGAAAGGCCATCGGCGTTCTCGATCTTGAGCATACGCGGCGCGGGTTCTTTACCGAAGACCACATGCGCACCATCAGCACTCTCGCCGCGCAGATTGCCATCGCCATCGAGAATGCCAGGCTGTATGAGCAGATTGCGCGGGAAGAAAAGCGCCTGGAGCGCGACCTGGCGATGGCGCGCGAGTTGCAGTTTCATCTTCTGCCCAAAGCGGTTCCGGTGCTGCGAAACGCGGCGCTGGGTGCGCGCTTTCTGCCGGCGCGCGCCATCGGCGGAGACCTCTACGATTGGGTGCCCTATTCGGGTGACCGGCTGGGCCTGGCGATTGGCGACGTAAGCGGCAAAGGCGCTCCCGCAGCGCTGTTTGCCGCGCTGGTCAGCGGCTTTGTGCGCTCGCATTCCGCCAGCCAGCCCGGCGCAGCCGAAATGCTCAGGCTGGTGAATGCCTCCCTGGCTGCCCGCCCCATTGATGCCCAGTTCGTCTCGCTGGTTTATGCCGTATGGGATGACCGCGCGCGAACGATTGAGATCTCCAACTCCGGCTTGCCTCGCCCGGTGTTTTTCCGCGACGGGAAAGTGCAGAAGATCGAAGTGGCGGGTTTGCCTTTGGGGCTTTTTCCCGGCGTGGACTACGAGGCGGTTTCGCTCGAAGCCAGGGCCGGTGATGTTTTTGTGTTCTTCAGCGATGGCCTGATCGATGCCCGCAATGTGGCCGGCGAGCTGTTCGGGCGCGAGGGCATTGAGCACATTGTGGCGGCGCATGCCGGCAAATCAGCCGAGGATCTGGTTGAGATTCTTTTTGCGGAGGTCGGCGCATATGCCGCCGGCGTGGAAGCGTTCGACGATGAAACCGTCGTCGTTTTCAAAGTCCGTTAGCCGGCTTTCTCAATGTCCACTCCTCTTCTCAGACCTCCGGGATTTGGCTGGCGCGAGAGTGCGCCGGGCGTTCTTGAGCTGTACGCCGAGCAAACGCGTGCAGCCGAACTGGCAGCCAGGTTCGGCACACCGCTTTACTGCTATTCCGGCAGGGCGATTACCAGCCGCTTCAGGGCATTCAACCGCGCATTTCGCGGCGCTCCGCACACCATCTGCTACTCGGTAAAAGCCAACTCGAACCTGGCAATTCTTCGCCTTCTGGGAACCATGGGCTCGGGATTTGACGTGGTTTCGGGCGGCGAGCTGGCGCGTGTGCTGCGCGCCTGGCCCGGCGCCGCTCGCAAAGTGGTGTTTTCGGGGGTGGGGAAGACCGCCGGGGAAATCGATGCCGCGCTGCGGGCCGGCATTCTGCTGTTCAACGCCGAAAGCGAGAGTGAGGTCGAGCGCCTGGCCGCGCGCGCGGCCGGGCTGAAAAAGCGCGCGTCCATTGCGCTGCGCGTGAATCCTGACATTCCAGCCGAAACCCATCCCTACATCGCTACCGGTATGCGGGAACACAAGTTCGGCATTGCAATGTCTGCCGCGCCAGCGGCGCTCGCCCTGGCCGCAAGCTCCCGCTGGCTCAGAGTTGCCGGCCTCAGCGTCCATATCGGCTCGCAAATTCTGGAATCCGGTGCTTTTGCGGCGGCGCTCGAGCGGGTTTCGTGCCTGGCCCGCGATCTGCGCAGCCCCCTATACCGGCTGCGCTACCTGGATGCCGGCGGAGGTCTTGGCATCCCTTACCAGGATCCCGAGACGGAAGTGCAGTTTGCCGAACGTTGCCGCCAGTACGCCGAAGCCGTAATGCGCCCACTGCGCAACCTGAAGCTACGACTTCTGCTGGAGCCAGGCCGCGCCATCATCGGCCCCGCCGGCATTCTGATTACCCGCGTTCTCTACCGCAAAACCAATGGCAGAAAGAGCTTTCTGGTTGTGGATGCGGCCATGAATGATCTTCTGCGGCCCTCGCTTTATGGCGCGCGCCACGAAATTGTCCCTGCCGTTTGGCGCCCGGGTGGCGCTTCGGAGCTGTTCGATGTGGTAGGCCCGATCTGCGAGAGCGGAGACTTTCTGGCGCGCGACCGCCAGTTGCCCGAAGTGGCCGAAGGCGAACTGCTTGCCATTCTTGATGCCGGCGCTTACGGCATGTCCCTGGCCTCGAACTACAACACGCGCCCGCGCGCTGCCGAGGTGCTGGTCAGCGGCAGCAAGCCTCGCCTGGTACGCCGCCGCGAAAGGGTGCGCGACCTCTACGCGCAGGAATTCCTGTAGCCCTGCCGGCTGCTCTCCAGGCAGTGGTTGCTCCGCCGGCCCGGTGTTTTTCCCGTTGCCATGCTCATAGCATCACCTTATCCTCGAATCATGGCCGTAGTCGCGCTCTCGGAACTGCTGGGAACGGCGGTTTACAGCTCCACCGGGAGCCGCTGCGGGCGCGTCCGCGAGGTAGCGGTTGCGCCGGGGGAAGATCGCTCGCGCATATCCTCCTTCGTGGTGCGGACCCGCGGGGAAGACCATATGGTCGCGGCCAGCAGCATCGTGGCTGCCGACCCTTATGGCCTGCATACGGTGATGCCGAAATCGCAGTGGGCAAAAGTGAATGGAGCGCATGGAGGCGAAGGCCTGCTGATGCTCGAGCGCGACCTGCTCGACCAGCAAATCATCGATGTTCACGGCCGCAAGGTAGTGCGCGTAAATGACGCCGAGATCGTGGTTGAGCCCGAGAATAGCCATCTTTCCCTGAAGATTACGGCCGTTGACGTGGGCTCACGGGGCATGGTGCGGCGGCTGCTGAAAGGGCTAGTTCCTGCCGAGTTCCTGCGCCGCATCGCCCAGCGCTTCGGATCGAAGGTAATTCCCTGGGAATTCGTGGACCTAATCGAAACCGATCCCGCCCGCCGCGTGAAGCTGCGGATTTCCCACGACCGGCTGGCGAAGATGCATCCCGCCGATATCGCCGACATCATCGAAGAGCTGGCGCCTGCGGAACGTGGAGCCGTAATGGAATCGCTGGACGAGGGAGTTGCCGCTGAAGCGCTCGAGGAACTCGACCCGAAGATGCAGGTATCAATTCTCTCGGCCCTGGATTCGGAAAAGGCCGCCGACATCGTCCAGGAAATGGATCCGGATGCCGCTGCCGACCTGCTCGGCGACCTGCCGCCCGAACAATCAGAAGAGATTCTGGAGGAAATGGAGCCTGCGGAGCGCGAAGAAGTTGCCGAACTGCTGCAGCACGAGGAAAATACCGCAGCGGGCCGCATGACCACCGACTACCTCGCTCTAAGCCCGCGCGCCACGGTAGCTGATGCCGCCGAAGCCCTGCGCCGGTACGAGGGTGATGCCACCAGCGTTGCCACCATTTTTCTCGTGAGCGAAGACTGGAAGCTGCAGGGAGCAGTCCCGCTTTCGGCGCTGGTAGCGGCCAACCAGGAGAAACTGTTAACTGAGCTTGCCGGAGAAGAGACAATCTCCTGCCCTCCCGAGGCCAGCGAGAAGGAGGTAGCCGAGACCTTCGACAAGTACAACCTGCTCACATTGCCGGTGGTGGATCATGAAGGCAGGCTCATCGGCGTCATAACGGCTGATGATGTGATCAGTTGGCTGCGCAAGCGGGAATAGCAGGGGGTGGGCACTCTCTGGTGCAGGAATATTTCAAAATCGTTTGTCATTCTGAGCGCAGCGAAGAATCCCCGGGAATCCCGAGCTACACCGCCGGCTGCTCATCCTCGCTCGATGCGGGGGAATTCCATGCCGCTCCGCAGCGTAAACCGTTCTGGGATCCTTCGGCCCTTCGGCCTCAGGATGACAGTGCTCTCGTGGGGCAAGATTCTATGGCTCCCGCCTGTCGGTTCTTTGAACAGTAGAACCCCGTTCACAGCAGTTTTCCCTTTGCCAGCCCACGCACAATCTCCACATCAGCTTCGAGGAAGTCGAAACGGGGAAGGTCGGCGGGCTTCACCCATTGAATGTCGCGGAAAATCCGATTCTCAGCCTCACCTGCATACGTTTCCACAAGATAAAAACGCAAATCGATAGCCACCCCACTGCGGTACTGGTGCCGGAGCCGCGCCACCTCACGGCCGATGGTGGCGCCAATCCCTAGTTCCTCATCCAATTCCCGCGCCAGGGCCGCCTCGGGAGCCTCGCCATCCTCCACTTTCCCTCCCGGAAACTCCCATTTCAGCGGCATCTGCTGGTGGCGGGTGCGCTGGCAAATCAGCAGCCTGCCTCGACGCCAAATCAGCGCCGCGACTACAAGCCGGGCTTGGTTCATTGGTGGTCGTTCTCAAGAAGGCGGCCGACGGCTGCGGCACACCGCTCAACCAGCGCGCGCTCGGCTGGCCCGAACGCGGCGGGTGAGTGGCTGTCGATATCGAGCTCGCCCACTACCTGCCCGCGAACCCGGATCGGCGCCACGATCTCGGATTGGGTTTCGATGGAACACGCAAGATAGCGCGGGTCCGAGTGCACGTCATCTACCACCACGGTTTCGCCGCTCGAGGCTGCAGCTCCGCAGATGCCCTGGTTCAAGGGAATGCGTTTGTGTTGCGTGTCAGCGCCGCGGAATGGGCCGAGCACGAGCATCGGCTCGGTTTCGGCGTTGTGGCGTGGCTCGATCATGTAGAACCCAACCCAGGCGAAACCCGGAAGCTCTCCGAGGCGCAGGGTGATTTCCTTCATGAGCTCGCGGGCTCCCAGCGGCGGCGAAGCCGCTGCCAGTTCCTGGAGGATGTCGTCATACGCCGGGTTTGGCATGTGCTAATTATGAGAATTTGACAAATTGGCAAATAACTCAATAGCCCAATGACTCAATAGCTCAGTGTCCCATTTTCCGCAGGCCCGCCGCGGCAGGGAACGCTTCCGGATGAATGGCGGCGGCCAGGGCTTTCAGCCCGTGCACCAGTGTAGGCGCAGGGGTGTTCAGGAACTCGTCGCGGATGCAGTACACGCGCCGCAATCTTGCAGCCGGCAACTCGTGCCAGTTGCGTTGATGAATCATCTTCTGGAGCGGAACGCGATTGCCGGCTCCGCACCAGGCGGCAATGAGCACATCGGGCTGCTCCTCAATGATGTTCTGCGCCTCTACCATCGTGCCCGGCGCGCCCAGGAACTCGCCGCCGGCAGCTTGCACCATTTCTTTGACCCATGGCTGCGAGCGGATGATCGGCCTGCCCCATTCCTCGCAGAAGACCCGAGGCCGCGGCAGTTCCCTGGCCAGCGCGCGCACGCATTCAATTTCCTGCCTCATGTTCTCGATGACCGGGCCCGCACGGTCGGCAACTCCTGCCACGGCGGCGATCAGGGCAATATCCTTGTAGATGTCGGCCAAAGATTTTGGAGCGAGAGCCAGCACCGGCACCCCTGCTTTCAGAATCTCAGCCAACGATTCCTCGCGGTAGGGCACGGACGCCAGGACCAGATCGGGTTTGAGCGCCTGGATTTCGGCCGCAGTGGAGCTCCAGGAATCGGCAACAATCCCGCAGCCTTCCGGGATGCCGGGGCAAAGATCGCGGCACCATTTTGTGCAGCCCACAAGGCGATCGAGCATGCCGATCCGCTCCAGCACAACCGATGCGCTGGGCTGGAGCGACACAAGCCGAACCGGCGCGCTAGTTGCCAATCGCCACTCGAAACGGTTCCAAATCTGCTGCGTTGAGCCGCGGCAGCCGGCTCCAGCGGTGCTTGAGGTAGGTCCACGGAATATGAAACAGCGTGACCCGCGGGCTGAATTTCCGCGACGTGTAGATCCAGCAGGAATGCGTGCACCAGCAGTTGGCTGCCGGAATGGCCGCGATTTCATTCTGCATGGGGTTTGAGCGGAGCGCGGCCGCAACATCGAATCCATGATCCTGCAGGCGGCCCAGTTTGCCGCGCATTTCGCACGCGCGATAGTGCCCATCATGGTCGATGACGATGGTTGTGGAGCCGGCCGTGCAGGGCATGGGCCAGCGGCTCGGCCCGGCAAAATTGCGCTCGTGCAGGTCAAAGTGAAATTTGACCATGCCAACGTAATAGGCAATTGCAAGAGCACGCGCCGGCTGGCGGAGATGCGCGAACAGGCGCCCGGCATAGTGCTCGTGGAATGGCAGAAGCCGCCGATGCAGGTCCCGCAACTCACCGGCAGTCATCTGCTTCAGAGCCGGGTCCAGGGGCTGCCCGCGGATCACTTCGAAGTAATGGCCATCGCTCCGGTTATCCCGGGCTATCCTCCATGCCAGCTCAACCAGCTCCGCGTAGTTTTCACTCGTAATGCAGGTCACTACATTCCGCCGCAGCCGGCGGATGCCCTGCCATTTCTGTGCGGCCATATCGATGGTGGCCAGTGTTTTTTCAAAGTTGTGCGGCACGCCGCGAATGGTGTCATGCGTGTTGGCCAGGCCGTCAAGCGAGAAGTTGAGATCGATGACAAGCTCGGGGCAGCGGGAAAGCAAGTAGTCAACCACATCCTCGGTTTTCTGCGGCAACAGGCCATTGGTGGGCAGATTGACGTGCCGGACGCCATTTCGCGCATAGAACAGCTCTACAATCTCCGCCAGTTCCTTGCGCAAAAACGGCTCGCCGCCCGAAATCCACAGCTTATGAAACGGCGGGGAAGTAGCGCTGATGGTTTCGATTTGTGCGAACGTCAGGTCGCGGTTGCTGTTCAGCTCGTCCCAATAGAAGCAGGTGCGGCACAGCGAATTGCAGGTGGAGGTGACAAACAGAAACACCGATTCGAGCCGGGGTGGTTGAAATACGCCATTCGCGAAGCTCAGCAGGCCGGGCAATGCGTTTCCCTGCGCCTGATTATAATCGGCATTCGGGCATGGAGGCAGGCGGATGAAAGGCTTTGTGATCGGATTTGTGGTGGCGCTGGCCTGTGTGGCCGGCTCGGTGTACTTCTACTTCAGCGCCGGGGCGGCGCCGGTGGCGGTGAGCGCGCAGGCCATGCCGTTCGAGCGCTCGCTGGCGCAAAAGGCGCTGCGCGCGCGGGTTGAGAAGGAGATGCCGAAGGCGCCGCCTCCCGTTCCGGCGAATGATGAAAACTACATGGCTGGCGCGCATATCTATGCTGAGCACTGCGCCGTGTGCCATGGCCTGCCCGGGCAGGACTCCGAAATGGGCAGGAATGAATTCCCGCGCGCGCCGCAACTTTTCAAAGGCACGGGCGTCACCGATGATCCTGCCGGCGAGACCTACTGGAAAGTGGTGAACGGCATCCGGCTCACCGGCATGCCCCAGTTTAAGGGCCACATTTCCGACACTGAGGCCTGGCAGGTTTCGATTCTGCTGGCCAACGCAGACAAGATCGGCCCGTCGGTGCGCCAGTATCTCGCGTCGCAACACGTCGAGCCGGAAGAAAGCGGCGAAGCGCGCCACGAGCACTGATGTATTCCGAATCTGTTCTCGACCACTTCCAGCATCCCCGCAACGCCGGCGAATTGCCCGGAGCCGATGCCGAGGCGGAGGCGCAGAATCCTGCCTGCGGCGACGTGCTGCGCCTGGCTGCACGGGTTGAGAACCAGCGCCTCACGGAGGTTCGTTTCCGCGCTCGCGGCTGCACCGCCTCCATTGCGGCCGGTTCCGCTCTCACGGAGCTTGTCACCGGGCGTACCGTCGCGGAAGCCCGGTGCTTGCGCCGCGATGAGCTGTTGCAATCCCTGGGCGGGCTTCCCAGCGAGTCAATCCATGCCAGC
The DNA here is from genome assembly GCA_019236695.1 of Acidobacteriota bacterium. Classification (GTDB taxonomy): domain Bacteria; phylum Acidobacteriota; class Terriglobia; order Terriglobales; family Acidobacteriaceae; genus JAFAIN01. Next base: position 1,028 of record JAFAIN010000207.1, on the reverse strand, counting down.
TATCTCGCCCTGGACGCGCTCGCCGCGCTGCTGGCCAGGCTCGCTGAGATGTAGCCCAGCCGGCATCGCCCAGAGCCACGGAGCTGGGGGCAACCGAAAGCCCGATTCGTGTAAGGTACGGGAGTCCTCTTCACCGGTTGGGCAAATTCAGCCCAGGAGACAGCCAATGCAGGGCTCACGGCGCGGGTTGCTGAAGGGAGTTTGCGCACTGCCATTGTGGTCACTGTCGCGGGATGCCGGCTGGGTGGCCGGCGCCATCCCACCATCGCCAGGCCTGCCCGATAAAAGCAGCTTTTTTGTCCGCGGCGTGTATCTGGATGCGGCCTACACTCACCCAATGAGCGCCGTTGCGCGCAGCGCGTATGACGAATTCCTGCGGCAACGGGCAACTCATGATCACCGAATCGGCCCCGGGAACAATGCGCGCAATGCAGCCGTAGAACAGTTCGCCGGCCTGATTCACGCGAGCCCCGCCGATGTCGCAGTCGTCCCCAGCACGATGGAAGGCGAGAACCTGGTTGGGCAATCGCTTGGATTGAACGCGTCTGCCGGAGTGGTTACGGATGCGCTGCACTACGATGCTTCGCTGGTGATGTATGGCGAGCTCGCCCGGCACGGTGTTCCGGTTTCTGTGGTTCCGGCGCGTGAGGGAAGCATTGATCTGGCAGACGTGGAAGCCGTAATCAGCAAGCGCACGCGCCTGGTAGCGGTTTCGCTTGTCTCCAATGTCACCGGCTTTCAGTATGACTTGAAGAGCCTGTGTGAACTGGCTCACTCCCGGAACGCCCTGGTTTATGCGGATATCATTCAGGCGGCCGGCGCTGTTCCGGTGGACGTGAAATCTTCCGGCGTGGATTTTTGCGCTTGCGGGTCCTACAAGTGGCTGATGGGAGACTTCGGAACCGCCTTTCTATACGTTCGCCCGGATCGGCTGCCGGACCTTAAGCGGGTGCAGGTTGGCTGGCGGCAGATTCGATACCAGGCGGCAGATTCTTTTCCTGTTGAAACCCGAACAGATGCGGAGCCGT
>JAFAIN010000213.1 GCA_019236695.1 Acidobacteriota bacterium | reverse complement strand
CTTCTTTTTCCTTGTCTTTGACGGGATCATGCCGGCCGGCACGCTCCTGGTCCTTTTCTTCGGCGCGGCGCATTCGCTCTGCTTCTTTTTGCGCCTGTTTTTCGGTTAGCGGCTGGTCGTTGCTGGCAATGAGGCGGGCATGGCGACGGCTGCCCACCATCACGATGTCATAAGTATGGATTTCCTGTTTTTTCACGGCGCCGCGGGAATCCAGAGACTTCTGGACTTCGCGCTCCACATATGTGTAGTTGCGGCGCAGGGCCAAATCGCTATCGGCGCGCTTCAACGATTCGAGAACTACAGACAGCGGAGTGGAGGGCGCAGCAGGGGCCGGTGGTTGAGCGAGCCCAGAAAGTCCGGCGAGAGCAGCCACAGTGCCCGCAGCGAGGAGGCGGAGGATTCTTGAAGCAGCCATTGGCAGAGCCCTTATTGCGATGACGCAGCAACGGACAGGGACTTACATCATTTTCTTACGCCGGGGCTAGTCTCTGCCGCCCGCTTCGCGGGCTGAATTCGTGAATGCGCTTTTTCCCCGGGCTTACGCCCGGGGCTAATCTCTGCCACCCGCTTCGCGGGCTGCACCTGCGCCCTACGCAGCAGCTCGTGACGGGCAGCGCTATCACCATCGCCTGCACGCGCCGGCTGGTTATGTAAAATCAAAGTTTTAGCCACTATTCAGGCGTCTTCCCATGGAAACCAGAGTTACCCCTGAGCCGCGCAATGTTGAGGCGCGCGAGACGCGCTACGACGCCCGCGCCATTGAAGCGAAGTGGTCTGCGCGATGGCGCGAAAACCCTGACCTGTATGCGGCCGGGGGCGGCAAGAGCACGCGGCCAAAATATTACGTACTGGAGATGCTGCCTTATCCCTCGGGCGTGCTGCACATGGGGCACGTGCGCAACTACTCGATTGGGGATGCGCTGGCGCGCTACATGTGGATGAACGGGTACAACGTGCTGCATCCCATGGGGTGGGATTCATTCGGACTGCCGGCAGAGAATGCGGCTCTGAAAGCCGGCGTGCAGCCGCGGCAGTGGACGCTGGGCAACATTGCGCATATGCGCGAGCAGATGCGGCGCCTGGGATTTGCCTATGACTGGTCGCGAGAGGTAACGACCTGCCTGCCGGAGTACTACCGCTGGAACCAGTGGTTCTTCCTGAAACTTTACGAGCGCGGACTGGCTTACCGGCGGATGAGCCGGGTGAACTGGTGCCCGGAGTGCGCGACGGTGCTGGCGAACGAGCAGGTTGTGGGCGGGCGCTGCTGGCGGCATGAGGAGACAGTGGTAGAGCAGCGTGAGCTGGAGCAGTGGTTCGTACGAACCACGCAGTACGCGGACGAACTGCTGAACGGGCTGGAAGAGCTGGATGGCTGGCCGGAAAAAGTGCGAACGATGCAGCGCAACTGGATCGGCCGCAGCGAAGGCGCGCTGGTTGATTTCAGGCTGGAGGCGCCGGCGGGACGCAATGCGGAAAAGGCAACGGTCTTCACAACCCGCATTGACACCATATTTGGCGCAACCTCGATTCAACTGGCTCCGGAACACCCATTGGTGGCGCCGCTGATTGGGAACGACCCTGCGCTGCTGGCGCAGGTGGAAGAACTGCTGGCCGAGCAGCGGCGCGCGCGCGAAGCCGGCGATATAGGGAAGCTGGACACCACCAAGCACGGCGTGTTCACCGGCAAGTACGCGATTAACCCATTCCTGGAAGCCGCAGGGCAGGCTGAGGCGGCGCGGATGCCGATCTGGGTTGCGAACTACATCCTGATGGACTATGGCACGGGGGCCATCATGTCGGTTCCGGGGCATGACGAGCGGGATTATGAATTTGCCCGGAAGTACGACCTGCCGATCAAGGTCGTAATCCTGCCACGAAAGCAGAACGACGCAGCGGGCGGGCATGAGCCGCATGAGTCGCTCCTGCCTTACGCAGGGACGGAGAGCCTGCTGATCAATTCCGGCGAGTTCAGCGGGCTGGCCTGCCGCGAAGCCATGCAGGAGATGACCCGCTATGCCGCGGAGAGGGGGTTCGGAAAGGCCAGCATTACGTACCGGCTGAAGGATTGGGGCATTTCGCGGCAGCGCTACTGGGGCACGCCGATCCCGATGCTGTACTGCGAGCGCTGCGGCATTGTGCCGGTACCGGAGGACCAGCTTCCGGTGCTGCTTCCCGAGAACGTGGAGATCACGCAAAGCGGGGGCTCACCGCTGGGGCGCGTGCCCGAATTCGTGAATGCAACTTGCGCGAAGTGCGGAGGGCGGGCGCGGCGCGAAACCGACACCATGGACACCTTCGTGGACTCGTCCTGGTATTTCTACCGCTACACCGACGCGCGCAACTCCGAACAGCCATTCGCAGCAGAAGCGGCGCGGCAGTGGTTCCCCATTGACCAATACATCGGGGGGGTGGAGCACGCCATCCTGCACCTGATTTATTCACGCTTCTGGACAAAGTTCATGCGCGACCTTGGGCTGGTGGCGAACGATGAGCCGGCGGTGCGGATGTTCACGCAGGGTATGGTGATCAAGGGCGGCGCGAAGATGTCAAAGAGCCTGGGCAACGTGGTATCGCCCGACGAAATGGCAGACCGGTACGGGGCGGACAGCACGCGGATGTATGCGCTGTTTGCCGCGCCTCCGGACCGCGATCTGGACTGGCAGGACGCAGGGGTGGAGGGCATCCACCGATTTCTTGGGCGGGTGTACCGGTTTGTGATGCGGTACGCCGCAGCAGGCCGCCGCGCGCAGGAGAGCGAGGCGCCGACTCTGGCGCCGAACGGATCGCGCCGGCTGGAGCGCAAGCTGCACCAGACCATTCAACGCGTAACCCAGGATTTTGCAGGGCGCTGGCACTTCAATACGTCGATCGCAGCCATCATGGAACTGGTGAACGAACTACAGGATCTGGAGCCGCAAATCGCCGCGGGCGAGATTCCGGCGCCGCAGGTTGCGGACGCGCAGCGCAAGCTGGTGCTGCTGCTGGCCCCGTTCGCGCCGTACCTGGCGCACGAACTCTGGGAGACGCTGGCCGGCGAACCGGGGATTCCTGACCTGCTGCGCCATCCATGGCCGGTGTTCCGCGAAGAACTGGCGCGGGAAGAGGAACTCGAGGTTCCGGTGCAGATCAACGGAAAGATCCGCGGCCGGATCACGGTTGCGGCCAACATTGGCGAGGAGGAACTGCGGGAGGCGGCGCTGGGGGATGAAAAGGTGCGGGCGGCGCTGGAGGGCAAGCAGGTTGTGAAGGTGATTGTGGTTCCGGTGAAGCTGGTGAGCATTGTCGCCAAGTAGGAGACGAGTTCACAGCGGAGACGCGGAGACGCGGAGACGACAGGAGAAAGTGAGGCGAGCGGTGCTCGCGCGTTCCTGCAGATCGCTCCCAGGCTATCGGGGGCCGGTTTCAACCGGCAGGACGATGGAGGAGGCTTGCGCAGGGGAGCGGTAGATGCGCTGGGTGACCTTGATGTAATCCGCCGCTTGCGCCTCAAAGATGTTGGGCACGAACTTCTGCGGGTTGCGGTCAATGAGGGGGAACCAGGTGCTTTGCACCTGGACCATTATGCGGTGGCCTTTGAGAAACACGTGATCGTTGGTATGCAGGTCAATCCTGTATTCGGCAACCTGGTTGGGAGTGATGGGCTCGGGATTTTCGAAGCTCGAGCGGAAGCGGCCGCGGAAAACTTCATCGGCGATCATCAATTCATATCCGTTCAAGTCCCACTTCTGTTCCGGGGCGGAAACCGCGCTCCCCGGAGTTGAGCCGGGCGGCTGTTTCTGGAAATCATCGGGATAGACATCAATGAGCTTGACGACCCAATCACTGTCGCTGCCAGTGGTGGACGCAAACAGGTCAGCCACAATGTCGCCGGTTATGGTGACGCTATCGGCCAGGGGTTCGGTTTGCCACGACAGCACATCGGGCCGATGCTCGACAAAGCGCTGATCTTCCAGCAGCCACACCGGCCACTCGGGCCCGGGATAGGTAGCGGTGATGGGCCGGTGACGGTAGGGGACGGGATTCGCAGGATCGGAGACGTAGCTATCGAAGGCCTCCTGCCCTGCCGCATCGGGCGGGTCCCAGGAGAGCTTTCCGCCGGCGTGGAAGTAGAGCTTACGGGGGGCAAAGCCCTGGCGAGGCGGCCACGCCTCGTAGGACTTCCAGGTGTTGCTGCCAGTTTGAAATGTCGTCGCCTCGGCCCTGGTCAGTTCGCCTTTCCCGTACAGCCAATAAGCAAACCAGGGACCCATGACGTCGCGGCGGAAATCGTCGCAGGTATTGCGGCCAAAATCGATGGGCCCGAGCCGGGTGCAGTCGGGGCGCGCCCAGCCGCCATGGTTCCAGGGCCCGGCGACGAAGCGGTTCCAGTCATTGGGATCGCTGCGCTTCATGAGTTCATAGATCTTCTGGGGACCGTAAAAATCTTCCTGGTCCCACCAGCCCGCCACGTTCAGGTTGGGCACGGTGGAGTGAGTGAAATAGGTGGCAAACACCTGTTTTTTCCAAAACGCGTCATAGCTGGGATGGTTGACGAAATCATTCCAGGTGGGAAGCTTGCCGTGGAAATAACGCGAGTTGGCGTTGGAGAGCGGCCCCAGGCCGAGATACCACTGGTAAGTATCGTAGCGATCGAAATTGAAATGAGTGTTTTCCTCCTTGGAGGACTCCAGCAACGCGGCATACTCGAAGCCGTAGCTCAAGCGAAAAGCGCCGTTGTGATGGAAATCGTCGCCCAGAAACATGTCGGCGGGCGAGGCCTGCTCGGAAACCGCCTTCAGCGCAGGGTGGGGCAGAAGCATGGCCATGGCGGTGGTCCAGCCGGAATAAGAAATGCCATACATGCCGACGCGCCCATTGTTTTTGGGGAGGTTCCTGACCAGCCACTCGATGCTGTCATAAGCGTCAGTGCTTTCATCAACGGCTTTCGGGTCGCTGGAATCGCGCGGCGAGCGCTGCATGACGAATGTGCCTTCGGACTTGAAGCGGCCGCGAATGTTCTGGGTGACCCATATGTAGAGGTTGCCGTCGCCGAAGGATGGCATGCGCGGGTTTTGCAGGCCAGGCACGCCATAGGGCGTGCGGGTAAAGAGGATGGGCAGCGGCTGGTCAACATCGCGGGGGCGGCAGATCACGGTCTGGAGCCGCACGCCATCGCGCATGGGCACCATCTGCTCGTCACAGGCGGCCGGCGGCGCAGGTTGCGGTTGGGTGTAGGCCTGGGCGCAACAGAACAGGATGAGGGCAAGCCGGCACATTCGGCGCATGGGGTTTTCTCCGTGGTGAGGCAGTATAAACGTTCGCTTGAGGGTTGACGTGATTTTCACCGCGGAGGCGCGGAGGCGCGGAGAAGGACCAAATCGCAGAGGGCGGCCGGACCGACGTGTTTGGAAATATGGGCTAAAGGGGAAGTAAGCTTGCTATATCTCTCTGCCCCAAATACGACCTGGCTCAGCAGAAAAGGCTGAGGGGAGGATCTCCGAGCCGCGCTACCGGTGCAAGCCTTGCGGGGATCCTTCGTCCGCCGCGGCGGACTCAGGATGACAGAGCGGGTTATGGATACAGCAGCTTTAGTATTGGGCTAATCTGGAAAGGTATTCGCCGGGCCTCCGTGAAGCTGATTACGTTTTATATCGATCTGCTGCGCGACGGCGCGAAGACGCTTTCGCGCAACAAGCTGCGCTCCCTCCTGACGCTACTCGGCATCTGCATCGGAATCGGCGCGGTGATCTGCGTGGTGGCGATTGGCCAGGCAGGGTCGGTACAGATCCAGCAGCAACTGCAGAACCTGGGCGACAACTTCGTTTGGATCGAGGCGGGCGGCCGCGCGGTGAACGGGGTGCGCACGGGGACGCGAGGAACCAGCAGCCTGACGCTGGCCGACGCCGAAGCCATCAAGAACCAGATCGGGCTGATCAAAGCAGTATCACCCAACGTGGATTCGAACGCCCAGTTGATATACCAGAACCACAACTGGCAGACGCACTACCGCGGGGTGGGGCCGGAGTGGTTCGAGATCAAGCGGTGGCCGGCGCAGCAGGGCGCAATCTTTTCCCAGGAAGACGTTGACCGCGCCGCCAACGTATGCGTGCTGGGCAGCACGGTAAGGGACCAATTGTTCGGAGCCGAAGACCCGGTGGGGAAAACCATCAACATCAAAGGCATTCCTTTCCGGGTGACGGGCGTGCTGCAATCGCGAGGAACCAGCATTACGGGGCAGGACCAGGACGACACGCTGGTGATGCCCTATACGACGGCGATGAAGAAAGTGATGGGGCAGCCCTGGCTGGATGACGTGCTGTGCTCGGCAAGATCATTCGATGTGATCAAGCAGGCAGGCGCGGAGGCTTCAGAGTTGCTGCGCGAGCGGCACAAGCTGCGCCCGGGCGAAGATGACGACTTCAATATCCGGAATCCTGAAGACCAGATCCAGGCGCAGTTGGACGCCAGCAGGACGTTCAGCGTTTTCTTGATCTGCGTAGGCTCGGTCTCGCTGCTGGTGGGGGGCATCGGGATCATGAACGTGATGCTGGTTTCGGTGACGGAGCGCACGCGCGAGATTGGGGTGCGCATGGCGGTAGGAGCCACGGAAGGCGATGTGCAGTTTCAATTCCTGGCGGAATCGGTGCTTCTGAGCCTGATGGGAGGAGCCGTCGGGGTACTGGTGGGACTGTTTGGATCCATCGGCCTGGGCCGCAGCCTGCAGTGGCCGCTGCAGGTTTCACCGGAAGCGGTGATGACGGCTGCGGTGTTCTCGATTGCAGTGGGGATTTTCTTCGGATACTACCCGGCGCGCAAGGCGTCGCTGCTGGACCCGATTGAAGCGCTGAGGTTCGAATAAAGGATGATTTCACCGCGGAGGCACGGAGGAATGAAGATCCCACGCTGGGCTAATTGCGGAGGCGCAGGAAGAGCACTGCGCCGATTGGGCGATCGCCATATTGGATTTTCAGCGGGGCCGGAGTGGCGTAAACGGTGAGCTGCGCACCGAGGCCGGTTTTCAGGCGGGGAATGATGTAAAAATCACGTTCGTAGCCGCCAGTGAACGCCTGCACCCGCGCAATGACGCTCTCCTGAAAGTTGGCAGGCTCAAACTGGCCGGCCAACAGCAATTCATTTGTCCGGTCGGCGCTCTCGATGCGGCCCC